>JAPSLU010000351.1 GCA_031180405.1 Bacillus sp. (in: firmicutes) | reverse complement strand
ATCTACAATGGTTGCTTGCAAAACATACTCATTTATACTTGTCCATTTGCTCTCGAAAACATTTGAGGCCAAGCCTGCTTTTAAGGGGTTTTGGTGGATATATCGAAGGACGGTTAAAAAATACCTGACATTTTCTACATTTTCACTTTTAAATCGATCTTGAAAGAGATGACCACAGCGCTCATATTTCATATTGTACCAGTAAACATAACTCGAACTTATTCTCTTTATCACAAGTGAAATAGTTTCCTCAGATTCCTTGATTAGTAAGTGAACATGATTGTCCATTAAACAGTAACCGTAAAGGCTAAATCTGCTAACAGGCTGGTATTTCTTTATTGTTGCTAAAAACTTAAACTTATCTTCGTCATCTTCAAAAATCGTTTGTCGATTAATCCCTCTGAGCATAATGTGATAAATACCATTCGTACTCTTTTTCCTAGCTACTCTCGGAATTTTAAACACCTCATTTTCTAGATTTCTACTACTATCTACAGATTAATTTAGCGGATTCTTTTTGGATTTTAGGAAAGAATGAATGGAGTTTAACATGAGTAATAGTGATTAGGGCAAAAAGGGTAAATATGGAAGTGTATATAATTAAAATATTCTATCAATTGAGTAAAAAATCCTGCAAAAAAACATTCTCTTATGCTTACATAAACATTAGGGACACCCACTAACATGTGTGTGTCCCCGGGACAAGGGACCTGTCCCTCAGTCCTTCTCAAACTTATCCCTATGTTCCGTTTGTATCATCTCAATAAACGGTTCCACAAAAGTCGGATCAAATTGTTGTCCAGCACATCTGCGTAATTCCACAATTGCTTCTTCAAAGGTTTTTGTTACTTGATAAGGTCGTTCGGTTGTCATAGCATCAAAGGAGTCAATTATGCATAGTATTCGAGCTAGTTTTGGGATGTGATCTCCCTTTAGTCCGTGTGGATATCCATTTCCGTCATATCGTTCATGATGAAGCTCGACAAGAGGTAGGAGATCATCATATTTTTTGGTTGAGCTAAGAATTTCTTTTCCGTACGTCACATGCTTTTTCATCATTTCCCATTCATGTACTTGTAGCTTACCTTTTTTATTAATGATGTCCCGTGGAATTTCCAGCTTCCCTATATCATGGATGAGAGCTCCTAGAATCAACCGTCTTTTTTCTTCCTCACTTAATTTAAGTTGATCACTCATGTCAACAGCATATCGAAACACTCGTTTACTGTGCTGATACGTATAGATATCTTTCGATAAAAAGATCTGCAGCTGCTGCTCAAGACCTTCAATTTCTTCTTTAATTTGAAGTCCTTTTTGAATCTCAAGGCCTTCCCTATAAATTTGACTGTTGTTTTTCCCCTCAGCTTTTGCATAATAAAGAGCTTTGTCCGCTCTCGCCAATAGCTCTGAGGCTCCGTAGGTTCCCTTTTCATATTCAGCGATTCCAGCTGAAAAGGATAGGCAGCCTGACGGAAGAATATCAACACCTTTGAATTGGGTATTATTGTATTCCTTACGGATTTTGTTTATAAAGACTTGCGCTTTTTCTTGGACTGTTTCAGGCATAATAATGCCGAATTCTTCTCCGCCGTATCGGGTGGCAATATAGGGAAGATCCTTCACCTTTTCAGATAAGAAGC
Source organism: Bacillus sp. (in: firmicutes) (assembly GCA_031180405.1). Lineage (GTDB taxonomy): Bacteria > Bacillota > Bacilli > Bacillales > Bacillaceae > Metabacillus. Next base: position 2,412 of record JAPSLU010000351.1, on the reverse strand, counting down.
TTCCAAAGAATGCTAACAGCTCGTCCCCTTGAACATGTCCATTATAATCGTTGTATCGTTTAAAATCATCTAAGTCGAGTAAGGCAATAGAAAAGGGCTGCTCATGCTCACTTCTTTTAATCAATTCATCAAGCGTTTGTTTAAAGTATCCATGGTTATAGAGCCCAGTTAAAAAGTCCTTTTGTGCTCTTGATTCTTCAATTTTATACATAGAAAACACTTTTTGAAATGCAAGTGAGAGCGTAATTGCCAATGTAACAAATAAGAAAACACCAAATATCGGTTTTTCATGAATGAGCATGGTTAAGACAAGGGACAGAACCAATGTACATAAATAACTCATAAACGCTTCTTTTATATCTTCTTTACTAAATAAATTCCGAAAAACTGTTGTAATAGACAGGTCGCTTTCCAGGAAAAAGTAAAGCCACATAATTATTACGTTTAAAAAAAAGTAAACAGTCAATGAGATCATATAAGGGAAAAGATTTGTAATATCTACATTTCCAATCACTCCCCCTGTTACGATAAATGAATAAAAAGTAGCCACAATCATAATGGTATAGTTAGCAAAATTAAATAAATGCTTCCACCATGCAAGCTCAAAGCGAATAAAGAAGGATGCTAAGCTGCTAAACATTAAAACTAGTAGCGGAACATTTAATTCAAATAAAAAGATACAGGCTAAATAAATGGCAGAATCCATTGATAATGAATTTCCAGATGGAAGAATTATATTGAAATGATTTAAGAGGAGAATGGCTCCGATTAGTGTATAGATTAAAACCCAATGAGATAACTCTTCTATATGAAGCGGAAAATTTATAAAATTAAGGTATAAGCTTAATCCACAAATGGAGGCAATATAGAAATTTTGACGTTTGAATACCATTTTTATCACGCTCACAACATACAAATTAGGAAAGAGTGGAAAAGAGGGAATTGCTCCCTCTTTTTTACTTTTATTAGAATTTCCACCCTGAAGTTAATGCTACGATAGCAGAAGCAATAATAAGTATGTTTAGGATAGCATTTTTTGCTTTAAATTTCATTATATATTCACCTCCTTAGAAGTGCCATTTAATGGATCCATTCTTTCTTGCTTGCGCAACATTATTTCTTGAATCGCAAGGAAGCCCCCTATATTCATTACCACATCTCCAATGCTAATAATTTGCTCTCTTGGATAGGGTGCTTTTAATGGAATAATGTCACCTAAAAAAGTGAAAATTGTAGAGTCTGTGCCAAGTGTGTGTTTTGCATACAAGCTGTTTTTCATCGTTTCTAGATAATATGGATCTAAATGTAATGCAGCCTCAGCGGAAACGGGCATTCTACCTCCATTTACTGCCATGACAATAAAGTTCAAAAGAACCCCCATAAAAATGAACATGAAATGTTTGTGAAACCGATTGATCCATAAAAAGATCAGTCCAATTACATAGACAGCCATAAAGGAAACCTGACTTATTGAACCAACCCATTCAATTTTATTTTGAAAATAGAAAATACAGAGCTGAAAGAGAAGAAGAGCCGGGAAAACCCATCCCATTTTAAATTGAATCTCTCCAAACCCTTTTAAGCTCCCACCGCGAATAAACCCTACTAAGACAGCAAGCAGTAAACCATCGTAAACCATCCATCTTTCACCGACCTTCAAGATATCTAAAAAACGCCAAAATATACTAATAATCTACAATAATTATAATCTGTTACATTTCCGATAAACTAGTATATATTCACTTTTGATTCCATATACCCAAACATCATCCAGGGACATAGGAAAAGTTGCCTATAGGACACAGGGAGGACACAGGGACAGGTTCCTTGACCCATTAAACATTACACCGAAATGTAATAATTCCACAAAAGTAGGAATATTGTACCACCCCTTGCGTCCCCATAAAAAAATAGGGACATTGTACCTGTCCCTATTTCCACTTATTCCAATAAACTTTCCCGTAATCTATTTATTTGGTCATCTGATAACCCAATTCCATTCCTCACATATGCCTTAGCTGATAAGTAGGTAATATCCACCTCATCGAGGAATGCACTAATATAGTCAACACGAGCTTCAAGTAATGCATTTAGTACCTCTTGATCTACCCCTTGAAACTGTGAATTCTCACTATCTACAAGGCTAGCTTTTAGGGAATCTAGCGAATGATTGGTAAATAAGTATTCCTCAAAAGTGGTTGTCCTAAGTTTATTTAGATTCTTGTAAATTGCCCTTACGCTCAGCGCTGGGTGGTTATCTTTTTTCTACCAAATCCCCCGAAAACCGATAGAAATCTGCTACACCCAGGGAATCACAAAACGTGAGACCAACCCTCAATCCCTATATTTATATACCACACTACACGAAACGGGACGAGAAACCTGTCCCCTTGTCCCTACCCTTGTCCCTAA
>JAPSLU010000350.1 GCA_031180405.1 Bacillus sp. (in: firmicutes) | reverse complement strand
TTAAATTTTTCTCAATTGCTACAAACATCAATAAAAGAAGCGTTAGGAATTAAAACAATTAAGGATAAGTAATCAATATAGTAGTAAATGTAAACAGAACCTTTTTAGCTATTTGGGTTCTGTTTTTCTTTACATTAAAAAAAGCACCCTTGAAAGAATGCTTAATTTTTTACTTTTTCATCAAGTTTCATATTTTCTTCTTGAATTACTAATTTAACTAGTTCCACTAATACATTTTCTTCTACCAAATATCCATTTTCTTCGAGTGCTTTACTAGCATCAGACATGCTAAACCGCTTGTCTAAATTATTTATCATATTCGAGACTATATTTTTCATTTTCGCTCTATCCCTTGGATTGATAGAGTATATTAGGTCTCTATTTTCAAGCTTTTTGGTAGAGTAACTCGAACTTTTTAGAATTCTCATTACATTACTTTCAAGTTCATCCATTCTTCTAATTAGATATTTCTCTGGCTCCTTAATTTCTGTACTCTTAATTATTATGTCGCTTTGTATAGCTCTATAAATTGGATTATCAATATTTTCATCGTTTAATGCCTTTTCAACCATTGCATTAAAATTTATTTTTAATTCTACAGCACCTTTCATATCATTAGTGTAGAAGATTGTTCTTTGTTCATTTATATCAAACGGTAGAGTAGTGCCCTTTTCACATATTTGAACAAGTGGTTTTCTAATTGCATGTCTTATTGCTAATTCATACATTACATTTGGATTAAGTCCCGTTAAATTAGCAACTACTAAATCAGAATTAATAACACTTTGAATAACTTGTCTAGTGATAGAACCTCCTTCATTCATTCTATGTGCCACAATAACATCAAATCCTAAACTTCTAAGTTCTGGTTCTATAACTGCATCAATAACACCATCAGCTTGTCTTCTTATTTGTGAATCATCTGGTCCTATTGGAGTAATAATAAAACATGTTTTTTTCATTTCAGTTTTCATAAAAGATATCTCCTTTCGTCATAAAATTTATATATTCGACAAAAGGAGATATTTTCCTTTATAAAAAAACAATTCCTACCTTGCTAATTCATTTGCAAGTATATTTTTTTTAAATCTTTCTTTAGATCTTTCTTTAGGATTTTTGTATATAATGTAGGAAAAAATTTTATCGTCATCTACGTAGAGTACGATATCGTCACCTACGTAGAGTACGACACCGTCATCTATATAGATTACGATGTTATCGTCATCTAACTGTAGGACGATGAAATATAAAAAGGAACTGAATAAGCAACAACCGTGAAAGGGATGCACTCAATCAATTCCCGATAATATAAATTTAACAGATAAAATGATTTACAACACATTTTATTCCCACATTAAATTTGTTTATTTTTTTTTAAAAAACCCTAAGACTTTCTTACTAGTTTAGTATAAGATAAACTTGTATTACTTTCCAAAAGGAGGATATATTTTGTCTAGGTTTCAATTTGATTTAAATACTTTATGGAAATTACTTCATCTAGTTTATATTGTACCAGGTATCGGCATCATACTAGTTATTTTATTTGGAAGAACAGAATTTGATAAGCTTGGTCCTTACGGAGACTTTATAGCTGGCTCTACAGTTCCCATTTTGACATTTATTAGCTTCCTAGCTGTTGTAATAACACTTAGAATGCAAAAGGAACAACTAGAGATGCAACGAGAAGAACTTCGAAACTCAATTGAGGAAATGCAAGAAACAAGAAAAGAATTTATAGAGCAAAATAAAACTATGCGAATTCAACGTTTTGAAAACACCTTTTTTCAAATGGTTAGCTTACATAATGAAATAGTTGATTCAGTCACAACTCATGATGGTAGAAAAGGTAGGAATGCCTTTTATCGTATTTTTGACGACCTCTGTATTCAATATGATTTTAAAAAACCTGCAATAAACTTATTTGATGAATTAGATATTATAAGAGATGCTTATAATGCTTTATTAAAAGATTATGAAGACCAATTAGGGCATTACTATAGGAATCTTTATCGTATCGTAAAGTTTATTGATGAATCAGATATTGACGATAAGAATGTTTATATTGAGATTATCAAAGCTCAATTATCTTCTTATGAACTAGCTTTACTTCTATACTATGGTTTAAGTTCGTCTGGAACAGATTTCTTGCATTATATAAAGAATTACAATTTATTAGAGAATCTATCAAAAAATAGAATAATTAATATTTCTCATTTAAACTTATTCGATCATATGTTAGTTAAGAAAAGCGAAAATTTTAAAACAACCGCCAAATAATATTATTGGCGGTTTTCTTAATTAGTTTTTTAAAACAGCAACATTTAAATTTAATGCTAATTTATAAAATGCTTTCCATCGAATCTTAGAATATGTACCTTCTGATATCGGTGGATTAAATCGGTGACTATATACTGCAAAATCTGTAATGTATTCACTATCATCATTCATATACCTTTCTTCAATTAAAAAACGTTCCATTCGTGGCAACCTCTTAACAGCTCTCTCAATATAATCACAATAACGTTTTCTATATTCTTGTTCGTCAACATTATATGATGCTATTGCTGCAGTTTGGTCGCTCGTTTGATTTGTTGGTCCATGATAGCGCGGTATACTACTTGCAGTTATTGAAGCTTCTCTCTCTTCAAAAGTAAGGTATTTGAACAATCTATATTTACTAAGTGCTTTTTCAACTTCTGCTTGTGTAGCCTTTCTATCTAACTCCGGTAATTCAAATCCCATATGGTGTTAACCCCCTATATTTTCGATGGATTATAGAATTAGTAATGAATCGAATTTTAGAGGTACCCAAGGACGAATCCTTGGGATTGTTATAATTACACCAACTCGTCTTCATCCACTTCATTTTCTGCTTTCTCAGATTCCTCTTGCTCAACTGCAGCTGCAACTTGATCAATAGTTACCTGGTCAACATTCACTGTTCCATCCTTCTGAACATTATATTGAATACCTTCTCTTGGCTCATCATCATAAAACTCATCGATACTCATTTGAGACTCGATAATATTTAAAGTAACATCTGAACCGGCTTTCTTATAAAAATTGAAGGATTGGTCTGCAGAAGTATCGCCTTTAACAATGAATTCAAGAACAGTCTTTTTGCTATCCTTTGTTGTTTTACTGAATTCACAAGTAAGCTTCTGTTCTACACCCTCAATGCTTAATTCAACAACCTCACGTGTTAACTGGTTAATTTCAGGCTTCTTTTCATCTTCACCTTTAACATGGAATTGAACTAACTCTTTTTTGCTATCCTTTGTTTGTTTATTAAAATGTGCTTTAACAGTTATTTGCATAGTTCTTTCTCTCCCTTAGATTTACTGTTTTTATTCGAACTAATTAATTTAGAAGTTTCGCAATTTCATATACAACATTTACCGTCACACTGTTTCCGGCTTGTTTATATAATTGTGAATCTGAGTTTACTTCTGCAGCTTTATCAAATGCCCAATCAGGGAATCCTTGTAATCTCCAACACTCTCTTGGAGTTAATTTTCTAATTTGGAAACCATCAGTTAAGTGATTATTATCTTGGTAACTGTTACTTGTTACCGTAGGTGCTATTTCATGTAATCCGCCTTCGTTATTTCCTCTAGCGCGTTGATGTATCATGACACCATGTTTATCTTGTGCAGTTAAAGTAAACATAGGTTCACCCGGATTTTTTATTCTTCTACCGTTTTGTCTCTTTTCAACCCGGTCTGGTGTAAGTACAGGTTGAATTATTTTTGTTGGGTCTTTCTGAGTTGTGGTGCTACACATTGTTGGCGCTAATCCTAAAGGACTTACTACATCCCCACTTTGTGACTTTCCCATTCTTCGGATATTTCCTACTTTGATAATTTTGGTTGGGTTAACCTCGATGTCATTTCCTTCGATAGGAAATACTTCTCGTCCACTTGTTCCTCTAAGATGTCCAATAATGAACACCCTTTCTCGATTTTGTGGGACTCCGAAATTTTTAGAGTTAAGCACTTGCCATTCCGTGTCATACCCGAGTTCATCCAACGTATGGAGGATAGTTCCGAACGTGTTCCCTTTGTCGTGAGATAATAACCCTTTAACG
>JAPSLU010000033.1 GCA_031180405.1 Bacillus sp. (in: firmicutes) | reverse complement strand
GTGTTTCCGTTTGTAAGCTAACGATTGCTTGTGCAACTTGAAGCAGCTCATCCGGCGTTGCCGTTGTTTTCACATTGTTGTAGTTCTTGCGCTTGAAGATGGCCTTGCCGTTCTCATCCATGCCCATGTCAAAGATCAAGCTTAACTGAGAATCAAGAATAACTTGATTTGCCATGTTGATCACCTCCTTTCACCCTCTATATACACAAAAGGAAGCAAGGAGTAGCGATGAAAAATAAATTTTTTTATAAAAGGGCTGTTTTCGCAAAATTAGTTGCTAAGTTAATATGTTCTGTGCACGGTTGAATTCAACTCTAGGATGCTCATCTTAAGTGGGGCGTGCGGTGTGCTTCCTCGGAGCTCACCCTGCATGAACCTCACCAGCAAAAAAGTCCTCATATTAGCAATAGTAGGGAGAGAATCTGTTGAAAAAATTAAAGATGAGAAGGGGATTAATCCGAAGTATCAATATTTGTAACAGATGAGAAATGAACAAAAGGTGCAAATTTGTCAAAATGGGAGTTTCTATCGAGTGTCTTTGGAGAGTTTTAAAGATAACGAGACTTCTTGAAAATAATTTTTTGAATAAACGCTAGAATTCCAAAATGTTACAAAATAAACTAAAAATTTACAATAAAATAATAATTAGTGATGATTCTTTTGGCTTATAATATGGGGGAAATAGAAAATTCAACAGGAAAAGAGTCATGTTTTAGAGAAGGGAGGATGTGGATATGAAGGAACAATAAAAACCTCAAGCACTATACTTTGGAAGAGCCTAGTGCTTAAGGAATTGGTTGTTTAGTTGGATAGAATACCAACTTAAAAGTATTATATCCAACTCCTGGGAAAATGGAAAGATAAAATATGAGTAGAGGAGTTGTTGAAAGTTGGATAATGGAATAGTGGAAGAGGCTTATATCATTAACGAGTATACAATGGCAATTTTACCGTATTATACGAGTGATGGGGATTTATGTAGTATCGTGTTGGACAAGTACCGGGTTATGCGAGTTGCTAAAAGTCCGAAGAAGATCGTGAAAGATAGCTGTATTTTTTACGGAAGTGATATGAATGGAAGAATGATATCAGCATCAGCCATACTACCATCTAAAAAAATGGTGCCGATTATGATTAGCGTAGCCCATAAATTATGTATGGTTCCATTGAGTTCGCCTCATGCAACGAAGTGTATTTGGATTGCGTATCAACATGTTATCGATATTTTCCCATCTAAAGACCAGTCCATTATTCTATTCACTAATTATAAGAAAGCTAAAGTTGAAGTAACCCGAAAAACCTTAGATACAAAACTAGATATTGCTGCTAGGCTAGTAAGTACATATGATCTTAGAATTGAAAGAATGGGAGAACAGTACAACCATCATATGATCGTCGAGGAAGCTGAGACTTATTCAATTGATCCTGAGAGATTTAAAGAATAGCATGGGACATGGGGATGGGACATGGGGACAGGCACCAAGTCCCAGCTACTGATCAAACTTGAAGGTGAGAGGGACGACAAACCTGTCCCTCCGTCCCTATTTTTCTTCTACGATTTTTGCGGAAATCCAGCCGATTTCACCGGTTTCTGTTTCGATTTTCAGCCATTTGATGCCTCGGTCGTCGGTTGATTCTTCGTCTAGGGATGTGACAGTTTCGTCTGCGACTAGGTCGGCAACGATTTTACCGTTTAGTGAAGGGGTGGAGCGGATGTTACCACCGCTTTTGTATTGTTTAGTTAAGGTGTATTCCTTTGGGTTCACCTTAGCGCTTGCTTCTTCAATCTTTGCAAGGAGTGTTCCTTGGTATCCTTTTATGTCAAAGCCTAAATCTTTTTGTACTTTTTCCTCAGTCAGCCATTTGTCAAAGCTGTCCCATGTTTTTGAATAGGAGCTTGTTGGGTTATTGACGATGGCAAGCGGCAACAGAATAGCGAATGCGAACCCAACAAGGCGGAATGTCTTTTTCCAGCGTGCTTTGTTTCGTGTGCGTTTTTTCGATAGTAGTTCCGCTTTGCTGAAAGCTTTTAAGAGAAGGGCAAAAAGCTCTTCGATTCCTTCAATCCACGAAGGAATTTGATAGTTTCCTTGAGTCCTTCTCCTTGTTAAAAACCTGTGAAACAAGACCATGACCGGATATGAAAGGTAATGGACTGCTTTGTGCAGTAGATTGCTGACCAATTCAATCAGCCTTGGTGCCAATTGAAAGAGGACAGGCCGTAAGAGAATGATCACGATAAAGGTGAAAATAGCGATTCTGAGCCAGATGGGTAGAAGTGCAAGTGGTACCCATAGCCAGAATAGTTGCTGTATAATGGTTTCCACTTGGGTTACTCTCCTTTAGTCGATTGGTAGAGATCTCTTAAGTCATCAAGAGGATCCTCTTCACTTGTTCTAGTTGTTTGCTCTTGATTGCCGCCGAATTGCTCGTATGGGAAATAAGCTTTGATTTTCTCGATTTGTTGATTAATTTCAACTTTATCAACTGAAGGATCAATCAGGAGCTTTTTCACTTGGTTCTGAACTTCGAGTCTGAAGGTTTCTTCATTTCGAATTCGATTTTGAACAACTTCTAACGCGCCTTTATTATCTTCAGCGATTAATAAAGCGTTAAGGAGATTCCCTTTTTCAATTTCAAATTGAATTTCTCCAGCAACAAATCGTGCCTCACGCATTTTGATTTCTTTTTCATGAATTCTAAGTTCACTATCGCGATCTTGTTTCCAATGTTGTTTATCATGTTCTTGATCGGTGCGACTTTGCTTCACTAGTACGTTGATATCTGAAATCACAATTCCTACCTGTTTTAATCCAGAAACCATTGAAGAGTGTTCATGAAGATCTTCGATATGTTTTTTGACTCGTTTTGCATCTGAGATAGAGTAATCTGATGTGATTTCTTCCAGCCAGTATGGAAGCTTCTTTTTAATATAGGTTACAATTTCGCCTGCTCCTTGTTGAACAAGTGAAATTGGATCAACCACTTTGTAGTCAATCGATAGATCAATTAAAAAGTCACGCCCTCTGTCTAATGAAGGATACTCGGCTTCGTCTTGAAAGCTTTGTGTCGCCATGTTCACGATGAATACCTTAGTGTATTTTCCTGCGCGAAAATCACTGCGGGTTAAACGATCTCCATTTTTCACGACCTGATAATTGTTTTGTGCATTTGTATAAACAAATGCTTGATTCATTGATGAAGCTGGTGGTTTTTCGAAAAAGCTGAATTTAACTGGTTGTACATCGATTAGATTCATTGTGTGATCCTCCCTTTTTGTTCCATCATTTCTTCAAATAGCTGAGCATAACGCTGCTTGTTTGTTGTTTTCATTCCATCCTTTAACCACATTTTTGCTCTTTCACTGACTGCGTAATGGTTATGATAGAGCAAATTAAGCATGAGTAATGCTAGTTTTTTAGGTTGTCTTATTACTGTAGCTGTTAAAAATTCAAGAGCTAATCTTTTTGTCTTACTATCTAGTAGCGCCTCAACCATATATGGTGTGAAATACTCTTGTAATTGGTTTTCAGATAGGACACTTACCAGCTCATATCTTGCTGACCTGAAGATCGAGTAGAAGAAGTGAAGCTGTTTTCTTTGGTCATCCGCCAGTAGCCAGCTTTGAAAATGCTGAAGAAACGAGATTGTATACTCGCTCTGGTCCATTCCTGCTTGAAAAAGATTTGTATAGCTTTGTCGTGTCATATTTCTAAGGGCAGAAGGATTTGTTAAATAGGCTCTTTGTATAAGCTTTAGTGACTTCGGGTACAGGAGAATGCCGATTTCAGAACCAAGTGCCGCAGAAGCTGTCCACTACCTAAAAATAGATTAATATAAAAATTTGTTTGATTATTAAATTATAACTGTCTAAAATACTCCGCACTTTCAATCATCAACCGACAATTAAGGTTACTCGACTCTGCTAAATCGATCTCGAATATAAAATCAGTAACCCCAATAAATGGTTTGACCATGCTCCAATTAATTTTACCTTTTCCGAGTGGCAAAGAGTCGTGTTCGACACCAAGTGAATCAACGAGATGAAAGTAGTTAGCGTAAGGAGCATATTTTTCTAGGTGTTTTTTTAGGGCGATGTTATTTCCTTTTAAGGCAATAAACGCATGGCTAATGTCTATATTTAATGGTAAATCGAGAGGTCGAACGATTTCATCTAAAAGGTGAAGGTTTTGAGCAGAGAATATCCCATGTGTTGTATCCTCCCAAAGAAATGATCGATCACAAATCTTGAGGATTTGCTCAATGCGCCTTCTGGTTTCTATTCTATTGGCTTTATCAAGGAAGGAGGAACTTTCTGAATCCGAATAGTGACAATGGATAATACATTTGATTTGTTCCTGTCTGCAAATAGAAGCTAGCAATTCACTAGACCAATCATAAAACTGCCGCATTTCTTGACTCGAGCTAATGATGTCTAAGTAGCGTCCATGATGTTTCATTGGATGATGAAGATAGACGCGAATGCCTTGAGCTTTTAATAGACGAATATAGGTTACGATTTGTTGCGGACGGTGTAGATCCTCCTCTGTTAAATGGAGCTCAATAATGTCCGGCTGATACTTTAGTCGATCTTGAATTTGTTCCGGGCTAATGGCAGCTTTAAGCCGAATATACTGAATATCCCTCATCCCCTTTTTACTACATTTCCTACGTTAGCCTATTCATCTTTTTATTCTATTATTAATGAAAAAAACCTTGAAGAAAATCCTTCAAGGTTAAGAAGTTTTAAAGATGCTAATGAGATAACCAATCACTGCACCAACTATAGCGGGAACTAGCCAGCCAATCCCAATACTAAATAGAGGGATAAAATCCAGGTTCAATCCTTCCATATTTACACCAGCAGCTTTTAGGCCATCGATGATACTGAAAATGGAGGTTGCTGCTAAGCTTATAATATAAACCGTTGATTTAATTGGTAAACAATAATCTAAAAACGATAAAAGTATAAGCACGATAGCTAAAGGATAAATCGCAATTAATACTGGAACAGACACAGAAATGAGCTGCGTTAAGCCAAAGTTCGCTACACATGCACTAAAAATGGATAAAATTAGTATTACATGCTTGTAGCTCAAGCGAGGTATTGCTTTTGATAAGTAATTACCACATGCGGAAACGAGACCAACACTTGTTGTTAGGCAAGCAAAAGTAATCGCTAGTCCCAGCACAATTTTTCCTAAAGAACCGAATAATACACTTGCTGTTGATGATAGGATTGCTCCTCCGTTATCTAAATAGCCTGTCGTTGGAACACTCGATGCTCCGATAAACGCTAAAGACACGTACACAAAGATTAGCCCAGTACTTGCAATAAGCCCTGCTTTTATACAGATCTTCGTAATAGCAAGTCGATCTTTTATTCCTTGCTCTTTTATAGAAGAGATAACAACTATACCAAACACAAGAGCGCTTAAAGCATCCATTGTTAAATAACCTTCTAAAAAGCCTTTAAAAAATGCACCGTCTACATAATCACCTTGTGGCTCTTGAAAGCTTCCCATTGGAGTTAACAATGCTTTTCCAGCTAATATAACAAGGATAATTAGTAATGCGGGCGTTAGTATTTTGCCGATGCGATCGACCAGTTTGCTTGGATTTAATGAAAGCCAGTACGTTATGGCAAAAAATAGAACCGTATAAATAATAAGTGGTGTTTTCTGTCCAACTAATTGATGTGGGAGAAAAGGCGTCACACTGATTTCATAAGCAACTGTCGCTGTTCTTGGAATTCCAAAAAAAGGACCGATTGTTAAATACAAAATAATCGGAAAAATCAGACCAAACGTTGGGTGTACTTTGTTTCCAATTGTTTGAATGTCATTTCCGGATAAGGCGATCGCGACAATCCCTAAAAACGGAAGTCCTACACCTGTAAGTAAAAAGCCAAGAGTAGCTGTCCAAATATGTTCCCCAGCTTGCTGTCCCATTGCTGGTGGAAAGATCATATTTCCAGCCCCAAAAAAGAGTGCAAATAGCATTAAGCCGATAACGAGTGTTTGCTTACCGGATTGATTCTGTATCATAATTTCCTCCTGTTAAAGCTATATTAATAAAATTCACCAAATTTCGACACAAAGGATAGTGTAGCATAAATTATATGAATTTTATAGAAAAAAATAAATTTTATAATAACTTCCAATTAGACATCCTTATATTAGAATAATCATAATTGTTTTAATACTCTATCTTTTTTTAATTGACTAGATTTTATATCTACTCCTTGTTATAATTCAGCCTATTATATTGAAGGAGCTTGGTAACCATGCTAAAGAAAAATGAACTTATTTTTATTAGTTTTATGCTTTTTTCGATGTTTTTTGGTGCAGGAAACCTAATCTTTCCAGCATTTTTGGGTAGATCTGCAGGAGATGATGTATGGCTTTCACTTGCAGGCTTTATTACGACTGCGGTTGGATTGCCAATTCTTGGTGTTTTAGCTGTTGCCAAGGCTGGAAGTTTTCATACACTTGTTAGCAAAGTTCACCCGTTTTTTGCGTTTTTATTTCCGTTATTAATTTACGTATCTATTGGACCTGGATTAGCCATTCCAAGAGCAGGTTCGATTTCATATGAGATGGGAATGAAGCCGTTTTTACCAGAGGCTTTAATGGAACAACCGATGTTGTTAGTAGTCTATACACTCGTGTTTTTCTCCATCACATTATGGTTAAGCTTACAGCCATCAAAGCTTGTGGATCGATTTGGGAAGCTGTTAACACCTTTATTGTTAATCATGATTACATTGATTTTTGTGAAAAGCTTAATTACACCGATGGATGCCTTTGCACCAGCAACAGGTGCGTATGAACATAATTCCTTTTTCCAAGGCTTTATGGATGGGTATTTAACAATGGATGCTCTTGCTGCATTGGTATTTGGTATTGTTGTAGCGAATACGATTCGAGCAAAGGGTGTAAAGGATACAAAGCTCGTTTCAAAATACATGGGCTTTGCAGGAGTTGGGGCAGGAATTTTACTTGCATCTATCTATGGAATTTTAGGATTTCTTGGTGCATCAAGTGCATCAATTAGTGAAGCTGAAAACGGAGCTCAAGTGTTAACAATTGTGATGAATGAGCTGTTTGGCGGAATTGGAATTATCATGCTTGGCCTCCTGTTTACATTAGCTTGTTTATGCGTATGTATCGGTCTTATCATTTCATGTAGTCAATATTTTTCGAATTTATTCCCTGCTCTTTCTTACAAAAAATGGGCAGTAATTATCGCAACGATCAGCTTATTAGTAGCAAATTTAGGATTAAATCAGATTTTATCCATCTCTGTTCCAATATTAGGAGCTATTTATCCAATCGCTGTTGTGCTAATTTTATTAGGATTGTTTGGAAACCGTGTGAGTCATCAGGTATATTTGGTAGCAACCATCTTTACCGCTGCTTTTAGTATAACCGAAACGATTAATATTACTTTTTTAAATGGTATATTGAGTGATTTCTTAGGGCTTATTCCTCTTTATGAGCAAGGTGTAGGCTGGATTTTACCAGCGATAGCAGGAGTGATTATTGGTTTTTTTATGAGAAAAGCCTCAAATGATCCACATCCTGATCATCAAGAGGTTGCCGCTTAGGAGAAACATTGGAGAGTGCGAGTCTGCACTCTCTTTTTTAATAGGAAGAAAGTATAATAAGGGTTCTATCTCTAAAAAACACCTAAAGGATTTCTTCTTCTCAAATAACAAAGGGACTTGTCCCTAAATCCGGGCAGTCCCTAAAGTTTAATACTATTTTACTTTTTGTCCTTCTATATACTCAATTAACTCTTCCTCAGCATCCTTCGTTACCTTCTGTACATCCTTAGAAAGGGTGGAAGCTTTGCCTTCTTTCACAAGCCATTTTGCTAGTGCTTTCATTGTACTCATAAAATCTTTTACAACAGTTTTGCTTAGAGGATCATAGAGAGAAGGAAGGTCTTTTAAACATGCTTGCTTCCAAAACTCTTCATTACATGCATCCCAGCAATCTACAGAATAACCTTCTAAAATTTCCCTCAAATCAAATAAGCAATTTCGGTATTTTCGTAGAGTAAGATCTGATTTGCCGTCTGTTTTTTCCTTAAAGAAGTTGACTAGATCTTCTGAATAAAAATTGTTAACAGTTGCCGGAGCGAACCCTAGTAATTCATATACCGGTATATCTTCCTCTTTAACAACAGGTTTTTGTTTAGCTGGAGACTCAATTTGCTGTATCGTTGTTTCTCTCTCAACTCCACCTGTAACAAATGGTGAAGGTGGGAGACCGAGTTCTTTTCTGGTACTGTTGAAATCAGCTGTGATCTCGACGTTTCCATGTTCTTTTTGAACCTGTGTATATAAATTGTATTCCCTTTGTTGGAAATAAGCTTCAACTTCCTCTACTCGTCCTTCATTTAGGAGGTCAAGGATCGTTTTATGACCAAGCTGAGGAAGTGGTATATCTAAGTCCAAACGAATATCGTTATTTGCGTATAGTAGCATATATTGAGGAGAACCCTCTGGTAAAGATGCAACAGTGTTTTTCGTTACAATTTTAAAAGGAACTTCTCTAGAATGTGTTTTCTGTTCCTGTAATGACATCATGTCTTTGTTAAACATGTTTTTAAATAATTCTACTGAGTCTTTGTCTAGGGTTACATAAGTAAGGACATCGCCTTCAATTGTAAGAGTCCCGATCACATTTCCGATGTGAATTGGACCTGACAGAGCATTGTCAGTATATTGCTCCCAAGTATTCACCCAGTTACATACTTTCAGTTGATTTTCCCATTTATCAGTTATAAACTCACTGTTTGATTGGATGGCTTCAAACAGTGATGGTTGATCTACTATTTTATAGTTTAGGACATATTGAGTGATTTCGCTCTTTTCTTTGTCCACATGTGCTTCACCCTTGATAAATGATGCTAACACTTCTGGATAATAGTCTACCATGATCTCTTCAAAAGTTTGACCAGTCTCTTCTTGAAGTGCTTTTACTTTATTCACCGCGACCTCGAGGTTCATTGGGCCCTCGAAAACTCGTACCCCATTAAAGTAGTAAAAAGAGTCAAACGGCTCTAAAAGGGCTAATGTTCCACTCCATGGTGCCACAGATCCTGGAATGTTTTCCTCCACATTTACTAGAGGGAATTGTTCATTTGTGAACATATCTTGAAATAGGGAACTTTTTTCATTACGGTCAATCAATTTTACTAGTTTCGGCATAAGAGACTGCCATGTAATGGACATCTCCTGTTCTTCCTTTGAAAGGCGTTTGCCTTGTTCAGTGACAAACCACTCTATTCCGCGCTGGCCATTTTCGTAACGATTAAAAAAGATACGCCAGAATTCAAAGAATTGATTCTCAACCATGTTAGAAAGAGAGTGCTCAGTTCTTCTTTTGAATTCACTATGTAATTTGTATTGCTGACTGACGGAAGTCTTTTTTGCTAAGAAATCCTTCACTTTTAGTACAAGTGCATGTTTTTGTTGATAAAAACGTTCTTCCTTTACCTCGTGAAGCTGAATGATACTTGATTTCGTCATACAGCATTTTTTATATTTTTTCCCGCTTCCGCATGTACACGGGTCATTTCGTCTTGGTTCCACTTTCATCACCTATCATATATTGAATATTTTCATAAACTTCAATGCTTTGTACCAAGCATTTGGAATGGTTGATTTGTGCTCCAGGATGCTCGTTTTCCGTGGGGCGGGCGGTGAGACTCCTGCGGGGACTGTCCCGCTGCTCCCACAGGAGTCTCGCATATCCGTCTCAAATCAACTTAAACGGTTTTTGCTCAAAGAACCTATTTAAAATAAATATTTTTATAATAGAGTCTTTCCATTCTAATCCACTACCTATATTAAACTAAGTTTTTATAATGAGCAAAGTATAGAAAGTTAGAATTTAGTCAAAAGCTTAATGATGATGAAGTCTAAGTCTGAAACTTTATTAATAAAGGCTGTTTTTCGCAAACTTTGTTGCTTTGAAATTAGGTATCAGGAGTCTCGCACCTTCCGCTTCAATCAACCTAATAAGTTTTAAAAGAACAATTTCTTTAAAATTAATCTCTTAGAAAAGAGCCTTAATAAATGAAACTTTCTGCGCGAATTATTCGTACTAATAATAGGAAGTGAGAGTTTACAATAGGAGACGATGTTGATGAAACAAGTAGTCAATTTTTTTATGCAGTCAACAGCAGCAACCATTTCAACAGGAACGATTTGGTTGGTTAGCTTTTTTTCGTTAGATCAGACGTTTCTTTTGTCGAGTGGTTTTGCCCTTTTAGGTGGAACGGTTGTTTTGATATCAGCAAAAGCATTGACTCATCAGAGATTTTTAAAACAAAATCAGCTATCGAGAAAAGAATATGCCTATATTAAGCGGCATTTAAAAGAAGCGGATCAAAAACTTAAACGTCTCAGGAAGGCGCTTTTTAGCATACGAACGGTTTCTACAATTAAACAAAATATTGAGATGTACCGATTAGTTACTAAAATCTATTCGATCACCAAAAAAGAACCAAAGCGATTTTATTTGGTTGAGTCCTTCTATTATTCACATTTGGAATCACTTGTTGAGTTAAGCGAAAAATATGCGTTTTTAGTCGGACAGCCATCAAAAACCAGGGAGCTGGAACAATCGTTAACAGAAACGCGCAGAACAATTTCACAGTTATCTGAACAGCTTGAAAAGGATTTACAGGATGTTTTATCGAAGGATATTCATCAGTTGAATTTTGAATTAGACGTGGCAAAGCTTACGATTAATAAATCGGTAAAAAAATAAGAGGAGGATATTCATGAACAATCAAAAAAGTGAACTAGATCAGCTCCTTTCAAACCCATTTGGGGAAGATGAGCTTGTTGTTAATAAACAGGAAGACACAGCAAAGCCGGTCAAGCTGTTAGATGTTTTACCAGAAGAAAACCGTCAGAAGGCGATTCAGCTAGCTGAGCAAATCGATCCTAAAAACCAGCAAGCTATTGCCTTATACGGTACACAAGCTCAAACCAAGCTATTAAATTTTTCACATTCAATGCTCGATCATGTTCAAAAAAAGGATACAGGTGAAATCGGTCAAATTATCGGAGATTTAATGAAAAAGCTCGAACAAGTAAGTCCTGATGCACTAAAACCGGAAAAACGTGGGCTTATGGCAAAAATGTTTGGGAAAATTTCCAACTCAGTTCAAGAAGTGTTAACGAAATACCAAAAGACCGGTGCTCAAATCGATCGGATAAGTGTTAAGCTTGATCATTCAAAAACAGGTCTGCTCCAGGATATCCAAGTCCTTGAACAGCTTTACGAGCAAAACAAAGAATATTTCCATGCATTAAATGTTTATATCGCAGCAGGTGAGCTAAAGCTTGAGGAATTGCAATCAAAAACAATTCCAGAGCTAAAGAAAAAAGCTGAGCTTACACAGGATCAGATGGCCTTTCAAGAGGTAAATGATTTAATGCAATTTGCTGATCGATTGGAAAAACGAACACATGACCTAGTGCTGAGCAGACAAATTACGATGCAAAGTGCACCACAAATACGCTTGATTCAAAGTGCAAACCAAGCGCTGGTGGAGAAGATTCAATCATCCATTACAACGGCCATTCCACTGTGGAAGAACCAAGTGGCGATTGCGCTCACACTACTTCGCCAAAAGGACGCAGTAGAGGCGCAGAAGCTAGTATCAAAAACAACAAATGATTTATTACTAAAAAATGCAGAAATGCTAAAAGTGAACACTATCGAAACAGCGAAAGAAAATGAGCGGGGTCTTGTTGATGTCGATACACTGAAAAAAGTTCAGGATCATTTGATTTCAACATTGGAAGAAACACTGCGTATCCAGGCTGAAGGCCGTTCGAAACGACTACAGGCACAACAGGATTTAGCTATGATGGAGACGGATTTAAAGAAGAAGTTGGCTGGGATGTAGGGACGAGGGGACAGGTTCCTTGATCCAGTTAGCTGCAAGTGAGGGACATGGACGTACCATGTCCCTATTGTTGTTTAGAAATTTATAATTTCATGAACTGTTGAAGTACACGACTTCTAGCTTCGAAGTACAGGACGTGTAGTGCAGTCATGGGTATTGAGGTCGCGGTTTTAGTTGCGAACGCTTTAGATATTTAGAATTGAAGGCAAAGAACACCTTCTATTCTAAATCATCTTATTGTTTCGGTTTATCGAGGCGCTTCCGCTTTGTTCTTAGTTACGGACTACAGACATTGCCTTTTTTACTATTTCTGACTTCAGCTCTTCCTTTTGCTGCTCATAAATAAGTTGAAATTCCTCTGCTTCAGCCTCGTTATAACCATTTTCTACAAGCTCATCAATGAGCTCCTTATATAAAATCTGAAACTCTTTTTCTGTTTGCTGCTCAATTTTTTGCCCCTCAGATGCATACTTTTGATAGAGAGTTTTTAAAGAATCATTGTTATTTTCCTTATTTATGTAGGTTCTAAAATCATTGAGTGCGGTTTCTACCAATGAGTCGATCTGCTGATTTGTTTCTGTTTGCAATTGCTCAAACTTGTTTTTATATTTTTCTTTAATCTGCTGCAAGGATTCTTCTTGTTTGATGACAGCTAGATGCTCAACTTGTGTTTGTTGAAAAACGGTTTTATTCGGTTCTAATAATTCTTTAGCAATCTGTCTTTGTGGGGTGTGAATGGTGACAGTTTTTTCATCTTCTGTAAATGCATATTTACTGCCTAAAAATACGATAAACAATAGAATAAAGCCAAAAATGGTAATTCTTCTTAAATCCATCATGTCATCCTCCTCTCCTTCATATTTTTGTCAATTTTCTAACGTTATAAACAATTAAAGTTATTAATTCTGGTGGATAAATTCCAAAAGATCGAATACGATAAAACTAGTAAGGGAGGAGGAGTACGTTAGATGAATACAGTAAAATTTGATCTACATACACATCATCACCGCTGTGGACATGCAATTGGAACAATTGAGGATTATGTTAAGCGAGCGATTGACTATGGTTTACAGTTTATTGGGATTTCTGATCATTCTCCGTATTTTTATAGTGAGGAGGATCAGCTTTATCCAACGATTGCGATGGCAAAAAGTCAATTTGTACCTTATATAGAGGAGGTCCTGCATCTAAAGGAAAAATACCAGGACAAAATCCATGTGTTGCTCGGAATGGAGAGTGACTTTTTTCCAGACCATATCAATCTATATCGAAATCAATACAGCCAATATCCATTTGATTACATAATCGGGTCTGTTCATTATGTTCGTGATGTGAACATTTTCAAAAAAGGACGTTGGGAAGGATTAACTCGTCAAGAGCAGCGTGAAGTAAAGGAAGATTACTACGGATTAATTGAACAATCTGCTAAAAGTGGTTTGTTTCAAATTCTTGGTCATATTGATGCGATGAAAGGCTTTTATCCGGCTTTTTCAGAAATAGAAACAAATGTAATAGAAAATACGCTGAAAATAATTGGACAAGAAGATGTAGCGATCGAAATCAATACATCAGGAAACACGAAGGACTGTGGTGGCTGGTACCCAGCTAATGACATACTAGAGCGAGCTTTGCATTATGGAGTAAAGGTTACGTTTGGCTCAGATTCCCATACACCGGAACGGATTTGCGATGAATTTGAGCTTGTTCAAAAAAAGCTGAAGGAAATTGGTTTTCGTGATTGGGCCTATTTTGTTAAGAAGGAACGGATTTTGACGCCTCTTTAGGCGTGACGAAGGTGACAAATTTTAGTGTTTGCAAAAAAATAGTAAGGATTTGCAAAAATATTACTCAAAGTTGCAAAAAAACGCGGAAATTCACAAGAAAATCCCTGGATTTTACAAAAAAATAGTCCGAACCTAAAAAAAGAAGTAACAGCCCACTGTTACTTCTTATATATTCAGATCATCCTCTTTATTCTTACCCTTCTTAAGGAGCATCTTAACCAAGATGGAAAATAAAATAACCCCAGCATAAACAAGAAACAGCACGATATAGCCCCACAATCCAATAATCGCATCAATAAATTCCATGTTTCCTCTGCTTGTAATCGCCTGCTGAATCTCAATTGCGAAAACGAGAACAAACATAAACGTCA
Organism: Bacillus sp. (in: firmicutes); assembly: GCA_031180405.1. Lineage (GTDB taxonomy): Bacteria > Bacillota > Bacilli > Bacillales > Bacillaceae > Metabacillus. The sequence continues at coordinate 13,930 of JAPSLU010000033.1, read as the reverse complement.
ATGTATATAAAAAAGCAATCAAATGAAGCCCGAACGGAAATTTGGCTAACCACTTTGAAATCATGTAAACAGCAGCAAAGGTAACCATTCCAATTACACCCATAATCCAAAAATGCATGTCCTTGTCAGTCATCTGTAAGTTTAATATGTCGTTAAGGATCATGATTAACATATCGTGTATATTATTGACAATTTCTACAAGAAATAAAATACCTTCTTTCATTTCATCACTCTTTCTAGTAAGAATATCTAAACCTATATTATATCAGCATTTTGGCAATACGTAACAAGAATATCTGTCCAGTTTTCCACATACGTTGTAATAGACAGGCAGCGAGGTGTGGCAGATGCGAAGACGTTCAGCAAATAAGCTTCCTTTAATTTTTGGAGTAATCGTTGGAATGATGTTGCTTATTTTATTTGTTCGGTTTTTGTCCGGTTTGAGTAGTGATGGACCTGAAGATGTGGTTGAGGAATTTTATCATTATGAGCAGGAAGGGGACTTTGGCAGTGCATGGGAATTATTCCATCCAGTTATGCAGGAACGTTTTGCAAAAAATGCTTATGTAACGGAGCGCTCACATATATATATGGGTCATTACGGAGTAACTACCTTTAAGTATGAGATCATCGAGAAAGAAGAGGTTCAAAAATGGAAAATGGAAAAAGGTGGAGATGAATTTCCTAACGCCTCTAAAGTAACTGTAGAACAAACATTTAAAAGTAAGTTTGGTTCGTTCACGATCAAACAGGATGTATATGCTGTGCAGCATGAGGAAGAGTGGAGGATTGTGTGGGATTTTAAGTGAAAAGCGAGGACTGCCTCCATTTTTGAGGCAGTCCTTACCTTTACATTCCATTAAAAATAAAGTACATCCCAACGGCTAATAAAATAATGACAAGAATAATAAGCAAGATCGAGATGATTAAGATAATCCAACCAGCTACCTTTCTGCCAGTTGCGATTAAATAGATACCTAAAACGATAGGACCAAATAAGAAGCCTAAAATCCCCCAAAGCCAAGGATTACGATTGTGCTTTGGTGCATCAATTGCTAGGTATATGGCAATCACGATCGAGATGATAAACCCAAAAGAAAATTCCAAAATAATTCCTCCTTACAGATGATTTCTTTAAAGAATATGGTTTCTACATAAAATTATGCCAAGTAGATTTCGAAGGAAAAAGACAACCCATTTTTGTTTAATTTCCCTATCCTCGTAAATTATAACAAAATTAAACAAAAAAAAGTTAGCCCTTTTTGATAAGGCTAACTACCTAATTTCAAGATGCTCTTTTAATTGCTTTGATAGAGCTAGACGGTCTTCCTCTGAAACGATGTAATAGTAAATACCACCGATTTCATCTCCAGTTCCTTTTACTTGGAACTGATCAAGATTTTGGCTAGCTGCTTTGTAGTTTGCTTGAATATCCCACATTTCATCAAATGTTAAATTTGTTTTAACATTATCGCGGATAACACCAAACATATCACTGAATTTGGAAATGAGCGAGATGTTTGCACCTTTATTAATAACAGCTTCAATTACTTGACGCTGACGAGCTTGACGTCCCAAGTCACCATGAGGATCTTCATAACGCATTCTTGTATACGCTAAGGCCTTTTCACCATCAAGAGTGACAGAACCTTCAGGAAAATCATAACCATCGTAAGAGAAGTTCAATAGATTATTAACTTCAACGCCACCTACGGCATCAACGGTATCTTTAAAGCTTTCCATATTAATTTTCACAAAATAATCTACTGGAATATCTAAAAAGTTCTCAACGGTATTAATGGTCATTTCTGTGCCGCCAAAAGCATAGGCATGGTTTATTTTGTCTTGAGTGCCTTTCCCAATAATTTCTGTTCTCGTATCACGAGGGATGCTGATCATTTGGGTTGTATTCGTATTCGGGTTCACTGTCATTAATAGTAGTGAGTCAGATCGACCTCTGTCACCTTCACGTTCGTCAACACCCATTAATAAAATAGAAATTGGGTTTTTATCTGAAAAATTAACGTCTTTCTCTCTCTTACCAGTTTGAAAGTCTTCCTGAATGCTAGCGATTGTATTAGCTGCTGATTTATATAAATAAAATGTATATCCGCCTGTACATAAAACAAGCAAGCCAATGATACTAAGTACGATCCATAGCCACGTTTTCTTCCTCTTTTTTCTTTCTCCCATGTTAATATCATCCTCTTATTTTTTGTACAAAGCCTATCTAAATTATATGGCCCCTGAACTTTTATCACAATCGCTATTTTTGTCAAAATATGGTTCTAACTTTCTATTAACCGTTCAAAATAATAGGAAGGTTTCATAACTTTGTAGAAATTTGTCAAAATAATATGTTAGGCATATTCGTGAGAGTAAATTATAATTTATTTGTTAAAATATAGAAATTTTTAGGGGGAAAGACGAATTTGAATAACCGTCTTGTTTCAATAATATTAGTTTTCACCTTGCTTTTTTCTATCTTTGTTCCTTTTGTGCAAAGAGTGGAGGCGTTAGAAGGTGATTCAATCACGATTCTACCTGCAATAAGCACTGAAAAAGGAATCCAACTTCAGTGGCAAACGAACACAACCTCATTTGATGAGGAAACTTTCATTGTAGAAAGAAACAATGAAGAGCTTTCCGTACAAACAATAGAAGAAATAGAATCTACAGCGGATCAAAAAAATCAAACGGTAAGGACGTACCAATTTCTTGATACAGATGTTGTTCAAGGCGAGGAATATACGTATTTGGTCAAAAAAACAGGTAAATCTCCTTTGCAAACAGAACCACATAAAATTACGTTTAAACAAGATGTTAACACTCTACAAGAATTAACATTAACTGTCACAAATACTACTGAAAAATCTTTAACTGTTTCATGGAGGGACATCCAAGATGTTGATGTTTATCAGTTAATTGTGAACGGGAAAATGATTGAATCATTTGATAAAGCAACTACATATGAAGTAGATGGGCTTACTAGTGGAACAAGCTATTCTGTTAGTATTAGAGCTATTAAAGATGAGAATATCGTAACAGAAGCGTCACAAACTGTGAAAACAGTTGAGGAAGAAGTGAAAGAGGAGCGACAAAGTTCTTCTATTGATAGTCAAACGAAAGAAACACAAGATGAAGCAAAAATAGCCGCAGTTAATGAAGCTGTGTCTATTCCTGACTCAGCTTTAAAGAGAGCAATTAAACGGCAGTTAGGTATTCAAAGAGACGAAATTTACCTGTCAGATCTTGAAGGCTTAACAGAGCTTGAAGCATCTTATCAAAATGTAAAAAACTTAACTGGCTTGGAAAAAGCCACTAATTTAACAAAGCTTGAAATAGCGGGAAATGAAATAAAAACGGCAGATGCCCTAAAAGACTTGTCAAAACTAGAGTACTTAGATATATCCTACTATCAAGGTACCGATATTGAGTTTTTGACAAAGCTAACAAACCTAAAGACACTGATTATAACAGATACGATTATTAAAAATCTTGACCAACTATCAGGATTGTCGAAGCTAGAAACTTTAGATATTAGTTTTAGTGGAATAACAGACCTTACTCCTTTAGCAGGCTTAACAAGCTTAAAGGATGTGAATATCAGTTATTTAGAAAAGGTTTCGATTTTACCATTAAAAGATCTATCACTCGTAACGTTAACGATGTATGGTGAGCAGTATTTTCATGTATTAGATGAAGTTCTGGTCCTTGAAAAAGAAGGCGTAGAGATTCTGCACGATGATTATTTCAATGTGTATTTCACCTCCATCAAAGCAAATGAAAACCGTGCGATCTTTGAATGGGAGTATGAAGGAGAAGAGGATGTTGACGTCTATCAAATAAAAGTAGGGGATACGTCAATAAATATTTCAGCAGACAAGGATGCGTTTACTGTTAATGACCTGGCAGATAATACGGAATATACGGTTGAAATTATTGCGTATAACAGTGTGGGTGAACTTATCGGTCAAGCCTTTGAAACATTTCAAACACTACCAACTGCTGATGGAGAAAAGGTTGTTTTCAACGATGCACAATTAGAAAAAGCTGTGAGAGATCAATTTGGCTTAGAGCGTGATATCGTTGAAAGTGATATGAAGCAAATAAAAGAGTTAAGTCTCGAGCGTAAACGAATCAAGGACTTAACAGGACTTGAGTCAGCAACCAATTTAGAGTATTTGTATTTATCAGGTAACCAAATCTCTACTATTAGTCAGCTATCATCACTTAACAACTTAAAAAGCTTATATCTTGATGGGAATCCAATTTCAGATTTTACGCCGGTAAGTCAGTTAACAAACTTAATCAGCTTAGGTTTGGGGAAAACTGGGGTTAACGATCTATCCTTTTTAGCTACACTACAAAGCCTAGAGGACCTTTCCCTAGAAGGAAATGAGTTGGAAAGCTTGACTACACTTCCTTCATTAAAAAATTTAGCGTTTCTTTCTGTATATGATAATAAACTAACTAGTCTTAAAGGATTAGAGAATGCAGAGAAATTAACGGCACTTTATGCTGATGAAAATCCGATTGCAACTTTAGAGGACCTTGGAGATTTGCCTAACATAACAGACTTGAACCTTAATTATACTTTGCTTACTAACATTGATAGATTAGCAGATTTTGCAAGTCTTGACTATGTATCTCTTTACGGCAATGGCGGCCTTGATTTATCAGAGGGTTCAGCTGCTAGAGAGGTTATAAACATTCTTGAACAGCGCGGTGTATATGTTGACTTTGAACAGGCTCAAGAGGAAGAATGGTTTGAAGTTTATGTAGGCTCTGTAACAGAGAATTCAATGCAACTCTTTATTGATTATTATGGAGCAAAAGAAATTGCAACGTTTGAAATCTTCCTGAACGGTAAGCTCTACAAAACAGTACCTGTTGATGAACCATTTTTACATTTGAAGGAACTCGAAGCAAATACTGAGTATGCGATTGAAGTTCATGCATATAATGCAGAAAAAGAGCTGCTATTTAGCAGTACAGTAACTGAGACGACTTGGGATGAACCAACAGGTAGTGTTATACCATTCAAAGATCCCAATTTACAAGAGCTAATCAAAGCTGAACTTGGTTTAGAACGCGATCCAGTTGAAAGTGATATGCTGCACCTTCATTCTTTATATTTATTTGAAGAGAATATTATAGATTTATCTGGTTTGGAATATGCGGATCATTTATATGAATTTTATATGTATGGAAATTCAGAAGTAATAGATTTATCACCAATAGCTGAATTACAAGATCTGTCGTACCTATATATCGAAGAATCTCCGATAAAAGATTATTCTGTATTGAAAGGTATGGGAAATTTACAATCACTTACTATTATTCATAATAAGCTTGAAGATCTGTCATTTTTAGAAGGAATGAATAAATTATCAGATATCACATTACAGCATAATGGCATAAAAAATATTGCGGGCTTCTCAGCCTTAACAAAACTGAATTTTATCAGTCTAGCAAACAATCAGATTGAAGACATTACTCCATTGCTAGCATCAAAAAAACACCTTTATTCTCTGGATTTAACAGGAAATCCAATTGAGGATCTTTCAGTTTTAGCTCAATTTGAAAATTTATTTGATTTGATTTTAGATGAAACAAAGGTAACAGATTTAAAACCGTTATTAGAGTTGTACAGCTTGTACTTCCTATCTCTGTATGGGGTACAGCTAGATACTGCCGCTATGCAAATAGTTGAAGAACTTAGACAATACGGTGTTCAAGTAAATCTTGAAGTAGACAACACACCAGAGCTTTATATTGATGAAGTAACCGACAATTCGATCTCGGTCTCATGGGATCCAATGCTGCCAAAGGAAGTTGGAGTATATAAGGTCAATCTTTATTCCAACTATGGTGAGGATTTAGTAGAAGAGGTTGAGTTACCAGGCAGTGAAACAAGCTATCAATTTACAGAGCTTGATTCCAACACTGATTACTATGTGGAAATTCTGGTTGAAAATGAAGATTATTATGGCTATCTATTTGCGGAAGTCTCAACATTAGCAACTGAAGGATCTTTCAAGGATGTTAGCCTATACGTTTATGAAACAGAAGACGAGCCAGAAGTTGACGCGATGTTTGATTTATACGGGATTGATCCTGAGACAGAGGATCACTACTTCTACGGATGGTCTGACGAAGAAGGAAGATTATGGGATCATTCTGGAGAAGAGGCATTTGATTTCTTTTCTCTCTCGGCTGGAACATATGAAATTATGTTTGTGACAGTAAAGGGGGAAGAAATTACCTTCCAGTTTGAAATATTTGCTGATGAAGAATATATGGAAAATCCTATTTTCTTTGTATTAAATGAAGAAGTGGATGGACAAACACCACCAGAGACAGGTCCAAATGATGATGAAAAAGAACAAGGTAAAGAACCGTCACAGCCTGTAAAAGTTAATAATCCAAGTCAGGCAGATAAAGTAGAGGCTGAAAAGACAAAGAGAAAAGCTGAAAATGAAAAGAATCAAAAACTCCCTCAAACTGCAACGATTACTTATAATCTCCTTTTTATAGGGATGATGATTTTAATGTTTGGTGGAGCGATTTTATTCATCCAAAAAAGAAAAAATATACAATAACGAAAAGGGAGCTTAATGCTCTCTTTTTTTGTGTTAAGAAATTTATAAAATTCTTGAACTCGTTATCAAAGATACCACTCATCAATGACGATACATGAGCTTGCTCAGCTTCGATTTAAAGTATTGCAAAACTACTTGTTGAGAGTTGAATGTGTATCTCACTAGAAGGAAAATGGTAAGGATCATATATAAACAACAAATAAGCAAACTAGTAGCTACAAATTATTTCCTCTCATTAAAACAAATCTATTTATGGAAATAATTTATTGATTGATCCATTTTGTGTATAATTTTAGTAGGAAATGTCGAAAAATGGGGGACTAATCATGAAAAAAATAATTGTCTTAGTGACACTCATTGTGTGCGGAGCTGTAATCATACTTGGTAATCTTCATTGGAATCAGAAATTATCTGCACAAGGAGAGAGTATTGCTAAAAAAGCAGTACCGGTAGAAGCAATTAAAGAGGAAAAACAAGTAAAGCCTGATGTGTTAACGTATGCAACTAACCTCCCTGAAGATGTACAAGAGAAAATAAAAATAGCTGTAGATTCTAATGAACCGGTGGAATTTGTCATATTTGGAACATCTGATGTAGAGGGTACGTGGATTGAGCCATTTAAAAAAGAAATAACAACTACATATGGTGAAAATGTATTTGAGATAACTGCGATTTCAACAGGTGACAATTCAACTCGTGAGCTCGTAAACGAAGAGATTTATGAAGAGGTCAATGAATTGGAGCCAGACGTACTCCTTTTTGAAGCACCGATGTTAAAGGATAATGGGAACGTAGGGATTAATAATACGCTTGTGAATTTAGAAGAAATTGTAGATGCTTGGCAAGAAGCTAACGAGGATATGATCTTGTTGATTCAACCGTCACAGCCGCTATACGACCCACTGTATTATCATAGTGAGGTAAAACAATTACAAGAGTTTGCAAAAAAGGAAGATTTGATTTACTTGAATCATTGGGAGAATTGGCCTGATTTAGATGATGTTGAAATGAAAGACTACCTAACTAAAGATAAGAAAGTTAATGAAAAAGGGTATGAAGTTTGGGCTGAATACTTAATTAAATATTTTGTTGCAAAGTAGACACAGAAGCTTAATTCTGTGTTTTTTTGGTTCAAATTTAGTGAAGTTATATATCTATGGCTTTTACATTATAACGTCAGATATGGAAAACTTAATTTGCTTATAGTAGAAACAGTGTAATCTCTGAATCTGGATTAGAATACGCGACAAATCTAAATCTAACTGAGCTTAATCTCACATTTAACAATATTACATCAATTGAAGTGTTGCAGGCATTATCTTCACTTAAAGGCCTAACACTCTGGGGGAAGGATATTGAGGACTTACTGTTTGTAATATTACATAAAATCCTAAAATAACTGACATTCATAGAATTAATTGAGGAATTACCAAATTATATTTAGATTTAGCTATTATTCATTGCACATTGATTTATTAAAAAATTAACGAAACCTTTACTTTTCACAAGAAAAAATGCGTTACAATTGAATATAAATAGATAGATAGATAAATAGATAACAAGGACAAGGTATTCCTTCAGATTGTTCACACCGATTTATAGGAGGGGTTTACATGCAAATCAAAAAAGCGATTATTCCTGCTGCTGGGTTAGGTACTCGGTTTTTACCGGCAACGAAAGCGCAACCAAAGGAAATGCTTCCAATTGTTGACAAACCGACAATTCAATATATTATCGAAGAAGCGGTTGCTTCTGGTATTGAGGATATTTTAATAGTAAGCGGTCGAGGGAAACGTGCCATTGAAGATCATTTTGATAAATCTTATGAGCTCGAGGAAACTTTAGCAAATAAAGGAAAATGGGGCATTTTAGAAGAGGTTCAGCAAATCTCTGAACTAGCAAATATACATTACATCAGACAAAAGGAGCCTAGAGGTCTTGGGCATGCAATTTATTGTGCAAGACGTTTTATTGGAAATGAACCCTTTGCTGTTATGCTTGGCGATGACATTGTTCAGTCTGATTCTGTTCCATGCCTTAAGCAATTAATTGAAGTTTATGAAGAATATCATAGCACAGTCGTTGGTGTGCAAAAAGTTGCTGACACAGATGTATCAAAGTATGGAATTGTGAGCTACAAAGAAGAACTAGCGGAGGATATTTATCATGTAAATGACATGGTGGAAAAGCCTAAGCCTGAAGAAGCACCATCTAACAGTGCGATTATGGGACGATATATTTTAAGCCCAGAGATCCTAGATCTATTAGCTGTACAGAAGCCTGGCTCTGGTGGAGAAATTCAGCTAACTGATGCATTAAAGCAGCTATCCACACAACAACGTGTTCTTGCCTATCATTTTAAAGGTAAACGATATGATGTCGGCGATAAGCTGGGATTTATCAAAGCGACAATTGATTTTTCATTGCAGCGGGAAGGCCTAAAAACAGAGCTATTACATTATCTAGAACAGATTATTGCAAAACAATCACAGATTGGGAACTAATAGCTATATAGGAGGGGACAACTTGAAAATAACTGTAGCTGGTACCGGTTATGTAGGGTTAGTTACTGGAGTTGCTTTAGCAGAAATTGGTCACCATGTGATAGGATTTGATATTGATACAGAAAAAATTGCTTTGTTAAAAGAAGGACATTCACCAATTTATGAGCCTGGACTAGATGATTTACTAATGAAGAATCTACATTCCAAAAGGCTATTCTTTACATCAAATGCTGAGTTTGCATATGCTGACCCAGAAATTGTGATAATCGCGGTTGGAACTCCTGAAAATAAAGATGGTTCTGCAAACTTAACCTATGTTCAAAGTGTTGCTAAACATATTGCGAAATACCTAGTGCAAAAGGAGATTATAGTTGTCACAAAAAGCACAGTTCCGGTAGGTACAAATCGTAAAGTGAAAAAATGGATTGAAGATGATCTTCTCACCGAATCATGTCAAATTCATATCGTCTCAAATCCCGAGTTTTTAAGAGAAGGATCAGCTCTTTATGATACGTTTAATGGGGATCGTATCGTTATCGGTAGTGAAAATGAAAAAGTAGCCCGAAAAATGGAGGAACTTTATTCCCTTCTGAACGTTCCTTTTGTTCATACAGATATTGAAAGTGCAGAAATGATTAAATATGCTTCTAATGCATTTTTGGCGACAAAAATAAGTTTTATAAATGAGATTGCAAATATTTGTGAAAAAGTTGGAGCGAATATAGAGGATGTCTCAAAAGGAATTGGTATGGATAAGAGGATCGGTCCGAAGTTTTTACAGGCAGGATTAGGGTATGGGGGTTCATGTTTTCCGAAGGATACGAAAGCATTGGTACAGCTTGCAGGTGACCTACACCATCGTTTTCACCTATTAGAGTCTGTCATTAACGTCAATAATAAGCAACCACTAATGTTGATGCAAAAAGCAAAGGATTTGGTAGGGGATTTTGAAGGGAAAAAGGTGGCGCTTTTAGGGTTAGCATTTAAGCCAAATACGGACGATATCCGAGAGTCTGCATCTTTAGTATTAATTAAACACTTAATCAAGCAGGGTGCTGACATTCATGTTTATGATCCTATTGCCATAAATTCAGCAAAGAAAGTATTAGGTGATTTGGTTTCTTATAACGATAACATTGATCAAGCCATCCTTCATGCAGATATCACGTTTATTGCAACAGATTGGAAGGAAGTTATCAATTATCCTTTAAGCAGTTACAAAACATATATGAAAAGCCCCAATGTTATTGATGGGAGAAACTGTTATTCGCTAGAAGAGGCTGAGGAGAAAAATATCACGTATATTTCCGTAGGTAGAAAAGCGATTGGATTTAAAGATGAGAAAATACTTCATTTATAGAGATTGGAGAGACTCCCTGTAAAGGGTGTTTTTTTTTGTCTTAAAGATTGAATGCCATAAAAACCATAGAAAATCAAATAGTTCGACAGTTTTTATTAAATTCGCGTTTACATTTGGAACTAGTTATAATACTTTTAGTAAGGAAGAAATTTTTACATATTAAAAATTGGTAAGTAGGGGGCTGGCTCCATGTTTAAATTTACTGAAAATGTTTATGAAAGCAATTTACCGATCCGTTATGTGTTTGAAGAAGGAGAGCATAACAAAGATTTTTTAGTTGTCGTCTTTTCAGGCTTCAATCCTCCTAATGCAAAACTTGCGAATAGCTATAATTACATACGTACTTTAAGAAATGTAGATTGTAACAAATTATTTATTTTAGATAACTATGGACCTAGAGGAAGTTATTATTTAGGGTCTGAGGAAGATTATGAGGTGGAGTCCTCTATAGCGTCATTAATTCAATTTATTTCCAGAAAATGTGGAGTAAAACAAGAAAATGTAATTACAGCGGGCTCTTCAAAAGGAGGAAGTGCTGCACTTTATTATGGATTAAAATACCACTATGGTTATGTTGTGGCAGGAGCACCTCAAACAAGAATTGCTGACTATATCCAGCGAAACACAAAGGAAACAGCTGATTACATGCTTGGTGAGAATCCAAAAGAAGAAAAAATCAGCAATTTAAATGACAAAATTTTTAAGCAGGTACAGGAACATTCATTTACTAAGGTTCATCTGTTAACAAGTGAGAATGATATCCAATATAAACGTCATATTGTGCCATTTGTAGAAAGATTAGTTCAATTTGGAATGGATTACCAATTAACGGTTAATAATCAAATTGAAAACCATAACGCGATTGCTGTTCATTTCCCTCTATTTTTAATGACTAAGATGTCAAATATTATGTACGGAATCAATATTCGAAATCTACAATTACATAAACAATCCTCAGCTAGTTGGAATTTGATTGCAGACTATGAGCTTTCTAATCAAAACAAGTCAATTATGATGAAAATCGTAGTGAAAAATCAGGAAAAGATCATCTCTGAAATTGCTGTGAAAGATGAAACCTCTTTTGATATTAAGGACTTGAAGATTAAAGGTTCGAAGGTACTAGATATATACTTCTTAATAGAAGTAGATGGACAGGCTATCTTACATCTTCCTATGGATAGCTTATTTATAAGTAACGGTTCTGTACTTGAAGGTACAGAGTTCTCCATTATGGATGACAAAATCTATTTTAAAATTAATATTGATGATTCTCCTCATACTCAATATGCTTTTTATATTAGGAAAAACAATGTTGTCATAGATAAGCTGATGTATCAAGAATCTCAGGAACTTGTTTACCCTCTAAAAGATAAGGGGAAGTATCAGGTTCATTATTTTATTAAGACTACTGATGGAGAGAAGTTTAGTGATCGCACAAAGGCAATTACATATGAATAACCCAGAGCGAATTAGGAGTTGTATGTTGTGAAAAAACCTATAGACCGTATTAGCCAAGCATATTTTGATGAACTAGGAACAACGTTTGGGCAAAAAGTAAGAAACCGAATTAATTGGATTTGTGGTGAAGTAAAGGGACCTAATGTTTTAGATGTAGGATGTTCTCAAGGAATTGTTTCTATTTTACTTGGGAGAGAAGGTAAAAATGTATTAGGGATTGACCTATTAGAGGAATCGATAGAATATGCTAATAGCGCGTTAGAAAGTGAGTCAAAGCCGACGAAGGAACTGGTTTCCTTTGTGAATGCAAACTTTATTACATATCCTTATGGAGATAAAAAGTTTGATACGATTATTTTTGGTGAAATTCTCGAACATCTAACAAATCCAAAAGATTTTCTTGCTCATGCGAAAGAATTGTTAGCTGATGACGGAAAAGTGATTGTCACTGTACCATTTGGTGTAAATGACTATTTTGATCATAAAAAAACGTATTACTTGAGTAGTGTATTGGATTTAGCTGACAGTGAGTTAAATATCACAGAAATAAAGTTTTTTGGTAAATGGATTGGGGCGATTTTTAAGGTTAACCCTTCCGATGAGGAAGTGACTTTTAATAAAGAACTGTTAATTCGTTCTGAAAAAGTTTTTGAGGAAATTGAAAGATCAACTAATAAAGAAACAAATAAACTTAAAAAGCGCGTACAAGAATTAGAGAAGCAAAATGAAGAATATAAACAGCAGATGTCCAACTTAGAAGCTGTTAAAACAAGTAGTGTTGCACAGTTAACGGAGGAAATAGATCGTCTGAAAGAGATTACTGAGAACAGTATATCAGATGATAAAAAGAGATTAGAAAGTGCCACTCAAGCACTTATTGAAGAGAAAAAAGCCAAAATTATCCTGCAACAGGAACTAATTGACACTTATAAATATGAAGAGAAGCTGTTAAAATCCTATAAGAAACTATCAAAAAAATATGATGCATTGAGCCGATCTAAGCTTGGTAAAATGGCAGTTAATTATTGGAAATTTAAAAAGAGTATATTCAGGGGGAAGTAAATTGGATATTGCATCAATTGAGGATAGACTATCACATGTCCAAGAAAAGAGAAGGCAGCTTTCAGAAAATATAAATGATGAAAAAGAAATCATCAAGGTTTTACATTCTGGTAAAAAAATAGATGATTTTATGATGTATGTACGAACAGGTGCTGTTGAATCTGTTGATGACTACTTAAAATACCGAGAAGATGTTGCTGATAAAGCATTCTTTGAGAATGTTAAGCCTCTACTTGATCAAATTCCTACCAGTAATGGTAGCAGATATTACAATAAATTGAATATAACGATTGGAATTATCGCTGATGAGTTTTTATACTCTTCGTTCAAAGATATCGCCAACTTTATCTATATTACGCGTGATAACTATAAAGAGTATCAAGGAAAGCTAGATTTAATGTTTGTTGCTAGCACATGGAGAGGAATTGATGAAGGATGGAAGGGACTTGCTAATCCTAAATCTGAAAAAATTCGAAATGAGCTCTTTGGTATCCTAGAATTCTTCAAAAAAGATGGGGTTAAAACGGTCTTTTATTCAAAAGAGGATCCAGTCAACTATGATCGTTTCATTGGTATTGCTCAGAACTGTGACTATGTCTTTACGACTGCGCAAGAAGTGGTGGAATCGTATCAAAAGGATTGTGGTCACGATCGTGTCAACGTATTAGAGTTCGGGGTTAATCCTTATTATCACAATCCTGTAGGAATGAAGAAGGTTGAGAAGAAAAAGGAGGTTCTTTTTGCAGGTTCATGGTATCAGAAATATACCCACCGTCAAGAAGAAACACGTACGATTTTCAACGGTGTGTTAGCAGGGAAAAGAGATTTAAAGATAATTGATCGTAATTATGAATTAAATCATCCAAATTACTTCTTCCCAAAATCATATTTACCTTATGTTTCACCCTCTATTTCACATGAATATATTCAAAAGCTTCATA
>JAPSLU010000032.1 GCA_031180405.1 Bacillus sp. (in: firmicutes) | reverse complement strand
CATACGTAGCCAGCTTGGTGCCCTTATCCACCTGATAACTCTCGATTGCTTTGATCAGGCCGATGGTACCGATGGAAATCAGATCTTCACTGTCCTCACCCGTGTTCTCGAATTTCTTGAGGTTGTGATTTTAAACCGATGTCAATTAATTTATTGACCCTCAATTTTTCAAACATACCCAAGAAAGTCAAGTTAACTCTTCCCTCATTAAATGTAATAACAATCTCGTTGATAAGAGACTCTGTTACCATTCTTTTTTGTTTGTATGTTAAATTTTTTTCGTCCGTATTTAAAACTAATCCCTTGTAAAAATTAACCATTTTCTGTATAGCTTCAAAAGTTGATTCATGCTTGTTATGGGTACTTATTTGACTTTCTAGAACTTGAATTTCATTCTTTAGTTTTGCTATCTGCTTATTATTTTCAGCAATGTCTCTTTCCATCTCATCTTCATTTATCATGTCCTTAAGATACAGATTTTTTAATTTTTCGCGTTGCTTCATCAATTGTTCAATTTGCTTTTCAAACATTTTTAAAAGTTGTTTCACTTCATTTATTGATTGGTTTTCCTCTTCATTCATCATTAAGAAAATTTGATCAGGTTTAATCAATGCATCAACAATCAAATTCCAAACATAGTCATCAATGAGTTCTGTTCTAATGCTTTGACTATGCTTACACTTGAATGTATCACCGTCATACTTCCTTGGGTTAATATTTGGGCATCGATAAGCTGTATACAACTTCTTCTCCCCTGTATCTTTATTGGGGCGACCTTTATAAGTTGTACATTCATAAAACCTTCCACAATGACCACATCTTACCAAGGATTTTAGCAAATACTCATATTTCATATTTCTTGGTTTTCGAGTGTTTTTAGATCGTTGTTGTTGCGCTAATTCAAACAAGCCTGTTTCAATTATGTTAGGCACTTTGACATGTATCCACTGACTGGGGTCTCGTTTCTCGTACTTCTTTTTAGTCCTCCCAGAAGCAGTTTTTTCACCCACTTTCTTTTTAGTCTCTCTTCTATTGTAATAATAGTTCCCAATATAAATTTCACTAGTCAAAATCCTCATGATTGAACTTGCGTTCCAATAATTACTCTCACCTCTTTTGGGTATAGCACCTAACTTTCTCAAGCTCTCGCCAATTTCACGCATGGTGTACTTTTTATGGACATACCATTCATAGATCATTTTAACGAATTTGGCTTCCTCTTCATTGATGAATAACTGACTATTTTTTAAATCATAGCCGTATGGGGCAACTCTCATCGGCATAATTTTCCCAAGTTTTTCAACTGTTTTTAATCTTCCTCTAACCGTTCGCTTTTTGATCATTTGTAATTCATATTGGGCAATGGTTGATTTCATATTAAAAAACAGTTCCCCTTCAGGGGTATCCTTATATTCTTCATCAGTAAAAATAAGTTCTACGTCCCGCCTGTTTAACTCCTGACACACAATTAACTTATTAGTTAGATTACGTGAAAACCTGTCTGGGTCAGTTATTATCACATGAGAAATTATACCCATTGCTATGTCATTTCTTAGTTCATCTAGCTGTGGTCGTTCTAAATCCTCTCCTGAAGCACCCTCCTCTCTGTAAAGCTTTATTTGTTCTTTCTTAAACCCCATTTCCAATGCCTTTTTTAAACAATTGTCATATTGGCTTTCTAAGCTTGTACCTTTTATTTGATTCCCTGTAGACACACGCACATACAAAGCTACGAACATAAACCCTCCATTTGTTCACAATGACATACTTTCATTATAAAATAACAGGAAAAACCGACACTATTTTACGTCGGTTTTGTAGCATTCCAACATATGATTAATGAAAAATGACATAACTTTATTGTATGTTACTATCTCGCTCTCAGTAAGTCTTGGATCAATTTCATCATTACTTGGAACTACAACAAACTCCAATTGTTTTCTTTTCCCCAACAGCTCACTCCCCCATCACTCTGTATGTCTTTTCTGTCACTATATGTCGAATTGCCCGTCCATTATTCAGCTATGTTTAACAATTCAAAACCATGTCAACACTATGTATGTAACACTATGTATCTCACCCATTACACTTTATCTAAGTAAAGTGTATTGATTCTGTTTTGATTTACAGTTATCCCTAAATATCTTGACGGATACCCTGTTATTCCTAAATATGCACACTTAAATTAGAGGGGTTACAATAATCAGAAAAATAAAACCCCATTTGTTTTCGTAACCTCATATTCATTATTTTTATTTACATTAGTAATTGAATGTGTGCAATATTGCCTTTATTAAACCTAGGTAATACTGAGCACATTATATCCTCATCCGTGTGCCTAGAAGTGCTATGTCTATATATGTAACAGTCGTTCTTAGTGTAAATATTTTCCTACCCCCCCACCTATTAATGAGGGGTTACAGTAAACACTCTATTTCTCTTTCAATAAAACAGGTATTTTATTGCCAATATGTATAGGTGGGTATAATCACCCTACCCGATTATGTAATGACTCATGAAGTCCCAATGTTGAGACGATATTCAGCTTAGAATCGATGTTATGTATTAGACAACTTATTGCTAATCATTTTTTGTACATTCCGTTTAGCTGCTTCTTTTTGTGCTGGTGTTCTTTCTGCCAATGCAAAACGAATTTGTTTACCTGTTAGTTTCCACTTTCCAGCAATCAATAAAGTCTTACCTGTAGTTCCTGTTGTCTCTTCCTTCCAGAATGGTTCCCCCGCTACCTTACGTAATTTCGTAATGTGCTTTGGTACGCATGAATAGACAAGCCATTCATTTGCAACGTAGTCATAGACACAAGTCGTTTCTTTTTCTTCGCTTGAGTACAATATCTAATTCCCCCTCCTTATTTTCCTTCTGGTCTATTTACATCAAAGTAATCATCAATAATTCTGTTTAACCTAGTTGCATCTTCACTCGTTTTATCACCTTAACTACTACTAAAACAAATGTTCTTCAAAAGACTCATCTAATTTGTGATGCCCATTGACATTCATGGTAAGGATAAATAAATCAGATACATCATACATGTATTCTTTATCCGCTTCATATTGACTCTTTCTTACATCCAATTCCTGTTTCAAGTCCTCGATTTGCTTTGCCATTGCGTTCATTGCAGATTGAATCGTATCCATAAGCCATCACTACTTGTTCGCTATTTTTAGCTTTTATTAATGTTATTTTGAATCATTTCTTGTATGCCAACGTCCATCTTAGCGTCACTCGTTAATTTGGCAACATACCCCTCTTCAAAATCACCAATCATTTTCTTATGTCGAATATATTCAGTCAGCAAATCAATTGTTTCGTTGTATGTATCTTCCTTTTGCTCAAGGTCTGCAATTCGTTCTTTGAGTGTATCTATTTGATTTGTTGCAAACTCTGTAAACTTGACTGCATCCAAAAGTATTGACTTGAAAGGTTCTTGTTCTAATAACGCTTTATTCATCATTATTTTATCATTATTTTATCATTATTTTTATTTAATATAATATCCTTTTAAACCAATCAACATATCAATCAATTGTGCAATACGTTCATCATTACCAACTTCAATTCCATAAAATTTTCTAGCAAACTTAATTACATTAGCCTCTTTGTTATTACTCAAAATGTACAAACCCATTAAGGATGCTGTGCGTAGTGCTTCCTTATATGCATCTATTGTAGCCTCGATAAATATTTCTGGCGTTGTCTCTTTTTGCAATGCGTCAAAATCTACGTGATTGTTTATTAGATATTCGAATGTTTCCACATACTGTTGCTTATTAAGCTGCATTATTTATCCCCTCCAAATACTAGTAAACTGACCAAATGTGAGAATGTTTCTGTATCAATATGCTCATCTTCGTAATCGTTTTGCAATTGGGTGATAATTGTGGCAAAAACAAGTTCACTTGAAGCATTGATAGCATCAACTAAAAGCATGAAGAGAATTTGATTCAAGATTATATGTATAAGTTTGATTGTGATACACTTTTAAACAATATCCTTCCTATGCATTATTTTTATATGTTAAATTCTTTAACTGATGAACTCCTTTCCTATTTAGTGTTCTTGCATATTCTCAGTATAAGACCATTAATCATTATTGTCTATTATAAATTTTTAGATATTATTTTTGAGTAAGTACACACTCAATCAAAATTCAAATCCAGAGTCAATTATTCATCACCCTGTTGCAAGGCACACCGCGCGACAGGTAAAAGTGGTTATAGTATTGTTTATAAATTGGTTATAGTATGGTTATAATTAAACCTCTTATTAGTGGGGAAATTATGCTGCAAACTTTTCTTCTGATCTGGTAATCCATTCTTGCTATCTGGGAATTGATACAACTATCTCGTAAATTTTCCCTATTGGCAGAAACCGTATTAAATCAACGTTTTTCACGCATCGATTTTGCTTCCTTTTTTGTGAAAGTTATCTAGTTTGACATAGTATTTGTTGTTGAATTGGCGATAGTAACGAACATCACTTTCTCCTTTCTTTATGTATTCTTGGTATCCCTCATGTTTACTTGTTTGTATTCTAACTAGCCCACTACTTTTAAGTCTGCTGTTGTACTCTCTTACTGTCTTCAGATCAATGTTCAATTCGAAACTTGTTGTCTCCTCTGCTGGATGAGCATAATTCTTGAGAGTCTTTCTGTTGATGTAACTTTCATAGTAATAAAGTAGCCGAACACCAATATGACCTATCTCCGATACAATGCGTCTACTCACAATTTCACTCGGTAGCTGCGTAAACATTATGTCATCCTTCTCAACGACTAAATAATCAGGATTGAATTTGATTCCAATGCCAAGCTTCTTTGGGAAGCTCTTTATTTCATTTAGTATGTAACCACATTCATATAATCGCTCAAGGGAGTTTTTTAAAGTTCGATTGTCTTGAATTAGAAGATCCGAGCGTACTTCTGAGTGAAAAAATGGTGTTTCCTCTTGTTTTTGATGAATGTTGTATAAATGAGTTATTTTTGTATACAATGCAAAATCAATAGGCTTCAAGCGCTTGTCCTTAATGATTTCAGTCAGTATTTGGATTTTGAAGCTCAATAATGTCACCTCCTGTTTTCTCAATACATTGTCATGATATAATACATTCGTTTGTTTTTACAATATATTTTTATATATTAAAAAAGAACTATGCAATATCATACTGCACAGTCCTGTTGTAAATCTCAGTTGATACTGACTTCAGTAAATAGTTCATCTACAATCACTTTGACACATGAAATTGCTTGTTCCGCATCCCACTGCTCCACTTTCCCACTCTTACTATGACCTGCACTACGTCTTAATTCATTTGTGGCTCTAATTCTGTGATTTAATCTCTCTGAGATTACGCCTTCTCTTAACAAAATATTAGCGTAGTTTAAAATATACTTCTCTCTAGATTCTCTCGGGAGCTTTCTTTCACCTAGCCTTTGAATGATTACATTTTTCAGTAGTGTTTCTATTGCTACAGCAGTCGTAATTGTTGAAGGTAAATATAGTCCTGCGTTATACGCCTTGATCGCCTCTTCATATTCATACTGAAAGTCTTCGTCGTTGACCTTACTAACTATTTGTGAAATGTCGAATAGGTGGAAATCAGCTTTTGGTGCTTTGTGAGCGATTAGTGATTGATTAAAGTTATGAAATAAATACTCAAGGTCTGCCGCTTCCCCACCCCATGTATAGCTGGCATTCGGTAAGTTTACATGGTTTATATTACGAAAATATGTCCAAGCGTTACTACCAATATTACTTAATTTTTTCTCTGACAAAATACTACCTGAATCTATTTGACCAATTTCTGAAAGACACTCTAATCTAATGTGATCGGGTGCGCCAATCATGCTATTATACTTCTCATTTTGATCCTCGCTTGCAACTACTGATTTCACATAATCTTCTGCTTCTGAGCGGAAAAAGAAAAAGAAAGAATCACTTAATAGATGGACAACAATTAAACCAGTGCCACCCATTAACTTGAAAGATGAAGGATGTTTTTCATACTTCTCAAGGTAATATTGACTAACTCTGTTTCTATACCCTTCTAGGTACTTATGAAAGAACAGTTCAGATCCTAGTACTCGATCTTCTACAGATAATGGCAATCTGTATACCCCCTTAGTTTAATACCTAATACGCAATTCTCTACATTTACCCAGAAGATACAAGAACCCTACTCTTCTATATCATCTATTTCTTGCTTTGGTGTATGTAACTCCAATTCTTTGTGTAGCATTCCTAGAAATTTATGTCCTGTCTTAGAAGTTTGAATTCGATGATATTGTACTCCTGAAGCTTTTACTTTTTCCATTAAGTCATACTTCATGTAAAGTGGAGCAACATGGAAATAGAAATACTTAACTTGCTTGTTTGCTGTACCACTGTTTGTTACTCCAGTTGCAAAGCGAGTTGAGTATAAAATAAACAACTCTAACAAATTGTATGTTGTCTCCTTTGTAAATACTGTATTTGGTAATGTAACTGTTTCATTCCTAAGTAAATCAACTAATTCTTCAAAGGAGAATCCATTGAACTCTTCTTTTTTCTTCTGCTGTAGTTTTAATTTCTCAATTGTTTCTTTTGATTTCAGGTTTTCTTTCATTAGTAGCATATTTTCCTGCTGTAAATTAATGATCTGCTTATTCAAACTATTCACATCAGGCATGTCTTTTCCTGACATCCAACCAGTAAATTTGTTTAAACGCTGTAAATCTGCTAATGAATCCAACACTGCCAATTTAATGTCTTTTACATCAGTAACATCTGTACACATTCTACTTCTAACTGTTTCCTTAAATTCTTTGTATTTGGCGTTATTATCTCTTTCCAATGCTTTGTCATATCCGAGTTGCTCAACTTTTGACTGAATTGCACCTTCAGTTAGTGTTACAGCAAATATAGGAATGTTTTTGCTCAATGCATATTCATATTCAAGATGTGTATAGCTTTTTTTGCTTGTTTCCTCAACAGTTCCATAGCGTCCACCTAGAATTAACATATAAATATCCGATTCATCTATCCATCTTGTTATGGTATCCCACTGTGATTGATTTCCAGCTTTGAACAGTTCCATTCCAGCAGGAATATGACCTGCTTTTAAAATTGCTTCAACAGCAGATTGTCTTTCTTCTTGCAAATCAATGAAAGTTGATGAGATAAACACTTGAAGCTTCTTGTTCATTCCATACGCCCCTATGATATATTTCCAAATATTGTACCATATTTAGAGCGAATGTTTAATGAGTGAGAGTGATTAATACATCTAATTCATTAAGTCTTATCACTTATTTTTATATGTTATTTGGTTAAATTTATCAATGAACACCTTCTATCGTATGAATGCTTATTGGACGTGGGTTAGTATTGTTTTTACATTAATTTAAATAAAATTACAGAAAATAAAAGTGGTATATTCGGAGGCATTGATGGCTATTTAAAACGTTGGAAATAGTGGTGTTTATCGATATGTATCTCGATAATAAATTCGATGTCAAACTTGTGGATTTGAAATGTTGGAACTGCTGGAGTGTTATAACGAGTATGACAAATAGCTTAGGTGCAAGAGTACATCAGTTTAAGCACTATTCATGCCAAAAATCCTGTTTATAAGTGTAAAATAGCCCCCCCACCCTTCTAGTTAAGGTAAGAAGCCTTCACCCCTCATCAAATCAACGAATGTTTGCTTCCGGTTACTTTTATCCTAATGTGTATTAATCTCGTGTTTCAAATACGCTTAAATAATCGTAACGATGGGTAATATCAAATTGATTTCATTACGCATTTCATTCCCTAATATTACTCACCTACTCTTGAATTAGCATGTACCAATTCCTTTTTGCGTTTACTCTATTGATATTTACGATGAGAGAGTGTAGCTAAATGACTAGGTTTAAAAACATATAACAAAGCCAGCATGTAAATGTGCTGGCTCATTTGTGTTCTTCTAATTTAATGCTATGCCGAACTCCTGACACTTGTTATATAGAGTCTTCCTAGAGATACCATAACCCTTTGCTATCTGTTCCATGCTCATACCTGTTATATGACGTTGCTTTACAAGTTCCAACGCCTTCTGAATGGCTGGATTGTCTTTCGTATATTTAGTTGGTCTACCTTTGTATACTCCACGTTCCTTGGCTAACCTAATTCCTTCTAGTTGTCTTTCCTTAATTAAATCAACTTCAAACTCCGCAATAGCTGATAGGACAGTGACAAGCATCTTGCCAATTGCTGTCGATGTATCTACAACTTGTCCTCCTAGATTGAGTACAACTAATGAGACTTTCTTTTCATTTAACTGTTCAATGATGTCCAATGCATCCTTTGTATTCCTTGCCATGCGGTCTAGTTTAGTGATTACAATTGTATCACCTCCTACAACCGTATCCAGAAGCAATTGAAATTGTTCACGATTCTCTTTCTTTCTCCCGCTCAATTTCTCTTGATATATTGTTGAGCAGCCATGTGTATTAAGTGCTTCTAATTGTGGCTCAAGGGTTTGGGTGGTGGAACTTACACGAGCATATCCATAAATCATGATAGAATCACGCTCCATTTATTACACTATGTATTTTACACACATATCATATCTCAATTTATTGCACATGTAAATTACACGTTTGTATCTATTTAGTATCAAGGTTTCATCTTATGTGTACCTAATGGTAGTTTGGGTGTACCCATATTACACACTCTGATACATAGGAAGAGCCACCCAAATTAATGAGTGGCTTAAAGAAAAACTCATATGTATATACATATTTCAATATTTTTAGTTATTTAACCGTATATTCAAACCTTTGAATTCTACTCTATTCCCTTTACATCATCATACCTCACCAATCCTTTCTCTGTCACAAGCCCATAATATCATTCGGAAAACCTAAACTCTTTACATTTATCATATATTTTTAAATGTTATTTAGCATGAATGACTTGCTATCGTCATCCGAAATCGTATGAATCTTGGAAAAGTTCTTATGTATCAAGGGTTCGTTACTTGTATATGTACCTAAAATGAAAGAAAGTAGCATTTTCTCTCAATTTTCATCCCTAAAAAATTCAGAGTTCTCAAGGCTTCGCCCGATAATCGCTACGATTGTTTTTACATATATACCCCCTAGTAGTACCAAGATTATTTAGTATATTAAAGCGATAAAACGCTAAAGTTTATCGTATCGACATCGGTAACAGAGGTCGGGAAGTGGAAGTGTTCTTTTTCAACTTTTTTCTCATTTTCAACTTTTGCACAAAAAGAAATGTTAAGATTTATATAGTAAATCATTCCCAAAACGGAGGCATCATCAAGCATGGATGACTTGAACAATCTTTTCAAATCTATCATTGACAAAAAAGTTGAATTAAGAATACTGTCAAAAGCAAGAAACGACACCATTAATATTATCTACTTATTTATATCTGTAATTGTTTATTTTATTGGTGCATTTATTTACTTTACACATTACTCAGATGCTTCACCTATGGTGATTTTTACTATTTTTATGATGTTCCTTGTGTTATTACCTATCATTCTTGGTGAAATACTAGATCCATTTAAAAAGATTGGATTAAATAAAAGCTTTGTTTATCTTAGTAAGATATTAATTGGGGAACTAGAAAATCCCAACCTTAACAATAGGAACTTTGTTTCTCGTTGGTGGAAAGAATGGCAACTTCGCTTTCTCTTTATTTATCTTAAGAACCAATTCTTCTCTCTAAAGGACAACCTAGAGGATTCTTATATTCTTCCTGTTTACCATTCTTACATCCAATTATTTAATCGAATTACGAAAATTACGGGTAAGCAATTTGTTTATCTTGTATCCAACAATCAGCAACAGGCTATTATTACATTACTATCCTCGTTGTCTCACGCTTATTTCAATAAGTTAGGATATATAGAGAAAGATAATCCTCGCTCCATCGATAGTTTTCTAAGTGAAGCATCCTCTGCGCTTGACACAATTGAAAACATTGAGATTGTAGATTCTGGAAGAAGTTTTGATTTTCAAAAACTCAAAACTAGAAAGGCTCTCATCATTTCCGTAAGTTTATTCGGTGTTGGTTTGATAATATTAAGTTACTTGGAAATTGATTTTATTGACGAGCGTTTTAATTCAGCTATGGGAATTGCAGGTGCTATCCTTTCCATTGTTTCCATTCTTATGACTAAAAAAGATTAGATGAAACTAAGGTGCTAATATGCACCTTTTTTCACCTATATATACATAAAAAAGACCTGCGACTATTTGCCACAAGCCTCATGTATTGACTATTCTTCTGTAGCTGCGGTTTCTTTGCTTGAAGGATTTAAGCCATACTCTCTATGCATCATTGCCAAAAATATATGTCCTGTTTTTGATGTATGAATTTTGTCAAATTTGCCCACTGTAGCCTTAACTTTTTCCATCAATCCATATTTCATATATAACGGGGCAATATTATAAAAGAAGTAGTCAGTTTGCTCAGTAGAATGTGGACTATTACTCACACCAGTAGCAAAGTAAGATGAATAACTTACGAAGCATTCTAACAAACTTAACGTCTGTTCGTTTTTAAATATCTCTTGAGGCAGTGTAATTGTTTCGACCTTGAGTAACTTTACTAATTCATGAAAAGTCAGACCATTAAAATCGCCCTTATCTTTTTGTTTGTTAGACAGTTTTTCGTTTACTTCTTTTAACCTCATATTTTCTTGTTGTAACTTGATAATCTGCTCATTCATTCCACTCACATCAGGGACCTCTTTACCAGATACCCACCCATAAAGCGTATATCGCTTCTCAAAATCTCGCAGCGTTTCATGAATAGCTAATTTAATATCTTTAACATCATCAAAGAACTTACATATCTTACTGGTAGCCAATTCTTTAAATTCTTCAAGTTTAGCAGGATGTTTTGTCTCCAGAGCATCTTGCAGCATTACTTTGATCTTTTCATCAAGTGCAGACTTGTTCATTACTACTGCAAAGACTGGGATACCCTTCTCAACAGCATATTCATATTCTAAATGTGTATAGCTCTTACCACTCTTTGGTTCAATTGATCCGTATCTCCCACCTAGAATAAGCATGTATACATCTGACTCATCAATCCAACGCTTGATTACGTCGAGCTGTGAGTCATTTCCTGCCTTGAATAGCTCCATCCCTGCTGGTATATGCCCTGCACTTAAAATCGCCTCTACAGCCGCTTGGCGTTCGTCTATCAAGTCCTTATAGGTTGATGAGATGAATACTTGCAGTTTCTTCGTCATGCTATACGCCCCTATGATATATTTCCAAATATTGTACCATATTCAGGACGTTGGAATCATGTTTTACTTAATACAAATACTTTATCTAAATAAAGAGCGTTAAAGAACTCCACCTGCTCTGCAGCCAAAGTACCAAGTTTTCCAGATGAAACGAGGGATTGAAGTTGTGGAATAAGGTCATTAAGTTTAATTAGTCTTTGTGTCATCCTTTCGGATTCTCCAATTGCTTCAGAGACATCTTTCAAGGCGAAATTATTTCGTGTTGCTCGATCACCACCATGACCAACTGCCAATACTCTTTTAAGAACTGTGCAATCCTAGCTTTTTTATTGGGTCTTTCTCTGCTTCCCCTCTTCGTTCTGTGTTGTAAGCAATGAGCAAGTACTCTGCTCCCTTCATCGACATCCTTAATGTCAACTGGAACATTTTGTCCATCTAAGTGTTCGCCACTTGTGGCGAAAGGAGATTTTGTTCATTGTGTCACATGACACATTTATTTGTGGTTGGTGGGAACGACTCCTTGTTGGTCACTCAGTCGTCCAGAAAGATCACTTTTAGCATTAGCAACGAAATTTCGTGTTATCTACATTAGTATTCACACATTCTAATAGACACCCATAGAATTACCACGTGTGACCGTAATGGTCACACGTCTGTAACTAGCTTAAATCCGAGTTACAAATCGTCTTAACCGATTTGCAGCGAACTATAGAAATACTAGAGAAAATAGCTCATGCACTCGATATCACAGACATATCAGAACTCATACAATTTGAACTTGTAAAGGATGAACCGAATAAAAAAAAGCAGCCATCAAACTGACGACTACTAACAAATAGGGTGCCCGATGGACAAAATTTTGCTCAACGACTCGTTACCTTAAATTCAGATGACCTCGTTGAGTAATTTTTGCTGGACAAAATGACCGATAGCATAGTATGTCACAAACCGTTTTCCCACTATCAGAAGGTATTCCCAACTTGGTCAACTCCCCATGGCCCATACTTAATTAGCGAAATCGCAAAAAAATCTAACCTATTTCCTCTTTTCCTGCTGCCCTTTGCAATTGAATGGTAGTCATATTCCGTAACTTAACTGCCAGCTTGAATTAAAAGCAGTCTATCATTACGACAGGCTGCTTTCTCCAAACAACTGGTTAATCGTTTCCACGTTAATAATGTTCTTCATCCCAAACCACTTATATGTTTCATATCCGTGATTGTCTATCTTATTAAACCCAAATTTCTCACAGATCTCAAAATATTGATCTTTGGTCTCAAATTTCCCGTCACGTTCTAATATTTGTTTTGCCATCCAAAACATGCCGCTGCGTTGAATATTCTTAACAGTAAAGTTCGGTATGTTTAGCATATCTTCATCACTTATTGTTGATAAGCGACCATAAATTACATGAGTATTTACTTGTTCAACATGAACTACCTTAGTCTTTGCTGGCTTGATTAGATATCCAGTCTCTATTAGCTTACTAGTCTCTCTGACATTCCTTGAGTTAGGTGAAATATGCCCATTACGCTTAAAATACTCATCCTGACTAGCAGCTTCTTTAATAAGTCGTAAAGTTTGATCCTCTACTTTAATTAGCCTTTGTTCGCCATTTTCATTTGTTAAAGTAATCGATTTTTCTTCAAAATTAACATCTCTAAATCGAAGATTCCTTAATTCAGACACCTCTTTGCCACCAGCACCTTCGAAAAGTAAGGCAATTATTACTGAATCCTGTGCATTTTTACACTTGGTAATTACATCATCAATTTCCGCTTTAGTGAAAAGCAGTTTCTTAGTTGTGTCAACGTATTGCCTTTCCCATTCAACATCAACCATATCAAGTGGGTTCAAGTTGTTTGATCTGCGATGAATAGCCCAATCAATATATGCCTTAATAATTGACACTCCACTTTTAACAGAAGCAAGCGATGAGGGATTCATGGATTTAAGAACTTCACCAATTTGTTTCAAGTTAAATTCGTACAAATCGGTTCCATATAATTCCTCCAATGGGGAACTATAATAAAAAATTCGTCTATAGAAATTATGAGTGTGCTCAGGATATTTTCCCATGAATTCTTCTTTTAGTTTAACATTATAAAGCTCAATATCTTCCCCTAAATATGCATTAGACATTAATTTTCACCTCATTGGAAATCAAATCATTAAGATAGTTTCTGATTTTACGTTTAGGATTAGCCGTAATGCTTCCTGTCTCATCCAGAACGCCGATTTGACTCCATATTGCATTAGTTCTATTGAAGTCTACTTTTTTAAGAACATTATCTATTTTATCAACTGGCAATTTAGCTTCCTGCATTCTCTTTGCAAGTAGGATATATCCATCAAACATGAAGTTGGCGTTTATGATAGATGCCTTTCTCACTTCCCCTATATTTGTTACAAAAGCATCTGGATAGGTCATAAACAAGGAATCAAAGAACTTAGAGAGATACTGCCCCATTTGCTTTGCTTCAATCCGATTCGTAGGATTGAAATATTCATCTATTGCGTCTATAAGTACTTTCGAACTTACTAACTGGTCTGTTGATGTAAATATCTTTTCAGAAGAAGAAATCTTTCCATTTAAGAACTCGCATTTATCTTTCAATTCCTCAAAGGTGACTGTTGCTAAACTGCTCAAATTTGTCTCTTTGAGTCTGGATTCTGAAATAGGATTTAATTTATTGATTTGATTAAAGTATTTAATTGCCCTTCTGGTACTGTAATTAAGGATCTTCAAATCAAAAACAGTATCAAGCGTTTCGTCTTCAGTCAAAGCCTTTATAATACCGGAAATACGGTGATACCCATCAAGAATGTTTAGTTGTGTACCTTTTGTTATTGTTAAAGACTTATTCTTGTGGTCGTATACAAGTTCATCTCCACTATCCGAGGTATTAACTAGTGCGTTAAACGTTATCGTTGTTGTTTCTAAATCCCCAGTTTTGAGTAACTCAGATATCTCTTGAACACTTTTGGGATTTGTTTTAGGCTTTAGTACAATTTGATCATCACTATCGCGCTCAACCCGAGCTTCCCTTTGTGTTTCAAAATTGTATGTTAACAGGTTAGAGTCCATCAACTTCTTGATTTCTTGTGCAGTAATTGTTGTCGAATAATTAGCATCACGTACAAGAGTTACATTGTTAAAATTATAAGGTAATGTAATCTTATCTTCATCGACTACTGTTTCAAAAATCTGGCATTGCTTAATCTCTTGTTGGCTGAAATAGTTCTCTGGATTCGCTGCTTCCAGTTTTGTTACTGCATATATCTTTGAAGAAAGTAAACAAAGAACACTCAATGATACTTCGTTCAATGGTGTTCTACCGTTTATGATGTATTCTAAATCTCCAGCACTAATCCCATGTCCAATCAATTCTTTTTTTAATTTATTTACATTTGTACGCTTCCTTTTAAAAACATTAATCGCTTCTAGTATATTCTCTTCAATTAGATTACGCTCAATAAGAGGCATCAAATCAACTCCTTAAAAAACTCATCCTCGATACTTTAGTATATTAATTTTACACTATATTTATAATCATTAACACCTTTCTGCTCCTTTTTAATTGAAGGATACTCCAAACTATTATTTTTTGGCGCTCCTTGAAATAGTCATAAAGTTTAACTACGAGTCATTTGCATTTAGAAGACTCAAATGACTCGTAGTTTTATTGAAAACACTTTTAGAGAACGCAATTTTGCGTTTTCGCAAAAAAGCACACATACTGACCTGTAAAACCCAGTCATAACATGAATTGTTTTCAATAATTTTACTTTCATAAAATGCGATACTAGAATGGATTTTCCTTACTCCATGGCTCACTTTGTTCTTTCTTTACTTTCCATTCTGTTCTCTTCTCATCTCTTAACCTTATCCGTTCTTCTTCTTTCTCCTGTGGGTAAATATAATACTTCCCGTTACACTGACTCCAATTACCATCTTCGTATGATTTATCATTCTCATACCAATACAGCAGCTTCTTTTCAATCATTCCTTCAACAATCTTATATGCTGTTCTATCATCACAGTCCAGCAAACTTCCCCATTTCTTCTTGTTTCGAAAGTAAGGATAGGAATACTCACCTGACTTATCCATTAAGTTGAATCGTCTAACAGTAATTAAAGCATATAGTTCATATGGGTCATTGGTAAGTTCTATTATGTCACTAGGTACTGCTTGGTACGCTGTTCTTTTATCATCTTTATTATGTTTTACTTCTTCAACAGAAACGGTAAATAAAGAATTTCTATCTACAGGTTCTGTATAACTTATGACACCTTTAACTTTGAGTGATTGCATGATTTCCCGCACAATAGTTAAATTCTTGCTTGCCTGTTTGTATTTAGTAAACGAAAGTATTTGACTAAGAATCAAATAGTTAGTGTTGACAACATTATGTAGTGTTGTTAAATTGTCTCGTAAATAAATTAGAGTTTGAAGTTCTCTGGGTGTTAATTTTTGAGGGTCATCCTCTTTATAATACTTATGGTATATAGGAATGAACTTCCCACTTTCATAAGTATTATTTCCTGTATTAAATTCTGACATTAAAAATCACTTCCCATAAAATTTTAAATTTAGATTAAAACTTTTAAAAAGAATTCATCCTATGCAAGCAAATTAATTTGCGCGGCATAAATAAATATGTTCATTACTCTATATATTATATTTTTATTTAATATATTTTTTAATCTAATTGTGGTGCTAATTTAGTGCTAGATTTATCATTCATTTGCAGCAATTCTACATTTATGTACTAGAATTATCACTTTTTGCTAAATGTCATAACAAATTAGTGCTAGATTTAGCACCTTTATGTTTTAGACATAGTTCACACCACTTAGCAAATATCCCTTCTGATTCTTCATTGCGAAGATACTTTACATATATTGCTCGCTTATTGCCAACACCTATTTTTACAGGCTCTAATCCTTGCTGCAAGAAGAAGTTAGCTTGGCTAGGATTATAAATATAAAAGTCATTTTTCATATGACCACTCCAATAATTTTATACTTATTATCGATTCAACTACCATAGGTTTTTCCTTTAAAGGGAAGTATGTATTACATTGTTCTGTCTTTCATTGTTTTAAGTTCGCCATTTTGGGTGGACTGATTATTTATCCCCTCCATTTCTTACCCCCTCTCCCCTTTCCATAGATTAGTAATTCATAATCCAAATATATCACATTCATTTGTTTTTACAATAAATTTTTAGTTATTATTCCGTACTCTAATATTGAATTTTACTTTAGTTAGATAAAACGAATGAATTGCTGGGATTTCAACGATCATATGAAAAATATCTCATAAGGGGTGCCCCAAAAGGGTAATCACTAAAAATTACATCCCAAAAACGAATGAAAAAACATTCTGTTTCATTAGGATTCAAAAATTAGTGAATGACTTTTGGGGCACCCCTTTCTTTTAAATTTCTAAAATTCAATCTTAATTTGCTATTATTCTCGCAATAAAAAAAGAGACGATAAGAAGCAGAACAAAACTTATCCAAGAAATGTTTCGTAACTTGTTGTATTTAATGAAATTTTTTTGCGTTGCATATTTAATAGCTTCCAACAATGAAAAAATAAAAGAAAATCCCAAAAAAGCCAGTAAAATAATTAAAAAAAGTATCATGGGCACTCTCCTTTTTAGTATAGTAAAGCCCCCTCAAGCTGTTAAAGAGGGGACTTTGGAAATTACTACCATTCAAATTCTAAACCATAATCAAACGTATAATCAACACTTTCTGGTTGAATGGATAATCCCGCAGGATAAACAGCAAACTCAGGATTTCCCACATCAATTGCTTGGTGTCCATACTCAAACTTAATGTTTACATATCCAGATTTCCGTTCAGTATATACATATTGTCCAATATACCCTTTATGAGCAAGGTTACCCGGCATTTCCTCTAAATCCATTATGTTTCCAACCCCCATTCCATTATCCCACTCATGAGCAGACGTATCAGTTGAACATTTCCATTTTGCAGACGAGTCGTTATCAGGTCTGTAGCAGTAACGTGTTTCATGTTCTCTTACTTTCCCTCTCGATGACATCGGTAATACGAATTCAGCGGAATCAGGGAATCCAATACTAACAGCGTCTGTTAAGTCGAATGCTGGGCTATCTGTCCATTCATATTTCCCATAAAAGTAAAACTTCTTTTTATCGGGGTCATCACTTTTAACCTCGAAAGCTTTTGAATTAAGTTCAAGCCATCCCCCATCTACTTCCTCACCAGAAGTAGCGAGGTTATTTTTAGATAGGTACTTACTCATATTAATTTCTTTTGAATTTTCGGCAAGTTTCTTAGCATCATTATTCAATAACTCTTCAAGTATTTCTTGAGGAAATTGCTGCAATTCTGTACGAGTTAATCCTACATCCGTCAGCAACTTTTCAGTCTGTTCAGGTGTGAGTGAGTCAGCACCCCAATCATCATTAATCTCTGAGAAATCAGTTTTTGATTCTGTGGATTGCGCGAATGCCACTGTAGGTAAAGATACACTTGATAGCAGACTTAAAGATAAAAATGCCGCAGCAACTGCCTTTTTCATCACAATACCCCCTAAATTGTTAATCAGATTACTCTTCGACTATAACTGGTAACGCTCTCTCTCCCTGACACCTTATCTCTCATTCTACGTTGATGTTCCACTACGTAATCATCAAGCTCTTGACTCACCTTTAACACAGCACAGTCAGTTAGACTTCCCTTCTGTTTGAAAATTTCATTCAGTTGGAATTGAAGGGTATCAATCTTCTGTAATAAGTCTTCGTTCCTCATTTCATGCCTTCTCACTATTTAACTCACCCCCATTACATCACCTCGCTTCTCCCAAAGAATACCAGTTGTTGCATAATAACGAGTATTTTTCCATTTATGCAACGTTCGACACAAAAAAATTATTAAAGCCAAGAATTGTCGAATCAGATCGAATACTTGCATTTGATAGTTCTAACTCCTATTGATATAATGCTTTTCGTATATGTAATAAAATGGAAAAGGAGTGAATTATGTGAAAAATGTGGAAGACCATATTGGCGAAACAATATTACGGTACAGAACCCAAAATAACCTCACTCTTTCTGAACTAGAAGAAAAATCAAGTGTCAGTAAAAGTTCCATTTCAAGAATAGAAAATGGAGAAACAAAGCGACCAGAACTAATAACCTTGTTACGCATCTTTGAAGCCTTAGATGTACAATATGAGGAGATAATCGAACTTTACATCTCTAATGAGACACGGCACAATAGCTTGCACGATTTGTTGCTCGAAGCTATTCAACTCTCAAATGAAGACCTAATTATAAAAATAGTTTCCCGTATACTCGAAAATCCAAAAGAAAAAACTGAGGACTCAGTAGAGATCCTGTACAATACTGCTCTCAATGTTGAAAACACAGAAATTAAACTTGTGCTCTTTAACCAACTTGCTCAATATTGTCGGATTCGCGGAATTCAACCATACATGTCTAAAGCTTTATTCCATAGATACCGTATCGAAAGAAATAACCCACACCGCCTCGAAGAAACCTTTCGTCACGGGGAAGAAGTATTGTATTACATAGAGTTTTTGAGTCATGAAGAGAGAATTAACCTTTGCTACTTAATGGCATTTGATGCACATGACTTGAAAAAATATGAGCAATGTATTGAACTTGGAAAAATGGGACATGCCGAGGACTCTACAAGCAATGAAATAAAGGAACGCATTGCCTTGGCTATTTGTAATTCCTATATGCGAATGGGCAAATTTGAAGACATGGAATCCCATATAGAAATGTACGAAAAGTTAGGCTATCGTTTTATCATGGAACGCTCCAAGTATTTACGTGCAATTATCTTGTCAAAGACTGGTCATTATCAGGAAGCAATACCTTTGCTCAGGGAGTGTGTAGGGGAAGCGACAAAGAACAATCTAATCCATAGAGTCAACGACCTAATAGAAGCATTGCTTTACGTTAATGACGTAAACTCCATCGAACAAGTTATCACCACAGAGGAACATAACTTCTCTTTTGATTTTAATAATGCTTACAATTTTTCAGGAATAGGGAATTATTACAAAAACAAAGGAGCCTTCCTTGTTAGTCGCGGTCATTTCAATGAGGGCATGGATGCTTATCTACAAAGTATTGTGTATTACGGAAAAATCAATCGAATCGAAGAAATAATGTCTTGCGCTGTTGAGATAAACATGCAACATTGTGAATTAAAAAAAGATATGGATTTGGAACTTCTGAAAAAATTGAATGAAGTATATAATATGATTAAATTCGGGAAAAGAAATGAGGGGTAACATATGAGGAAGTTTTTAGCTGTCCTTTCAAGAGTTTCACTGGTAATAGCTTGCTTTCTAGTTGTTGTTTCCACTGGTGCAAATAGCATGTCGCTCCCTAAAAAACCTCCTATTATTATGTATAGCGATAACCCACAAGGATAACTGTAACAAGATACGATAAACACAATAAAGCTCATAACAATCAGCAGACCTCAAGAGTCTGTTTTCTTTTTGTTCACTTTTGATAGAGAGCAATCATTTCTCCACAAGTTTACACTTCACTTTAAAGGGAAGTGCGCACAATACTGAGCAAATCTTTTATGAAATGAATAGTCTTAGCTGACGACTATTTGACGATAGGCTTTAAAGACTAACGTTACATTTGCACATTAGCTATATTATTGCACTAAATAAAGAACTTACCATACCTCTTTACCTTTCACCTCACCAGTTGTAACTTCTTCATGAAGATTATCAGAGGTAATTTTAGATAATAGTTCTTCAAGTTCAATTTGCACAAGTACACACCTCCGTGATAAGTATATCCCTTGCATTGACTCTTTGGTACATTCTGGCTTATTTTATTCAAGTAACACCTTCTTCCTGCTAACTCCCACGTTGAGAACACCTAATCAACACGTGGGAGTTAATCTAGATATTAATAGATCTTGTAATATGCTTAATGATCCTCTTAGATACTACAATATCAAAACAATAAAATTGATTCGATGTTATGCCTGTACTAATTACCTCTTAAAATGCCCAAGCCTCTTTGTACACGCCAAATTTACTTCGTTTTGAAGTAGGTCTTAAACTTAACGTCTATCCATTGACACCAATTGCATTTGATGAATTATCCAGAAATAAAATCTATTGATTGTTGAATGGGATTGAACCGGTGGAACTTAGCGGTTCTCCTGTTTTCTACCATGCTCCTCTTTATATTTATTAAGTGAGGGGTTATTAAATAGAATCTGTTCATAGAGCCATTCTAAACTATTTAATACTTATTCTTTTGTTTGCGTTGCTTCAACTAGAGGTAGCAACTGTTGAAGAACTTGAGAATTTACCTAGTGATGCTGAATTCACTACACGGGCACTTCCAGATGAACAAAAGAGTTTCCCGCTACAAAGATATGCTACAAAAAATGTGAAAAAAATCAAGGAAACGTACGATGACTATTTGAAAGCCGGATTGTTGAATCCTAGGATTAATCCAATGTTTGCTACTCAGACTTACTTTGCGACAAGGGTAAGAGAAGGAGGGCCTTGGGATTATAAAAGAGAAATTGGATGGGATAAGGTAAGCACTGTTAAAATCGATGGGGAAACATACTATTTAACTGGCGAAGACATTGGAAATATTCATTATGGCTATGTTGGAAGGGAATTGTTCAAAAGAAAGACACTTTTGAGCGCAGCAGGATTAGTTCAGATTTTAACAGGTAGCGCGCGCGGAATGGTTTGATAGTTATTTTGATGATCCGACCGATCAAGCTGCTATCAATAGAGGTATTGATTGGTTCGAAGATGATAGATTCGAATAAGAAATTTTTGATTCACGAAGGCGGAGTATCATGAAAAAAATCCTACATAATAAGTTATTCATTGCTCTCTTTATTTTGATCCTACTTCCCTTTTTACTCTATTACATCGCATTTTATTCAACATTATTGATCGGGCAGGGAGAACTGACTAATGAGGTGTATTCGCCAAACAGTCAGTACGTTGCCAAGGTATATCGTGTTGGTGATGAAGGTGGCTTACGAGTAGATGTAAATACGGGACTTTTCGGTAGTGAGAGACTTATTTACTGGAGTTGGAAAGAAACCGAAGAAAAAGTAGAATGGCTTGACGATACCCACATTAAGATCAATGAGAGAGTTTTAGACGTTAAATTTGAGAAGTATGACAAGAGAACAATGGATTAATTAGAGCAATTTTCATGCTCAGTAGGATATTCAAATATAAGGAGGAATTCCTCCTTATATTTGAAATAATTAAATAAAAATAATTAATATGGTAAATATAGAAACTCGTTAAAGGTTTAACCCATTAATATTTTGTATACATTAAATGAATTCACCCTCTTATCAGAACACACTGCAATCCTCATGAAGTCCCCATTTCATGAAAAGACCGACTGAATATATTTAAGCTCTTCTAATTCCTTTAATATTTTCCTCGTTTCCTCTTCGCTATCTGGCGAAGCGTCAAGTATTTCATCTATTTTAATAAAGCTTTTATCTTTTGATTTAGAAAGAAGGAACATTAGCAATCCTTTAGCCTCTAGCGACAACTTTGAATCACTTATTAAATCATTATGTACATACATATGTTGCTGGTTATGAATAACTTCCCCTTGGTTCAATACTCTAATGTACACTCTAATCACTCCACTCTAAATCAAATGCCAATTTAATCAAGATACCTATTCTTTTCCTCCACTTTGACCCCGATTTTATTAAAAATGTTAATCGCACTATATGAATTACTGTAAACTTCTACTTCAGTTTCATGATTTAGAGGTCTAAGTAAATCGCTCCCTGTATGAAACAGATAGGTAATAATCCATCTAGGACTTACCTTTCTTCCTTTTTTATCAGTAAAGTAATATCGAATATTCTTAGGGCTATAATGCTCTTTACAATATTCCACGAAATCTATTTTCTCAGCAATCAAGTAGACCGTTGGGCTGTCTAGTTCAACATATTTATCAGGAATATCAAAATATTTTACTGATACTTTCTGATCCATACAGGTTCATCCCCCAAATTTTCTAATAAAAACGATATTTCAATTGCAAGTACTTGTTCCCTTTACATTCCAATTTCTAACTCATCATCATCTAATGACTTATATCTGGAGTTTAATGACGTTCTGATACCTCGTAAGTCATTTAACACTTCTCTAGTATAACGCTTTCCTTCTAAAGATTTTATGAGCTGCTTATACCCTTCAACATTGAATTCTTCTTCATATATCTCAGTTTTGAATTCATGCAAAAAGTTCTTAAGATTATACGGGAGAATTCTGTTTTCAAACTCAATATCAATTTCATTTTCGACTGTTTGAACAAGCCTGATACCTGATCTTCTTGAAAGATAATTTAGTTCTGTTACAAAATTTACAACAGATGCATTATCTGCAAAATCACTAATTCGAGCAATGTTTTTCAATGATAATCTAGCTTTTGATTGCTTGCCAAAAAAACAACTCCCAAAATTCAAAAATATTTTTTCTTGTTTACATAGAAGATGAATACTATTATTATGCTTTTTCGGTGTAAGCAAATAATATTCTGGCTCTGGTGGATAACCTTCAACGCCTATCTCGATACCATTTAATAGAGATTGGACATCTTGATATACTTTGCTTAAAAACTCTGGTTCAAGTACTTTACCAATAGTGGTTTCGTCCACCCAGCCAACTTCAGACAATTTCTCTAAAGTAGCTTGATCGTTTAGTCTTTCAAGCTTCCTTTTCATCTGCATTGTTGCAATAAATTTATCGTCCTTATTCTTTTCGTTGTACAAGTCCATCGCTCTTATAAGTTCTTCTTTTTTTCTTAACATTTTTCGGATTTTTCTAAATGTAGTATCATCTCCTTTTTCATTCAGAAAATCATCAAACAACTGACGAGTGTCCTGACCAAGATGTTGGTAAGGTTTTGCTAAATAAGTTGGTATTAATACATAATATGTGTCTAGATGATTTTCCCATTTATCTAGTTCATTATCTATATTGGGGAATTTTCGATTGATGATCGACCTTCTACGGATTTTCTTTGCCTCTTTGATTAATTGACTTTGTGACTTACCATTTTTAAGGAAGTCAAAATCAGAAAACTCCTGAACGCAGTCTCTGCCAACGTTTAATTTTTTTCCATTCAGCCTATTTTGAATATAATAGATATATCTATTACGTGTATTACACAATGAACATCTTTTGCTGGGCTTTCCTAGATCCTCAACAGGATATAGCACACTTTCATCACTTTTCCATTCTTCTCCACATTGCTTTAAAAGATGGGGAATGACATGTTTGAAATCATCATGATATTGCTCAGGAACATTAACGAGATTGAGTTTTTCATATTTTCTAAGTAACTCATTAAACCATGGTAACACCTTGGGCGATTCACTATTAATCAATAAGTTCCTTTGCTTCTTGTCAATTTTAAAATCTTGCATTTCCCCACTCCTTTGCGCATTGCTTATGATTAAATCGCTGTTTTA
This sequence comes from Bacillus sp. (in: firmicutes), assembly GCA_031180405.1. Classification (GTDB taxonomy): domain Bacteria; phylum Bacillota; class Bacilli; order Bacillales; family Bacillaceae; genus Metabacillus. Next base: position 4,281 of record JAPSLU010000032.1, on the reverse strand, counting down.
TTAGATTTCTATTATTGGACTGTTGGAATGTGGTATAACATTACTGCAAGTTTTACCTCGCGGTTTCTATCGCCATTTATGTGAAAACGATAATTAAACCAAGTTTCGTCGTCTTTATTTACAAAACCCAGAAAATTAGCATGATTTGAAGTTTCGTGCTCCACTCTTTCTAATACACTTGAGAAATCTTTGTTTCTAACAAACATAACAACTGCAGCTTTAGAATCTCTCCAAGTTAAGTAGCCAAGCAATTGATCGATTGTCTTTGTATATCCCTTGATTCCAGTCCAAAATTTACATTCCCCAACGAATACATTATTGCCTTCATGTCTAAGTAAAATGTCTGTCTTACCAGTCTTATTAAAGGTCTCTCCTGTTGCTGAACCATCGAAATTAGGCTCAAGTAGCATTAAGAAGTGATCCCTTAATTGCTCTTCACCCTTGTCCGAGTAAACAGAAGGCTTTCTTTCAAATTCTTTACCCATATCATTAATTATTTGAAGAACTGCCCTATATGTGTTCATATCAAGTGTTGGCTCAGGAGTATAACCCTTCTCCGTTACATAAGGTTTCACCGTGATTTTTTCCCTAATGGCTGGAGTTGGGATAGTAAACGTCTTTGATACATTTTCCGCCTTTTTCAAAGGCACTTTTAAACCAGTTAATAGGTTTTTCCTTTTTAGCAATTCTTGTTTTCGAGAAGTAAATGCTGATGATATCTTAGTTCTTAATGAAGAATTAAACTGTTGGACATCCTCATTAATATAACCTTCCATCGTTTTCAAGTTAGAAGTTAGCCTTTCAAATGCCCTGTTAATGTCATCAACATTTTCACTAAACTGCACTACCCTATATACTAATTCATTATTTTGAAGTTTCATTTCCTCAGTCCAAAATATTCTAGTACTTGGAGTGTAATTCAACAGCTCTGTATTCCCTTTTACTGGGATGTAAAAATAAACAACCATCCTAGGATATGACTTACCTGAATGAACAAAAAATGTTCTTGGAAAATGTTCCGCTTTTATCATTTCTTCTTTCTGGTCTGCATAAGCATTTTCCACATCAATTTCAAGTGTTTTTTGCGTATACTGATTAATATTGAAATGGATATATTCTTCCTCGTTTACATTCAATATATAATCTTCTGTTTCATTTCTTATAGCCTCATTCATTTGAGTTTCTAATGAATGGAGATAATTTGATAAATCTCCTCTTTGATAAAACACCTTAACTGTACGATAATACAAGCTATCACTGCCTTTTCAATAGAATACGAATCAAATTACCTTTTCATTGCGTTTAAGCAATTGATTAAGTAACTAACGGCTGCAATTCAGAGCTTGCCCAGACATTTACCCCCTCTTCTGTTTTTACATCAAACCCATGTGGGCATTTTGCAAAAAATGTGTACAAATCTTCAACTTCTTTATTTGAGAAAATATTAAACATTCCAGTACCTAGAGTAGTTGAAATGAACTTTACAAAAACGGTATTCGCTTTGCAATCAGGATATCTTGTGCTTTTTAGTTTTCCTTGTTCATTCCATAGTTTTATAGCTGTCGATGCACCTTCTAATCTTCTAGCCCGAAGTGCCAAGGCAAAAATATTCGCCGCCATAATACGTTGTTCTCGCTCTGGATCATCAAAGCCACCATGCATCTTTCCAAGTACCTTCACAACTGATTTAGGAATTTTTATTTTCTCTCCCGTATCATTGACTAAAAATCGATCCATTTAATTATCCCCCATTCAAATCTTCATTTTATTGTTTCTTTCTTTTAAAAACTGTAATGACGTCCCTTGAAACACCTTGTGTTTGACTTGTATCGAAACAAGAAACTAGTTCCCAACCTTCATTGCCCATTTTATTTAGTATTCCATCAAATCCTTCAGCGTTCAATTTTCCTCCGAAGAATCCACCTGTTTGAAACTTGAGAGTTTTATATTCCCATTTTTCCACAATACTCACCCCAATTTTGAATTTCGATCAAAACCATCTTTCTATAGATTAGTCACGTCTTGTTTTTTCTCTGATGTGCCTTCTTTCTTGTCTCGTTTTTGCGTAGTACACTTTAAATCCTTTTTGCTTTTTCTGTTTATTGCCAGATGCGCTAATTTTAATAAACAATCCTATCAGCAATCCAAGAATGATTACCCAAAATAATGGGCTGCTTAGTAATGAGGATAAATCCATTTAAATTCTCCATTCATTGAAATAGTAGATTAGACATGTTATATAATGCCGTTTCAACGTATTCTTCTATATCTATATAAGTTGTTCTAACCTTGCCGTTCATGTTATATCTTCTTCTGTTCTCATTACTTCCTATTAGCAATTCAATATTGAAATAATCTTCTGTTATCGTTGATGCTACATTAGCATGCTTTATAACTTCAACATTTCTTTTCTCGTTTATGAATACAGAAGGCACTCCTTCATGAATGATTTCATTTCGAAAGCTATTAATTTCAGAATCAGACTCACATCGTTCTCTAGGGTACTTAATTCGTAGATCTTTATTGAGATCATAGATATGCTTCATAAACTTTTCTACGACATCCAAAACACTGTCTGCGCTCATAAAAAATCTTCTAATGTCTCTTTGCAGTTCATACATATCGATTGTTGCATTTTGATTTCCAGGATTCACATACTTACAAATAACATTATAATCTTCAATTAATACACGTAAGGAAAATAAAGTATTTACCAGACCTTGCTCTAAAACTTGTTGTAATTCATTTATTTCTAATTCCATAACCTTTTCTAATAAGATTACTCCTTCAGGCAGAACCGCATCCCATGTATTGCGCTCTAGGATGATCATGCCAGCAGCAGAAGTTTCATGTAACATTCACACACATTCCTTTCCCATTAAATATTGATTTTATTTCATTTGCCCCATCATAAAATCAAATGCAAGTTTAGATAATGCTCCTGTGATCCAACTATGCTTCTGCATCTGCTCTGAGAATTTAGATAAACTTCCCTTCTTTACTTTCTCACTATCTTCAAAAAGTTCCTTAATTTCAGCAACCATCTTACGCAATTCTTCCTTGTCTTCTCCACCATGTTCTTCAATCAATTTATCAACTGCTTCAAAGTTAAAAGTGTTTGTGATTGTCGAAGTTCCATGAGTTCCAATGTTTGAGCCATATACAGTTCCTATATTGAAATGCATCGAAGCTTCTTTCTTCTCTAATTCCAATGTTGAAAGCTTTTTAACCTTCACTTTGTAATGAGCGGGTACACTTGCCACTCTTTCGTAAAATCCTCTATCAAGCACTAAATATGATTCTGTCAGCCCATTTGATAAGCATCGTGTCAGACTATCTCCTTCTTCAAGTGGTACAGATGGATCATCAATGAGGATTGTTTCTGTTTGTACATGTGCTCTTATGTTTTCAACTACTGTTCCATCTGCTTTAATGAGATTTACAATGTCCTTAGTTACCCTTTTAAAAATTGACATGTCCCTTCGCCCTTCCAAATCAAATTAGATTTTTATTTCTACACTTTCATTTCCAGTTCAATTCTTTTTTGACCCTTCTTTACATTTGACAATCTTTTGTTTGTATATTGAGCATTATAATTGCCACTAGCACCATCACAGTTTTATTCTGAGCAAAAAATATTGATAATCCATCTTCTTAATAAAATCTAGTTTATATTCATATGACAATTATACCAAATATTTCTGGCCCCTTCGACGTAGTGCTAAGACTATCTGTAAGACGTATATGGGACGTGTTGCGTAATTGGTAATGTGTTTTATAGGTAATGAGGGATTGAACGTGTGTAGGGGCATTGTGGAGGGTTTTAAAGTAGCTTATTGTGGATCATCACGTAATGATACATTTTAGATGGTAACAATGTATAATCACCAATAAAGGCTACAATTGATAAAGTTCTTAAAGCTGCAAAGAAGTGTAATCCCAAAGTTTTATGAGACTTTTGTTTCTACCCTTATAAAATGTAAAAGGCAACCCATTTCGTAAATGAATGAGTTGCTTTTCTCATTTTATTAAGCTTGTCCAATTTTACTTGATGATAGAAAAGACGGGCTTGTCCTCATTTAAAATAACCTTTTGATGACTCGTTCCTCTTCTAATAAGGTCAAAACTTGCCCGAATATTAAACAAGATCGACTGTATTTGACCTCGTTTTCTGTTTATATTGTCTTCACAATATGCGCCACCAAACGCAAATTGTGCTCAATCAGCTTGTTGCGGGCGTAAGGGTCGCCTTTGGCCATGAGTCTGAGGTACTTTTCTTCT
>JAPSLU010000349.1 GCA_031180405.1 Bacillus sp. (in: firmicutes) | reverse complement strand
TGGAATGCCTTTTGCTTCGTACACAGCATTATATGCATCGGCGTGTGAAATAGTCTCATCGATTACTTGAGGAAGAACTGACTTCCTCTTTTTATTTTTAAAAGCTTCTATAGAAGTAGCAGAACTCATAGAATGATTAGTTTCTTGCTTAATGTTAGCTCCCAGGGTACTCATAGCTTTTGAACCCGTTTTATATATCCTGCAATTTTTTCGGAAATGAATTTTTCAGTTGACCTGAAATATTTGTCCAATAAGTTGTCTGTAATATTTTGTTCCTTGTAAACATCTACATCAAAAACTAACAAACTTTGCATTTCTTGTAACGATGCTTGCTGTTGACCAATAGAAATGTTAATAGTCTCTTTTTGTTGACATGTTACAGCGAAATTAAATTGTAAATTATCTGTTTTACCTGTAAAAGAGATACTAGGATTTAAAATTTCAGATGTTAGATCTCCGACATTTCTTGCTGATGAGCTATAGTATCTGTTAGATATGTAGTTACTAGCTGTAATTAGATCACTCACCTCAATAATTAAATATGTTCTAATGCCAACTCGATTATATTTTTGAATTTTTAGAATTTTTTTACTTCACTGTCTACTGATCTTACAATTTTTAAGAATTCAAATACATTATTTGGTTTATTTCATTGAATTAACATGCGATTAATTCCAATTTGTATCTCAATCTCTTTATCTGGTTGAAACAGTATTACCCTATCGGCATTATCAATATTGTATACAGGGTATTTTTGTGTAAGTTTATCAAGTAATTTAAACTTATATTCTGGTAATGAAAATATATCATTGTATCTAAATTCAACAAAGATTGTATCCATTTTCATTAGAGAAAAATCAATTTGAAACATTTTATTATCTCTCCATTTAATTAATATTGTTATAAAGGTTTATAGTTTGGTATTCTTTGCCAATTTTATATTAGTTTAAATGGGAACTCAACAGAAAAAAATAAAAAGGAACTCACTCTTTCGTGGGCTCCAATTCCTCTACAGTATTTATGACACTTTTAATCATGTCAAAACCTCTAATCCTCTTATTTGCTTCTTCTGGAGTTATTCCATCTTTCTCTAATTGCTCTATTAACTCTGACCATCCCATTTATTTAACCTCTCCTGGATCCTTCATTGGTACACCTCTGAATTAGTAAATATAACATATATTCTTATCTTTCCTAAAGTTAGATACGTATAAACTTTAAAATAGTTTCATTCTTCTTCAAATCTTTTATATAAATCATCGACTTTACACCTAACAATTCGGCTAGTCTGAACGCTTTATCCATTGGTATAAAATATCGGTTGTTGATCCAATTAGTTGATTTCATACTGATTACCAATATATTTATTCTATTTTACGAGCGATATTCCCTTTATTCAGTTTTATTTTGATGAAAATTTAGAAATATTTTGAAGGACAAGATAAGTTAGGGTGATAGCCCATATAGATATATCAGAACCGTAAAACGGAAGGCGCCCCGTTACCTTGTCTGTTTAACGGAGTGATAGTTATGATATTTGGTATAGATGCTGGTAACTATGAAACGAAGGTTGCAACGCAAGAAGGTGTTTACAAATTAGATCACTATTAGGTGAATGGAGAGAAAGAAACTATAATTCCATATATGGAAACGATATGGAGTTTAATTATGAAGGAAAAAGAGGTTTATCAGGAGATATTGTTGAATATGAATGTGATTTTATTAGAGAAAGATTTGGAAATACAACAGCTCACGAAGATGCCAAAATCAGAATCTTACTAGCTATACATCAATTCAGTAATGATAAAGAAAATGATATCGTAGTAGGTCAACCGATCAAAACTCACACGGCCGAACAAAAGGAAGCAATCAAACAGATGTTAAGCGGTTTCCATACGCTCTTTGTTATGGAGAAACTAAAACATTTAATATACGACATATAGACGTAGCACCAGAGGGAGCGATTTCGTATTGGGTTTATGAAGGCTTAGAACAACATCTAAGATTTATTAATATTATTAGTGTAACAATTAACTTTGCTACAGTTCACAAAGGGAGGTTTGTTGATCGTGACAGTTTCACAATTGATTATGGAGTTAACAGTATAAAGACATTAGATTTTAATAGTTTAGCATCTGCAATAATTGCAGAATCTTCTAAGCGATGGAAACCAGAGGATGTTGTAAGAATTTGTGGAGGGGTAGCAGAAGAAGTTGTAACTTTTCTGTCCACACATTATAAAGAATTGCGAAGTAATTAAACATCGGGATTTACACCCTGTTTATACAAATGCAATTGGTTGCTTTGAGTTAGCGAGGGTTGTTTATGAAAAGAATACCAAAAGGGGTTAGCTTTAATATCGATGATCCTTTTGAATCTAAGCTTCTAGAGTTCGCTTTAGAACATGGCACATTTAGTAAATACGTAAAACGGCTAATTCAAAGAGATATGGAGGGTGGTAAAGAAACTGTTCCAAAGGGTTACGCCACAACCACAATCTGGACTGTATGAAACACCTGGCATTGCAGACAGATATATATAAATTTAATAGGAGGTTTGAGAAAAATGAAATTATATAGCGTATTTATTGATGATTTATTCATGTGTACTGCTACAGGCGAGAGTGAAAATGATGTATTGAACAATCACATTTACCTATCAGGGAGTTGTTATTAGCCCTCGACAATGATGGAGAGCTGAAGATAATAAAGGATATAAAGGATGGAGAAGTAGCCAGTAATAATCCAATTACGATTCATATAATTAATGGATATTATTCCTGTTCTGTGTCAACTAGTGGTTCAAAAATATATAAGTTCTTCTGACATGTAGATCAAAAGAAAACAAGGAGTATACAGCTTCGTATCATTTTGATTCAGCAAAAAATGAAATCATTTTCTGGTCTGAATATTAAGAAATATGGTATCTTAGAAAGAAAACATGGAGGAACGTCTTTTGAAAGCAATTTATTTAACAGGATTTATGGGAGCAGGAAAGACAACTGTAGGTGAACAACTGGCAGCCAAAATGAAATTACCTGTCCTTGATACAGATCAGGAAATTGTTAAAAAATTAAATAAAACCATCAAAGAAATTTTTGAACAACATGGAGAGAATTTCTTTCGACTTGAAGAAACAAATATGCTAAAGGAGCTTCCATCTGAGAATATAATTATTACAACAGGCGGAGGCATCGTTGTAAAAGAAGAAAACAGAGCTTGGATGAAAGAACATGGACATATCGTCATGCTTCACGCTAACATCGATACCATTTATGAGCGGGTACATACAGATCAAAATCGTCCGTTAGCAAGCAAAAAATCAAAGGACGAGCTCCATCAACTTTATCAATCTCGTGAAAACTTTTACAAAGATTGTACATTGTTAATTGAAACAGACCATAAGAGTATTGAAGAAATTGTGAAAGAAATCAATACACGATTAAAAGAAAAGGAAATTGGAAATAAATAGAGGTAGAATTCAATTTTAAATTGAGGTGTTTTACCTTGTCTACAAATGACTACGTGAAATATGTGACACAGCAACTTGTGAAGTACATGGATACCCCTAAGGAAACAAGAAAGCTGCAAAAAGAAGAGCGCAAAAACGTAGATTCCTCTACGTCTTATTATAGTAATCGTTGGTTTGGTGTTTTACCGTTTGCTCTTAAGCTGCTTATGAATAAAAAGAAAGATCATTAATTACATCCTAAAAAATTAATAATAAAAAGCTGACAATGAGTATGTCAGCTTTTTATTATGCCTCAGGAATAACTTGAACCTTTTTAATCTCACCAGATTCCGAATCAAAGGTAATCGTCGTATAAACAGCAAAATCCTGCATACCTTCGCGCAATGTTAACCGATATTGTTTAACCGTAATATCTTTTTTCTTTTTGTCCCAAATTTTTTGAGAAAACAACACCTGTGATAATGGGTAACGTTTTTTCGTTTCCTTCACAGCAACATCTTCCCACGTTTTCTGAGAAACAGCATGAACTTCAGGAGAAAATAAAACCTGATTGGTTGTTAAACCGTATAATACAGCAAGAAAAAATATCCATTTCTTCACGTATGAACACCATCCTTACTACATATTTTTACCAATGAAATAAAATTCATACATAGAGCAGAAGGACTAATTGTGTGGATGAACATACAATTATGAAAAAG
>JAPSLU010000348.1 GCA_031180405.1 Bacillus sp. (in: firmicutes) | reverse complement strand
CAGGAGACATTCCTGATTACCAAATGAGCGCTTTTACAATGGCGGTTTACTTCCAAGGCATGACTGATCAAGAACGTGCTGAATTAACGATGGCAATGGTACATTCGGGTGACACGATTGACTTAAGTGAAATTAAAGGAATAAAAGTGGATAAACATAGCACAGGTGGGGTTGGGGACACAACAACACTTGTATTAGGTCCTTTAGTAGCTGCGGTAGGAGTACCAGTAGCAAAAATGTCTGGAAGAGGACTAGGTCACACCGGTGGCACAATCGATAAGCTTGAGTCTGTGGAAGGCTTTCATGTTGAAATTGAAAATAAACAATTCATTGAACTGGTCAACAAAAACAAAATAGCTGTTATAGGGCAAAGTGGTAATCTAACACCAGCTGATAAAAGTTTATATGCACTTCGTGATGTAACAGCGACCGTTAACAGCATACCTCTTATTGCGAGTTCAATCATGAGTAAAAAAATAGCGGCAGGTGCTGACGCAATAGTACTTGATGTGAAAACCGGCGCTGGTGCTTTCATGAAAGATCTTGATGATTCAAAAGATTTGGCAAAAGCAATGGTTGATATCGGAAACTTGGTTGGTCGCAGAACAATGGCGATTATTTCAGATATGAGCCAGCCGTTAGGCTTTGCGATAGGGAATGCGTTGGAAGTAAAAGAAGCAATTGACACCTTAAGTGGTAAAGGTCCAAAAGATTTAGAAGAACTCTGCTTATCATTAGGTAGTTATATGGTCCTTTTAGCAGAAAAAGCAGAATCTCTTGAAGAAGCAAGATCTATGCTGGTTGAAGTGATGAATAATGGTAAAGCACTTAAAGCAATGAAAACTTTCTTAGAAGCTCAAGGAGGAAACGGTTCGGTTGTGGATAATCCAGACACATTACCACAAGCGAAGTATCAATCTGAACTTGTAGCAAAACAAGATGGATTTCTATCTGAAATGGTTGCTGACTCAATTGGTACAGCAGCAATGTTATTAGGCGCAGGTCGAGCAACAAAAGAATCACAAATTGATCTTGCTGTTGGGCTTGTTTTAAATAAAAAAATTGGGGACGCAGTAAAGAAAGGCGAATCTTTAGTTACGATCCATAGCAATCGCGAAAATGTCGAAGATGTAAAAGAGATGCTCTACGATAGTATTTCTATAAGTGATCGTAAGGTAGAAGCTCCTAAATTAATTTATGCAACAGTAGAATAGTTCTTATGATGAACCACAGCCGAAGGCTGTGGTTTTTTATAGTTAAGACGAGGTAAGCAGGTGAATGGCGGAAAAAGGAGAAAGGGTGGAGGTTAATCGCCCCACAATGGAGGGAAAGTCCCAGAGATTGGGGGATACCAAATCACACAGACAGGCAATGGTTCAAATATATGGAAGACTGCTGGTGTGGACTAATGATGAAGTCACATTAGTAAAGCATTAATTAAATCACCGTATTTTAGAATCTCAAAGTAAAATAGTATTTTCAAAAGCCTTCCAGATAGCAGAAACTGATTCATTAAAAGGAGTTATTTGTCCTGAATGCTCTTCAATACCACTCACTAGAAGAAGAGGAAGGTGGTTATGTAGCAAAAGTTCATTCAATTAAAAGAATGCTCATCTAGAAGCGTAAGCAGACTATCGTTTTTTATTAGGAAAGTACATTTCAAACAAACAAGCCCGAAGTTTTTTAAAATACATTCAGTATCAACAACTCATAAAATACTAACTTCACTAAATGTAGCACAAAGCGGTTCTTTCAAAGGTAGAAAGTATGAACTAACTAAATTCGAATAATTCTCATCTAAAAAATCTCCCAAACCTTGTATATTTTCCCTCCTACTGGAAAAAATGGAATGTATAAAGAATGGAGGGCTTATGAAATGAAACGAGTAATATCGTGTTTAACACTTATAGCAATGCTTCTTTCCGTTACACCGATGGCATTAGCCAAAGAATCTACAAGTGTCGAGCTTGCAGATAAAGCGAAGTCTGCTGTTTTAATTGAACGAGATACGGGAACCATTTTGTATGATAAAAACAGCGATGAAAAACTTCCTCCAGCAAGTATGACAAAAATAATGACAATGCTTCTAATAATGGAAGCGCTAGATAAAGAACAGATTACGTGGGATGAAAAAGTACGAACGAGTGAATATGCTGCTTCAATGGGGGGCTCTCAGATTTTCCTTGAACCCGGTGAAGAAATGACAGTAGAACAAATGTTAAAAGGAATTGCTATTGGGTCTGGTAATGATGCTTCTGTAGCTATGGCTGAAAAAATTGCAGGCTCTGCTGAAGAATTTGTCAACATGATGAATAAAAAAGTAGAAGAGCTAGGGTTAAAAAATACACATTTCAAAAATCCAACAGGCTTGCCAGAATCGGACCACTATAGTTCTGCTCACGATATGGCTTTGATGGCAAAAGAATTACTAAAATACGAAGAAATTACTAATTTCACAGGAAAGTACGAGGACTACTTACGTGAGGGAACAGATAAGAAGTTCTGGCTTGTGAATACAAATAGATTAGTTAAGTTTTATCCAGGAGTCGATGGAGTAAAAACCGGATTTACTAATGAGGCAAAATATTGCTTAACAGCAACAGCTAAAAAGGATAATATGCGTGTGATTGCTGTAGTATTTGGAGCAGATACTCCTAAGGATCGTAATGCACAGGTCACTAAAATGCTAGATTATGCATTTAGTCAATATCAAACACATCCTTTATTTGAAAAAGATCATGTATTAACGGAAACAAGAGTTAGCAAAGGTAGTCAAAAAGAAGTGAATCTTATGACATCAGAGCCAATTTCTGTTCTTACAAAAAAGGGAGAAAAGATAGATGACGTTACACAGGAAGTTTTAATGAAAAACGATATTAAAGCACCTGTTAAAAAAGGTGATGAACTAGGAACTCTTCAATTAAAGAAAGAGGGAAAAGTGATCGCTGAAAGTAAGCTCGTAGCGGAATCTGATGTCAATGAAGCAAGCTGGTGGACGATGTTTAAACGAGTGATGGGGAACTTTACAAAGGCTGGCTAATGTTGCCGAAATACCACTAGTTTTGTCATCAAGCAGGAAATTAATTGTTCAATCAAGAATTGACTCTTTATCCAGAAATTAAGGAGGGGTAAAACCTTGAGTCTAGCGATTGAACTTGATGTAAAAGAATCTGTACTTTGTATACGACTCTTAGGTGAACTTGATCATCATGCGGCTGAAGAATTACGCACAAAGGTGACGGAAACCTTAGCCGCAAATCAAATTCAACATATTGTATTAAATCTTGAACATTTATCATTTATGGATAGTTCAGGCTTAGGTGTAATTTTAGGTAGATACAAGCAAATTAAAGCAACAGGTGGAGAAATGGTCGTATGTGCGATTTCGCCTGCGGTAAAACGGTTATTTGATATGTCAGGTTTGTTTAAGATCATTCGATTAGAAGAAGATGAGCTTAAAGCGCTCCAGACTTTGGGGGTGGCATCATGAGAAACGAAATGAACCTTCAGTTTTCAGCGCTAAGTCAAAATGAGTCTTTTGCAAGGGTAACAGTAGCTGCCTTTATTACTCAATTAGATCCAACTATGGACGAGTTAACTGAAATTAAAACGGTTGTGTCAGAGGCTGTTACTAATGCAATAATCCATGGATATGATAATGATCCAAATGGTATTGTTTATATTTCTGTAACCTTAGAGGACGGTACTGTTCAATTAACAATACGTGACGAAGGGGTTGGTATTATTGATATCGAAGAAGCACGGCAACCTCTTTACACAACAAAACCTGAACTTGAAAGATCAGGAATGGGCTTTACGATTATGGAAAATTTCATGGATGAAATTACAGTTGAATCTTTAGAAGAAAAAGGAACTACTGTTAGGTTGATAAAACACTTATCAAAAAGTAAAGCTTTATGCAATTAAAGGGAGACTTGCTATGGATGTGGAGGTCAAGAACGATCAGTCGAACACACAGTTAAAGGACCATGAAGTTAAGGAATTAATTCGTCGTAGTCAAGAAGGGGACCAGGAAGCACGTGATTTAATTATTCAAAAAAACATGAGGCTTGTTTGGTCTGTTGTTCGACGTTTTTTAAATCGAGGCTATGAACCTGATGATTTATTTCAAATTGGTAGTATTGGCTTACTGAAATCTGTTGATAAATTCGATTTATCGTATGATGTCAGGTTTTCAACCTATGCTGTTCCGATGATCATTGGGGAAATACAA
>JAPSLU010000347.1 GCA_031180405.1 Bacillus sp. (in: firmicutes) | reverse complement strand
AGATGCCCAAGCTGACTTTATGAAGGTTCAGCAGCTTGGCGTCCATAGCTACCCTACATTGCTATTGCAAAAAGGCAATGAATATATCGGGCTTGGTGGAGGTGTTATGACCACTGAGAAGTTAGAGGCTCGCCTGGAAAGTATCATTTCATAACTACTTAAAAAAGAAACCAGCATAAAACGCGGGTTTCTTTTTTAATCAATATTAAAATTAAATTACTAAACAAAGTTTTTAAAGTAAAATTTATATAATATGGGTCATATTAACTTCATTGAGCTAACAATTAAATAAATAAACCCAATTCCATAAAAACCAGTTAGTCCTAACCACGCCTCTTTTAGTGTATTTCCCTCTCCTTATACCTCTTTAAAATTGATTTACCTCAAATTATAACACCTGCATATTACTAGGCAGTAAAGCAATTCAAAATCAGCATTTGATAATTAACTAAGAGCAAAAGCCGAAAAACCTATTGACTCTATTGTAATTGGAAGTGAGATTGTTAGTTCTCTTCAAAAGATTGTCAGTCGTAGAATTTACAATCAGCAGTTTGACAATAGGAGTTTTTAAGGTAGGGAATGCGTTTAATGTCATAGAAGGTACGACCAAATTTGAAGTCGTACTAATGCCCCAAAGATGCGAGATCACCTTGAAATGAAAGGAGAACATTGTGACTCTATTAGTAGGGAGAGGGAGAGCAGAGCTTATTGGATTTTTTCCATAGAACGACCAAATTAATTACTTGTAAAAACCTTATAAGTAAGGAAAGAATTAGAATGCAAAAAACTACTGGTATCCATCATATTACAGCGAGGTGAACGCTGCCCAAAGGAATATTGCTTTTTACGCGGGTATCCTTGGATTAAGACTTGAAAAAAAGACGATAAAATTTGATCGCCCAGAAGTGTATCACCTTTATTTTTGTAACGAAAACGGAGAACCTGGAACTGTCATTACTTTTTTCCATGGGTTAAACAGCTAAAAGATAGAATTGGAACAGGACGGTTGGAATAATTAGATTTTGTGATTACAGTCGGTCCCCTTTTATTTTGAGAACATCGTTCACAAACTATTGAACGACTTTATATTTATTTCTGGAAGTGGATATTTGAAATGGACATCTGGGTTTTGGGATTTTATATAACTTAGCGAAATTATAGATGGTGCTTTTGAATTTATAATAGGTCTTTATTTAAGACGATTGAAGAAATTTAATAATGTTCTATTAATTTAATTTTAAACTTTCATATATTACATTTAAAAGGCATCTTTACTTATGTGTTTAAATCCTATTTTGAGGATGAAAAAGATAAAAATCACTTTCGAAAGATTTATTTAACTGAAATTTTGGGATTTAACTTAGGGCTCATTTGATCATTAAAGTTTTAAGGTTTTTTTAGTTTTCTCCTTAAAAAAGGATATCTTCAGTAATAAGTTCCTGAAGATATCCTTCGAATTTAGGTATAAGTTAATAATTGATGTGAATTAAAAAGTATGTGCTACATCTTTTGCACGAGCAATTGCATTTTCTTTGATTTCCTGTGCTTTATCAGGCATAGCATTGTGTCCTTCCACAAAGACCCCATCGAAAGACGGCACACCAAAAAATCTCATCATAACGCTAAGGTAACGATGCCCCATTTCCATTTCTGCTGCAGGGCCTTCAGAATAAATACCACCGCGTGCTTGGATGTGTAAGGCTTTTTTGTCTGTTAATAAACCTACAGGTCCTTGCTCCGTGTATTTAAATGATTTACCTGCAACTGATACTGAGTCTAAATATGCTTTCATAACCGGTGGGAAAGAGAAATTCCAAAATGGTGTGACAAAAACATACTTGTCAGCTGTAACAAATTGGTCACTTAATTCTCCAAGACGACCCACTTTCGCTTTCTCTTGTTCGGATAGCTCTTCAAAACCTGAACCTGATTGAAGTTTTCCCCATCCACTAAAAACGTCTGCATCTATTTGTGGAATATTTTCTTTATATAAGTCAATATGGATAACTTCGTCGCTAGGATTTACTTGTTTATAAGTATCGATAAAAGCCTTTCCTACCGCCATACTATAAGACTGAGTATCATCATGTGGATGTGCTGTAATATATAATACTTTTGCCATAAATTTATTCATTTCCTTTCTGGTATTAAGTAATAATACTTTTTTATTATGAACAATAAGAATTGTTTAATTCTCATCCGCGCAGTAAATTTTGGTAAAGATTTACTACGTGGAAGTACTAGAAATTTTGGCGGCCGCCAGTAACTGAAATTGTTACATCAACTAGTTGTAAACATTATAGTTACAACACGATGAAAAAGTCAACCTTTTTTATGATAGCTAATCTGTTATGTGTGAAAGTACTATTAAAAAAGATTTACCAGATGTATTGGCAAAAAGTCAGATACTATTATGCAACATAATGGTATTGACAAGGTGATTTGTTGTAACTATAATTATTACAGGTGTATTGGGGATTTTACTAATCATCGCAGGAATTTTTATATGAAAAGGATATAAATATTTTTTTTGAACATGTTGTAATAGTTTTAGTTACAACTTAGATTTAAGGAGGTGGTTTAGTAATTTGTCCTAGCTTTACAATATTAAGAAGAGTTCTTGTAGGAGAAAATAGTGTAATAATTATTATATTAATAAAAATTATAAATATTGGAGGAAATCAACTGATGAAAAAACAATTTTTAACAGCTGGAATAAGTTTAGTAACAGCATTCACTTTTACAACATTTGAAAGCACACAAGCTGCACCCGTAGACAATAATGAACCAACAAAAGTCTCATCTCAAAAGGAAAAGGACAATGCGGTTTCGAATGAAGAAAAAGCCGTAGCTGTATTAGAAAGTCTGGAAAGCGGTGATCCAAAGGCTATTAAGAAATATATTAGTCCTACGACATATATTCAGCACAACCTTAATTTTGGGGACGGAAGAAAGGCCCTGTTAGGTTCCTTGGAATCACTTCAGGAAGCAGGAACAAAGGTCGATGTGAAACGAGTGATTTCGGATGGGGATTTTGTAGCTGTGCACTCTGAATATAATTTGAATGGACCAAAAGCTGTATTTGATATCTTTAGGTTTGAAAAGGGGAAAATTGTCGAACATTGGGATAACCTTCAGGAAGTAGTAGGGGAAACTCCTAGTGGACATACCATGTTAGATGGAGCAACGGAAATTACGGATTTAGATAAAACAAATGAGAACAAGGAACTAGTGGAAAATTTTGTTGAAGATGTATTAATGGGGCAAGACCCTGATAAATTAACGTCATATTTTGCGGGTGACAACTATATTCAGCATAATCCATATATTGCAGATGGTCTTTCAGGTTTAGGTAAAGCATTAGAAGAATGGGCTAAGCAAGGGGTTACAATGCAATACGATAAAATTCATATGGTAATTGGGCAAGGTGATTTCGTATTAGTTGCTAGTGAAGGAGAATTGGGAGATAAACACACATCATTTTATGATCTTTTCAGAGTGGAGAACGGAAAAATTAGAGAACATTGGGATGTAGTCGAAACAATTTTACCTGAAGATCAATGGAAAAATGATAATGGGAAATTTTAATCACTCTTATAGTAATAAGAGTGTTGCAACTTATCAGATTTGTGTAACACCAATATATTCATATATTCATCGAAAGGAGAGAAAAGATTAATATGACACTAAAAATTAAAGTATATTCCGATTATGTTTGCCCATTTTGTTTCTTGGGCAAAGACCAATTCGAAAAAGCAATTGAAGGAAAAGATGTTGTGGTAGAATGGATGCCTTTTGAATTACGACCAAGACCGTCCCAACAATTAGATCCAATAAATGATCCTTCTAAATTAGCTTTGTGGGAACATTCCATTTATCCCAGAATTAAAGCATGGGGTGTAAACATGAAATTACCAGATGTTTCTCCTCATCCGTATACTGATTTAGCGCATGAAGGCTTCCACTTTGCTAATGAACACAATACAGCGAAAGAATATAATGACAGATTATATAAAGCTTTCTTTCAAGAAGAAAAAAACATTGGGGATATTGAGGTATTAACAACTCTTGCTAAAGAAGTCGGACTTGATGAAATTAAATTCAAAGAGGCTCTAATAACTAGAAAATATCAGGAGAAACAGCTACAAGCCCTAAAACACGCCTACGAAGAAGCACAAATTACTGGAGTCCCTACGTTTATTATTGGGGAAGAGCGAATTTCTGGAGCTGCTAGTAAAGAGGTGTTTG
>JAPSLU010000031.1 GCA_031180405.1 Bacillus sp. (in: firmicutes) | reverse complement strand
GTATGAACCTGATGATTTATTTCAAATTGGTAGTATTGGCTTACTGAAATCTGTTGATAAATTCGATTTATCGTATGATGTCAGGTTTTCAACCTATGCTGTTCCGATGATCATTGGGGAAATACAACGGTTCATCCGCGATGATGGTACTGTAAAAGTTAGTCGTTCCTTAAAGGAACTAGGGAATAAGATCAGACGTGCGCGAGACGAGTTATCAAAAACAATGGGCAAAGTACCAACGGTAGCAGAAATCGCCGCCCATTTAGATATTGCTCCTGAGGATGTCGTGCTTGCTCAGGAAGCTGTTAGAGCACCATCTTCCATTCATGAAACAGTATATGAAAATGATGGAGATCCTATTACACTACTCGATCAAATTGCTGACAATACAGAAACGAAATGGTTTGATAAAATTGTCTTAAAAGATGCTATTAGAGATTTGGATGAGCGAGAAAGATTAATTGTTTTTCTTAGATATTATAAAGACCAAACTCAATCAGAGGTAGCAGATCGACTTGGGATTTCACAAGTACAAGTTTCAAGGTTGGAAAAGAAAATTTTACAACAAATGAAAGATAAGATGAATCAATTATAATCAAAGAGGAAGCATTAGTGAAAGGTTTCTCCATTCGTTTAGAGGAGAATGTTTACTAATTCTTCCTCTTTTGTGTTCATTTCACTGACTCCCTCGTACTAGCTATTCTTAACCACTTTCCCTACTAATGAAAATGCCATTCTTTACAGGCTAAAACCAATGGTAATTGTTGGACTTTCTTACAGGTCTGCATGATTGAAATTAAGGCAATGCATACTATATATACAATCAAATGTTTTAATTATAGCAAAAGTTAACAAAACAGATGGGAAGCAGATTCAACAAAACTTATCATTAGGAAGTGACCTTGATGGAAAAGACGGTATATATTAGACTTCGTCATCGAATTCAAGTATATCCTAACGATGTCATTACAATTGGAAAAATTGCACTCATCGTCGGAGATAAGGAGTTGACTAAGAAGCTAAAGAGTATTGTTATTCATCAAATTCAGCTTAGTGATAAAAATATGGTGGTTATAGATGTGATGCATGTCATAAAAGAAATACATAAATATGACCACCAAATAGATGTTCAAACAATAGGATCAACTCAAACAATTGTTGAAATTTTATTTGAAAAAAAGCGGCTGTTTCCTCTCTTATTTTGTATCGTATGGCTTTTGCTTTTTATAGGAGCAGGTCTTGCAATAATGAATTTTCATGAGGATGTTAGCATGCAGGCTGTACACCAACGAATTTACAAAATCGTTACTGGAAAAGAAAATGCTCAGCCGCTAATCCTCCAAATTCCGTATTCACTTGGCTTAGGGTTAGGGATGGTCTTGTTTTTTAATCATTTATTTAAAAAGAGAATCAATGAAGAGCCTAGTCCCTTAGAGGTCGAAATGTTTAACTACCAGCTAGATTTAGATCAATATGTGGCCATGAATGAAAATAAAGAAAATATAAACAACAATGATTATGATGATAACTAACTTAATTCTTATCGTTATTGGATTATCTGGGGGGCTTGTTGTTGGTTCGGGGTTTGTGGCTTTTTTAGCTGTATTAGGTATTATACCTAGGTTGACACAGTTAACAAAAACCCATCAATTTATTCATGTGTATGAGTGGGCGATTATTTTAGGCGCTGTTACATCGGGTTGGATTGGCTTAAGAAACACCCTGTTATTCCAATCAGAACTTTGGTTAATTCCTATTGGGCTTTTATGTGGGGTATTTATAGGAATGTTAGCCGCGGCATTAACAGAAGTACTAAATGTCTTTCCTATTTTAGCAAAAAGGATAGGACTTGGAGAAAAAATTACTGTTTTGTTAATGGCTATTGTACTTGGGAAAATTGTAGGTTCATTATTTCATTGGTTGTATTTTGTGAATCATTAAGGAGGTTGGATCCATGACAAAAATGAAGGAAGATTATCAAAATAAAATTAAAGAGTATCAGCCAAAACCACCTTATGTATTAAATTGCTTAAAGGCATTCTTGATTGGTGGATTTATTTGTTTGTGTGGTCAAGCTATCCAGAATTTTTATATGAATGTCTTTCATTTCTCGGAAAAAGATGCAGGAAATCCAACAGTCGCAACCTTGATTTTGATTTCAGCTTTGCTAACAGGGTTTGGCATATATGATAAGCTTGGACAATTTGCTGGAGCAGGTTCTGCTGTACCAGTAACTGGTTTTGCTAATTCTATGACAAGTGCTGCGATTGAGCATAGAAGTGAAGGGATTGTTTTGGGGGTCGCAACGAATATGTTTAAGCTTGCTGGGAGTGTCATTGTTTTTGGAGTTGTAGCAGCCTATATTGTCGGAATAATTCGCTATTTTTATGGGGTAGCATTTTAAGATGAGGTGGAGACTTTGAAACTTACTGGGAAACAAACATGGCAATTTGAGAATTCATTATATGTCCATTCAAGTGGAACAGCAGTAGGTCCTAAAGAAGCGGATGGGCCACTTGGACAATATTTTGACATTAAACATAAAGAGCTTCACTGTGGTGAGGACAACTGGGAACTTGCTGAAAGAAGATTGATGGAACAAGCAGTTGAACAGTGTCTTAATAAAGGAAACAAGACTTTAGAGGATATTGATCTTTTTTTAGCAGGGGATTTACTTAATCAAAATGTAACGGCAAATTATGTAGCAAGACATCTAAGTCTACCTTTTCTATGTATGTTTGGTGCGTGCTCTACATCAATGGAAACGGTCGCGTTAGGTTCAGCGTTAGTTGACGGAGGCTTTGCAACTAATGTGATTGCAGCAACTAGCAGCCACAATGCTACCGCAGAAAGGCAATTTCGATACCCAACCGAGTATGGTGGACAAAAGCCAGACACCGCTACTTTTACAGTCACTGGTTCCGGAGCGGTTTTAATTAATAAGGAAGTAAGTAATATAAAAATAACATCTGCAACAATTGGGAAGGTCGCTGATTTAGGTATAAAAAATCCCTTTGACATGGGATCAGCAATGGCACCGGCAGCAGCAGAGACTATTGCACAGCATCTGGAGGATTTGAATAGAACACCTGATGATTATGATCTGTTTTTAACTGGGGATCTATCAGGAGTGGGAAGTCCGATATTAAAAGAGCTACTCAAGGAAGAGGGCTATGATATTCATGATAAGCATAATGATTGTGGATTGTTGGTGTATCGTCCAGATCAAAAAGTATTTGCGGGTGGTAGTGGATGTGCATGTTCGGCGGTTGTAACATACAGTCATATTTTTAATGAATTAAAAGCAGGGAATCTGAATCGTGTGTTTGTTGTAGCAACGGGAGCATTGTTAAGTCCAACTATGATCCAACAAAAAGAATCGATACCAACAATTGCTCATGGAGTTGTTTTTGAGAGAGCGGATGAAGGAGTGAGTAGCTAATGGAATATTTGTTAGCTTTTCTTGTTGGCGGAGTCATTTGTGTGATCGGCCAGATACTTCTAGATGTATTCAAATTAACACCGGCACATGTAATGAGCTCTTTTGTCGTATCTGGAGCAATTTTAGATGGATTTGGGCTTTACGATAAGTTAATTAAATTTGCAGGTGCTGGAGCAACAGTACCAATTACAAGTTTTGGACATTCTCTCCTTCATGGAGCAATGGAACAGTCAAAAGAACATGGGTTTATCGGTATTGGAATTGGAATATTTGAGTTAACCTCAGCAGGTATCTCGGCAGCTATTTTATTCGCGTTTATTATGGCTCTAATATTTAAACCGAAAGGATAGGGTAAACATTGGCAAAAAAGAGAAGGGTCATCATTGTCACTGATGGAGATGAATATGCAGCACGGACAATTCAATATGTTGCAGCTCAAATAGGGGGAAGAGCTATTTCGCAATCGCAAGGGAATCCTACTACTTTAAGTGGAGCCCAAATCATAGAGCTGATTCTCAAGGCAAAAAGTGACCCTGTTTTTGTCATGTTTGATGATTGTGGATTACTTGGAGAAGGCGCAGGAGAGGTGGCACTAAAATATGTAGCTGAACACCCGCAAATTGAGGTTTTAGGAATCATTGCTGTAGCTTCTAAAACACATCAAACAGAATGGACAAGAGTGGATGTTAGTATTGATCGGTTTGGTGAATTAACGGAATACGGGGTAGATAAAAGTGGATTAAAAGATCTCGAACTCGGAAGGATAAGTGGTGATACGGTATATTGCTTAGATCAGTTAAAGGTACCTATTATTGTAGGGATAGGGGATATCGGAAAAATGGCACGGAAAGACAGTGTGAAAGTTGGATCCCCTATAACGATGAAAGCAGTTGAGCTTATTTTAGAAAGGAGCGGATACAATGTCAACTGAAGCTAAACAGTATCCTATTTCCGGAAACTTGGCAGAAAACGAAAAGTTTTTTACCGAGCGCGTTGGTTTAAATACTAGCTTTGATTTGGGTCTCAGAAAATTAACTATTTTAGACTACCAAGTTAATATGTATTTTTTAAATGGCTTATGTGATACAAATTATATTACTCAAATATTAAAGAATGTTACTTTAATTAGCGATAACGAAGTTAATCATAATAAGTTTAAGGAAATTTTAGAAAATAGAATTGTAAACCAGTCTATACAAAAGATAAAAACACTAGATGAGGCAGTTGACCAAGTACTCTCTGGACTAATTGTTTTTCTCATTGAGGGAAGTGATTATGGCTTAGTTGTTGATGTGCGTAGCTATCCCGGGAGACAGCCGCAGGAGCCAGATACTGAAAAAATTGTTCGTGGTGCAAGAGACGGATTTGTTGAAAATATCATTGTTAACACAGGATTAATTCGCAGAAGAATTAGAGATGAACGACTGCGATATGAAATGATGAAAATTGGTGAACGTTCAAAAACAGATGTTTGTATAGCATATATAAAAGATGTTGCAGATCCTGGGTTAGTCAAAACGATTAAAAAAGAGCTTGAGACAATAAAAATTGATGGCATTACAATGGCTGACAAGACGATTGAAGAGTTTTTAGTTAGACAAGGATATAATCCCTATCCATTAGTAAGATATACAGAGAGAGCCGATGTTGCTGCTAACCATTTATTAGAAGGACATGTATTAATTATTGTAGATACATCACCGAGTGTGATTATTACTCCTACAACATTGTTCCACCATGTACAGCATGCAGAAGAATACCGCCAAGCTCCTGCGGTTGGTACCTTTTTAAGATGGGTTCGATTTTTAGGTATAATTGCATCCATTTTTCTGTTACCTTTGTGGTTTTTGTTTGTTTTAGAGCCTTCCCTTTTGCCGAAGGAAATAGCCTATATAGGTCCGAATGAAGAAAAAAATATACCGATTGTTTTACAAATATTTCTAGCTGATTTTGGGATTGAATTTTTAAGAATGGCAGCAATCCATACACCAACATCTTTATCAACTGCAATGGGTTTAATCGCAGCAGCTTTGATTGGACAGATTGCGATTGATGTTGGGTTGTTTGTACCAGAGGTTATCTTGTATGTAGCAGTTGCAGCAATTGGAACATTTGCAACTCCAAGCTATGAATTGAGTGTGGCAAATAAAATGGCTAGGTTAATGCTGTTAATCGCTGTGGCTGCTTTTAAACTAGAAGGCTTTGTAATAGGATGTACGCTTTTTATACTACTACTAGCAAGAATACGTTCACTAAATATCCCTTACCTATGGCCGTTTTTACCTTTTAATGCAAAAGCATTATGGCAAATTATCATTAGGACATCCGTACCTGGCGCTAAACTTAGACCGAGCATTGTCCATCCTCAAAATGTAAAAAAACAGCCAAATTAGGGTAAAGTGACATTGAAATAACCCCTCTTTTATGATATTGTATGTTTAATTTCATGCAAGAATTTAAATAACAGACAGTTAATTACCAGCTGGTGTTAACTGTCTTTTTTCCTTGTAAAATTAATCACAAGGCCTAATGTTTGTTGGGCAAAAAATATAACGTTAAAGAGCCTAGCTGTAGAAAGAGGGGATACAATTTGTTTTTACATGGTACTAGCAAAATAAACGATAAAGGGCATTTAGAAATAGGCGGATTGGATACGATTCAATTAGCAAAAGAATATGGCACACCTCTATATATTTACGATGTAGAGTTAATAAGAGAACGCGCTAGAAGCTTTAAAGAAGCATTTGAAAACATGGGTGTTAAAGCGCAAGTGGCTTATGCTAGTAAAGCATTTTCATCGATTGCTATGTTTCAATTAATTGATGAAGAGGGCTTATCACTTGATGTAGTATCAGGTGGTGAGTTATATACAGCGATAGCATCTGGATTTCCAGCTTCAAGAATTCATCTGCATGGAAACAATAAAAGCAAGGCTGAGCTTAAGATGGCGTTAGAACATCAGGTCGGCTGTATTGTTGTTGATAATTTCTATGAAATAGAACTGCTAGAAGAGTTAGCGAAAGATAATGGACAAAAGACACCGGTTCTTTTACGCGTGACTCCAGGTGTTGAGGCACATACACACGATTATATTACAACAGGCCAAGAAGATTCAAAATTTGGTTTTGGTTTATTAAATGGTCAAATCGAGCAAGCTATTGACGTTGTGTTAAAATCTAAAAGCATTCATTTATTAGGTATTCACTGTCACATTGGTTCTCAAATTTTTGACACTGCAGGATTTGTACTAGCAGCTGAAAGAGTTTTTGAGAAGATCAAGGAATGGAAAGAGCAATTCTCATTTGTTCCTGAAGTTGTTAACCTTGGTGGAGGTTTTGGTATTCGCTATACCGCGGAGGATGAGCCGCTTCCTGCAACTTATTATGTCGAACAAATTGTTGGTGCAGTTAAAGCGCAGGTAAGTGAAATGGGAATTAATATGCCTGAAATTTGGATTGAACCAGGTCGTTCGCTGGTTGGAGATGCTGGGACCACGTTATATACAACAGGGTCAACAAAATCAGTCCCTAACATTAGAGAATATGTAGCAATTGATGGTGGGATGAGTGATAATATTCGTCCAGCCCTATATCAAGCAAAATATGAAGCCGTTTTAGCAAATCGAGTAACAGAAAATCATGATACACCTGTTTCCATAGCGGGAAAATGCTGTGAAAGTGGAGATATGTTAATTTGGGACTTACCTTTACCAGAGGTGAAGCCGAATGATATTCTAGCTGTATTCTGTACAGGGGCTTACGGCTATTCTATGGCAAATAACTATAACAGAATTCCTCGTCCACCAGTTGTGTTCGTTGAAAAGGGAGAAGCTCAACTTGTTGTTAAAAGAGAGAGCTTTGAGGATCTGATTGTTAACGATTTACCATTAAAATCAAAAGTAATTAATAAATAATGATAAATAAAAACAGAGAGCAGTGCAAATAAGCACTGCTCTCTGTTTTTATCGTTTTAATCATTATGCCGATTGTTCATTGTTTGTAAAAATGGAGATAATTGCATTCCATAATGCAATGAAGAATTCCTTTACTTGCTGTAAGAAGGTTTGACCTTCTTCAGAATTCAGGAAGTTAGAAATTTTATCTCTCGCTTGATCAAGCTGTTCTCCAACTTGATTCCAATCAATATTAATATCTTTCATTTTATTGAAGAGTTCAATTAAACTATTAATGTCTTCTTCAGAAAGAGTTATACCTAGCTCAGTTGCTGCATTCTCAATCATTGAGCGGAGTTCAGTATCGGTTTCAGGTAAACCATTTTTAGCGATTTCTTCTTTTATTTTCGCCATTAAAGCTGACGCATTCTCTGCTCCAACCTCATCACCGAGCTTTGCTGTTGTAACAAGCTCTTCGTTTGCAACCTGTTTTACGTTCTCTGGAATCGCTTCGTCAGATGATATTTCATAGGCTTTAATCAAACCTGTTAATGCTGCTGTCCCGGAAACTTCAAAAGGAGCTGTAACATAGATTGATGCATCCTTAACTCCAGCTGTCATCAGGGCATTTAAGTACATTTCATCTGTTACCCAATTAATGTTCTTAGTCTTAACTTCAAGACCTGAGCCTGCCTCTTCAATTGTGATACTCGTTGATGAAATTGCCTTCGTACCAATTGTCGCTTTTGGTATATAATCACCTAAATATTGATGCTCTTCTTCGTTTGTAACCGAGATTATCTGATCGTTCTCAGTAGCATTCATTTCTTTTAAAATGGTTTGTTTTTGTTCTTCAGATAAATTTTCACCAAGAGTAATTATTATATCACCGACTACAGCATCAGCGTAGCTAAGTGATGGAAATGAAAATAATAGTAAAGCAACCAAACTTAAAATATATTTCTTCAACATGATGCCTCCTTAATCAATTAAGACAATTTGACTTTACTTCATCTATTATAGAGCTTTTTACTAAAAGTCAATACATAGAAAACGGAATTTAGAGGATATCTTAAAATAATTTAAGTGATCTATTTGGTATTCCTCCCTTGAGTATAGTAGAATAAATAGGTGTTCATGTCTATTAGACGAATTATACTTAATGGAGGTTTCATACATATGAAAAAAGCGCAGATTACAATGGAAAATGGGGATGTACTTGGATTAGAACTTTACCCAAACGAAGCACCAGGAACAGTTGCTAACTTTGAAAAGCTTGCAAATGAAGGTTTTTATAATGGGTTAACATTTCATCGTGTTATTCCAGGATTTGTAGCACAAGGTGGTTGTCCAAATGGAACAGGAACAGGTGGTCCTGGTTACACAATTAAATGTGAAACACAAGGTAATCCTCATAAGCATGTAGCTGGATCACTTTCTATGGCACATGCAGGTAAGGACACTGGCGGTAGCCAATTCTTTATCGTACATGAGCCACAACCACATTTAAACGGTGTTCATACTGTTTTTGGTAAAGTGGTTGATAATCTTGAGGCAGTCTATAAAATTAAGCCAAATGATGTAATGAAAGAAGTAAAAGTATTTGAAGAATAAATTGTAAACGATAAGGGGCTGTCACAATGGGGCAGTCTCTTTATTTACTAAAAACAAAACATAAAGATTGCAACATTCACATTATACGGATAAAATATAATTTATAATTTCATATTTCGTTTTACATTCTTCGGGGCAGGGTGAAATTCCCTACCGGCGGTGATGAAGGAATCTGATATCCTTCTAAGTCCGTGACCCGTTAACAATTAGTTAACGGTGGATCTAGTGAAACTCTAGGGCCGACAGTGAAAGTCTGGATGGGAGAAGAATTTGCGTGAATTTTTGCGGTGTATTAATCCTTCTGTTGGAAAAATAGATAGTTAATACTCTTATTTGACATACTCAAATATCAAACTCTTACTAAATTTTTGCCCCTGGTCTCTTTGACTTAGGGCTTTTTTTCATGCTTTGCAAATATAGCAAAGCAATGTAGACGTAAATATGATCATTTTTTCACGAAGAAAGGAGGAACCGATTTTGTTTACAGGTATTATTGAAGAGATTGGCAAAATTGAAAGTGTACAAAGTTCGAAAGAAGCGATTATTTTCACAATTGGAGCAAAACATATTTTACACGATGTATCTTTAGGTGACAGTATTTCAGTAAATGGAGTATGTTTAACAGTCACTCAATTTTCAAATGCTTCATTTTCAGTTGATGTGATGCCAGAAACGGTTAGAAGTACGTCATTAGCACAATTAAAAAAGGGATCACCAGTAAACTTGGAACGGGCAATGGCAGCAAACGGAAGATTTGGTGGTCACTTTGTTTCAGGTCATGTTGATGGTACAGGAAAAATTGTGAAGAAAAAGCAAGTTTCTAATGCAGTATATTATGAGATTCAAGTTCCAGAAGAATTAACAAACACGCTAATTCATAAAGGTTCAATCACAATTGATGGAATAAGCCTGACAATTTTCGGGTTAGAAAAAGAAAAAGTTGTTATTTCGATCATTCCACATACTTTAGGTGAAACCATTCTTGGTACAAAGGGTGTTGGCGATATTGTTAACATTGAATGTGATATGGTAGGGAAATATATAAAAAAATTTGTTACACAGCAGGTAAGTCCTAAAAGCTCTTCATTGAGCAAATCATTTTTAGAAGAAAATGGTTTTTGATAATTAAAGGCGTGTTAATCATGTCTTTGGCTCGCACCATTCTATATTGGTCAAAGCCTTGACTTATACCATATTTGAAGGGGGTTATATCATGTTCCATACAATTGAGGAAGCAATTGCTGACCTTCGAGAAGGCAAAGTAGTAATTGTTGTCGATGACGAGGATCGTGAAAATGAAGGAGATTTTGTCTCACTTGCAGATAGAGTTACTCCTGAAGCGATAAACTTTATGATTAAACATGGAAGAGGGCTTGTGTGTGTACCTATTACAGAAAAGCAAGCAGCAAAGTTAAACCTTTCTCCTATGGTAACTCATAATACAGATCCACACGGAACGGCTTTTACAGTTAGTGTTGATTTTAAAACAAATTCTACCGGAATAAGTGCCTTTGAACGAGCTGATACAGTAAAGGCGCTTTTATCAGATGAATCTAAACCTTCTGATTTCAAAAGACCTGGACATACATTCCCACTAGTTGCAAAAGAAGGTGGTGTGTTACGTCGAGCTGGTCATACAGAAGCAGCAGTTGATTTATCTCGCCTATGTGGAGCAAAACCAGGTGGAGTTATTTGTGAAATCATTAAAGAAGATGGTACTATGGCAAGGGTCCCGGACTTACTAATACTTGCCGAGGAGCTTGATCTGAAAATCATTACGATAAAAGACTTAATAAAATATCGTAATCGTAGAGAAAAGCTTGTCAAACAAGAGGTTGAAATCGAGTTGCCAACTGAATTTGGTTCATTTAGAGCTATTGGCTATTCAAATGTATTAGACAATAAGGAGCACGTAGCTTTTGTAAAAGGGGAAATCAATCCTGAAGAGGCTACACTTGTGAGAGTTCACTCTGAATGCTTAACTGGAGATGTGTTTGGGTCATATAGGTGTGACTGCGGTCCTCAGTTACACGCAGCTCTTTCTCAAATTGAAAAAGAGGGTAAGGGTGTATTACTCTATATGCGTCAGGAAGGTAGAGGAATTGGCCTAATTAATAAAATGAGAGCATATAAGCTTCAAGAGCAAGGCTATGATACTGTTGCAGCGAATGAAAAATTGGGTTTTGCTCCTGATTTAAGGGATTATGGCATAGGTGCTCAAATCCTGAAGGATTTAGGTATTGAAAAGATGAAGTTGTTAACAAATAACCCACGTAAAATTGCTGGATTAGAAGGATATGGTCTAACAATTGAAGATAGGGTGCCGATTGAAATGCCAGCTAGAGAAGAAAATGAACAGTATTTACGAACGAAATATGAAAAGTTAGGACATTTCCTACATTTCTAATAATCTTAGGAGGAATTAAAAATGAATAAATTTGAAGGACATTTAATTGGTAGTGGATTAAGAGTTGCGATTGTTGTAGCACGTTTTAACGAGTTTATTACATCTAAGCTATTAGGTGGAGCAGAGGATGCATTAAAACGTCATGGTGTAGCAGAAGCAGATGTAACCGTTGCGTGGGTACCAGGAGCATTTGAGTTACCACTCGTTGCAAAAAAATTAGCTGAGTCTGGTAAATATGATGCGGTTATTACTTTAGGAACGGTTATTCGTGGGGCTACAACACACTATGATTATGTGTGTAATGAAGCTGCAAAAGGAGTATCACATGCCTCATTAACAACAGGAGTTCCGGTTATCTTCGGTGTTTTAACAACTGAATCAATTGAACAAGCAGTTGAAAGAGCAGGTACGAAAGCTGGAAATAAAGGATATGAGGCGGCTGTAACTGCAATCGAGATGGGCAATTTATTAAAGGCTCTTGATTAATTTTCCTAAAAGAGTTTAAAATCGTTGAGAAACTGTATATAATAATTGAGAACAATGAATAATTTGAATCATATGTATTTTGAAAAAAATGTTTACTACTTTGTGCGGTTTCAAACACTTTTGCTTTCGTTTAGAAAGCTATTTCGTTAATGAGGGGTATCTATGTTAATTCGCTTTAAAAAAAGTTTTGAAAAAATTGCAATGGGCCTTCTTTCTTTTATGCCAGCAGAAAAGGATTTAAAGCAATTGCAACAAACAATCAAACAATATGAAACATTAGACGAATGGCAGTTGTTTTTATGGAAACAAGATGAAGATATCATTGGGGCTATAGGTGTGATCTTAAAAGGTGAAGACACCGCAGAAATCCAACATATTACTGTTAATCCTTCCCACCGACAACAAGGCGTTGGAAAGCAAATGGTAAGTGCCGTCAAAGATCTCTATAAAAACAAAACAGTTGTTCCAAATAACGAAACAGAAGCATTTTTTGAAAAATGCAAAGAATGTTAATAAGAAAAATCTAATTAAAAGGGTTAGATCTCACAAAACATGTGTAAGTGAGGTCTGACCCTTTTGGTGTATCTAACAATATTTAAAAGGAATCTATTTTTTATTGTTAAAGCCTCTCTTGATTTTTCGGTTCTCTAATTGAATCAATCGTTCGTTAATAACATCTGTGCGATTTCGTTTCATATGCTTATGAACTAATTCCTCGTTTGATAAATCGCTTTGACTTCCCCAAGTAACTTTTGTGTTAGAACAGTGACGAAGACATTCGTTCTTTAAGCGGTTATCTTTAATTGGAAGGTCAATACTTGTATAGGGTTGATGTTTAAGAATTTCATCTTTTCTGTTTTTAAGCAGCTTTATGAACTCTTCGGTATGTAGGCCTAATTTTTCAATTTGAGTTTGTTCATTTTCAAATATCGTAATGGAGTTTGAAATCATCTTTAATGCCCCGTTAAAATTTCCTCTTCTATGGTGATAAAGAGCTACAGCAATTTGTATTAATCCAACCCAATATTTTTTCCGATCCTTTGGAGGGTCTTGCTTCCAGTGCTCCTCCAATACTTCATGGCATTCAAAATAATCTCGTTCACAATGAAAATGAGTCAGGTAATTAATATAAGCACGGTCATACATAGTAAAAGTAACCTCCAATCAAATGGTATTGTTAAAGATAGTTTATCATATTACATATGTTTGATCTTGATTAAACGACTTTGATTCCTAAGAGAAAATAAAAGGTTGCTGTTTAAACAGCAACCTTTTGTTTGAGATTATAACCAAGCAGCACCAACGATAATTAATAAAATGAACAATACAACGATTAACGCAAATCCTGCGCTATAATTAAAACCGTGATCACCCATGATGTTATTCCTCCTTCAAGTTTAGCTATTATACATTTGTAATATATGAGTGATATCTCAGGTGTGTATGGGCTAATGTCTAGTTTTGACGTTTTTTATTAGGTAATTGTTGTAAGCTAACCCACGATAAAAGAATAACAGACCATAAATAACTATTGGACATGTTGTGAAATTAATCTATACTATATGGTGGCTACTCGTAAGAAATGGTGGGATATAAATTGCAATATCATGTCAAAATAGATGCTTTTGAAGGTCCTTTAGATTTATTACTTCACTTAATAAACCGGTTAGAAATAGATATTTATGATATTCCAGTTTCAGAAATTACTGAACAGTATATGTTATATATTCATACAATGCAGGAGCTCCATTTAGATATTGCCTCGGAATATTTAGTGATGGCAGCAACTCTTCTTTCAATTAAAAGCAGAATGTTGCTTCCGAAGCAGGAGGAAGAACTGTTTGAAGATGAATTTGGTGAAGAACCTGAAGAAGATCCACGTGAAGAATTAATGAGAAGGTTAATTGAATACCGTAAATATAAAGAAGCAGCAGATGATTTAAGAACACTTGAAGAAGACCGTTCTCAAGTGTATACGAAGGCACCAAGTGATTTAAGTGAATATGTTTCAGAGTCTCAGACACATATGGATTCTCTTAATGTGTCGATTTACGATATGCTAGGTGCTTTTCAGAAAATGTTGCGGAGAAAAAAAATCCAAAAGCCAGTGCAAACGAAAATTGCGAGACAAGAAATACCAATTGAAAAGAGAATGGAAGAAATATTGGCAGACTTGCGATCTAAGCCAGGGAGACGTATGTTTAAAGACTTGTTTCCATCAGATAGTAAGGAGCACCTTGTTGTGACTTTTCTAGCTATTTTAGAATTAATGAAAATCCATTCAATTGTAATAGAGCAAGAAAATAATTTTTCAGATATTTATATTATGGGGAGTGAGTAATATATGGCCTTAGGTGTGATTGAGTGGAATTCAATCGTTGAAGCATTATTATTTGCTTCAGGTGACGAGGGTCTGTCCCTAAAACAGTTAACAATCGTTTTGGAGTTAGAAGAACAAGAAGTTGTTGATATTTTAAATGAGCTTTCTGAGAATTATAAACAAAAAGATCGAGGTATTGAACTTGTAGAAGTGGCTGGTCATTTTCAACTTACCACTAAAAAAGAACATGCGTCATATTTAAAGAAATTAGTAGAGTCACCGGCAAATTCTTCGCTTTCACAGGCTGCATTAGAAACATTAGCTATTGTTGCATATAAGCAGCCAATTACAAGAGCAGAAATTGAGGAAATACGAGGAGTAAAAACAGAAAGACCAATTCAAACACTTGTGTCAAAAATTCTTATAAAAGAAGTTGGACGAGCAGAAGGAACAGGACGAGCTATATTATATGGAACGACAAAGGAGTTTCTTGAATACTTTGGTTTGAAATCAATGAAAGAGTTACCACCTCTTCCTGAAAAAGCTGATAACGAATTCGAACAAGAAGAAGCAGATCTTTTCTTTGAAAAATTTAATGAAACACTAGAAGAACTATAGTAATAACTTAGACTGCACTGAAAAATTTTTTCAGTGCAGTCTTTTTTGGTGAAATTGAAATACTATTCTATTGTAAGAATGGATTTTAGTTGTTACATAGCACAACTTTTAAGCATTGTTAAGAATACAATACTTATGTTGAAGAGGTGTAAAGTGCCATGGAAATGATCGTAATGAGAGCTGAAACAGAAAAAGTTATGATGTTTTTAGATCGGATAGTTAACCGAATGACGGAATATGTAAATTCGACAACGATTCATTCTTTAGAAAAAGAGGGTACAAGTGACAACGATTATCTTCTAGAGTTATTAAAAGCAGCTCGAAGATTATTAGTTTTTTGTGAGGAAGGGCTGGATGCTTGTCGAAACATGCTTAATAATCAATCCTATCACGAAATGCAAATAAAACAATTACTAGAAAAAGTTTATTACCAATGTATTGAGAGGTTTTTTCATCCCAAAAATGATGTTTGGTACGAAAATAGCCGTAGTGCTTATTCAAACACAAATGCAATTATATTTAGAAAGGCTGTACCTCCCTCATTTTCTAAGTTTATTTATTCCCTAGAAGCAGAATTTCAAATGATACGTGAAGAGGTGGGGCACAGGGTGCAGTCACATTTTTGAATTTTCATTCATAAGCTTTGTCCACGTGCATAAACTTGTACAAAACGAACGAGTAAGGGACGTGGATCTTTATGCTGCACATGAAGAAAGTTACAACAGGTTTAATCATCATTTTTTTACTAGTTGGGATCATCCCACAACAGACGTCAGCTGTTGGTGTTAGTGCCCAAACTGCGATTTTAATAGATCAAGAGACAGGGAGGGTACTATTTGAAAAAAATGCCCATCAAAAAATGAGAATTGCAAGT
This sequence comes from Bacillus sp. (in: firmicutes), assembly GCA_031180405.1. GTDB lineage: Bacteria > Bacillota > Bacilli > Bacillales > Bacillaceae > Metabacillus. Next base: position 13,349 of record JAPSLU010000031.1, on the reverse strand, counting down.
ATTACAAAAATCATGACAGCGATTCTTGCGATTGAATCTGGGAAACTAGACGAAATGGTTACAGTGAGTGAGCGAGCAATTAAAGCTGAGGGCTCATCTATTTATTTACAAAAAGGAGAAAAAATCAAACTAGAAGACTTGGTATACGGACTTATGCTAAGGTCAGGAAATGATGCTGCTATAGCTATTGCGGAGCATGTTGGTGGAAGTCTTGAAGGGTTTGTTTTAATGATGAATCAAAAGGCTGAGGAAATTGGGATGACAAATACAATTTTTGCAAACCCTCATGGTTTAGATGATCATGAAAATCATTATTCAACCGCGTATGACATGGCTATTTTAACAAAGTATGCCATGCAGAACGAGACCTACCAAAAGATTTCTGGAACTGAAACACATAAAGCACCGAATCCAAATGAAAAATGGGACAGAGTATGGCATAACAAGAACAAGTTATTAACGACTCTTTATGAATACAGCACAGGGGGGAAAACCGGATATACCGTTAGGGCGAAAAGAACATTGGTGTCAACCGCATCTAAAGATGGCTTTAATAGCATTGTAGTTACCTTAAATGATCCAGATGATTGGAAGGATCATATGAATTTACACAACTATGCCTTTAACAATTATGAGCTTGTTAATTTAAAGCATCAGGGAACATTAGATGGCATTGACAATGAATTTTATAAAAAGAATGTATTTATTGATCGAGATGTTCTCTATCCTTTGACTAAAGAGGAGCAAGAAAAAGTAAGAATAAATATTTCTTTGCAAAAGCCTCAGAAAGATTGGGAAGATGTTGAAAAAGTGCCTAATATAGTCGGTGAAATGTCAATAAAGGTTGACGAAAGGCAAATTGCTGAAATTCCCATTTACTTTGATAACGGTAAGGTAGAAAATCCTAAAGGGTCATTTTGGAATATTTTTAAAAATATCTTTTTTGCATCAATCGGAGTATACAACTATGGTTAATATTATTTGGGTGATGCTAACTGTTATTGGAATTGTATTTGCCATGTTTAATGGAACAATGGATCAAGTCAATGAAGCGATTTTTAAAGGTGGAAAAGAGGCTGTCACGATTGCCATTGGGTTTATCAGTGTTTTGGTTTTTTGGCTCGGGTTGATGAAGGTTGCTGAACAAGCGGGCTTATTGGAGAAATTAGGGAATTTATTTAAACCGATTGTGACAAGGCTATTTCCGGAGGTTCCACCTGACCATCCTGCAATGGGGTACATGCTTTCAAATATGATGGCAAATCTCTTTGGACTGGGAAATGCTGCAACTCCATTAGGGATAAAAGCGATGGAACAGCTAAAGGTATTAAATGGAGGCTCTGATAAAGCAAGTAGGTCAATGATAACCTTCTTAGCAATAAATACCTCAAGTTTAACATTAATACCAACTACCGTTATTGCGATTATGATGACCTATGGATCTTCATCACCTACCAGTATAGTAGGACCAACATTAATTGCAACATTTTTATCAACAACAGGAGCTATTCTAATAGATCGGTACTTTTATTATAGGAGAAAGAGAAAAGGGTGATCGAACATGGGACTCATAGGCGTCATTTCATTATGGATCATACCAGTCATTATTGGATTTATTCTGATTTATGGCACACTAAAAAGAGTACAGACGTATGAGGCATTCGTAGAAGGTGGTAAGGAAGGAATCAATATCTCGTTTTCGATCATTCCTTATTTAGTCGGGATGTTAGTTGCTATTTCAGTATTTCGTGCATCAGGTGCGTTAGAATTCTTGATGAATATTATGAAGCCGGCTCTGGAAGTCTTAAATATCCCTGCCGAAATTGTTCCCTTAGCATTTATACGACCAATATCAGGTACAGCTGCATTAGGTTTGACTTCGGATATTATCGCAACATATGGTCCTGACTCTTTTATTGGCATGCTGGCAGCGACTATGCAAGGTAGTACAGACACAACATTATATGTTTTAACAGTTTATTTTGGAGCAGTTGGAATAAGAAAAATGGGTGATGCACTGAAGGTAGGCTTATTAGCAGATTTAGTAGGAATTATCGCAGCGATCGTGATTGTTACGATCATGTTTTCTTAAAAAGATACGAGAATCGAACTTGGCAACTGCCAAGTTTTTTTGTTTAGATGAATTAGAAGATCTCTTTTACGTAATTTACAACATACTTAAAAATTGTGGTATGATGAATAAGCACATTTCGACAAACTCCTAAAAAGAAATTCTACATGACTTATCAGATATTCAGTAGCTAGTTTTTAGTTGTCGATACTTGTGAAAAAAAGTAGAAAACAGTAATATGTTATCGAGGTGAACGAGATGGAACGCTTACAAAAAGTTATTGCTCATGCTGGAATTGCTTCAAGAAGAAAGGCAGAGGAATTAATTTTAGATGGAAAAGTTAAAGTGAACGGAAAAGTTGTAAAGGAACTTGGTGTTAAAGTAACAGATCAAGACAGAGTTGAAGTAGAGGGAATTCCATTAGAACGAGAGGAACCCGTATATTTACTTCTTTATAAGCCGACAGGAGTTATTTCGGCTGTTAAAGATGATAAAGGCAGAAAAGTTGTTACTGACTTTTTTCCGTATATCAAGCAGAGAATTTATCCGATTGGAAGACTAGATTATGATACATCTGGAATTCTTATATTAACGAATGATGGGGAATTTGCGAATATTCTTATGCATCCGCGTTATGAAGTGGAAAAATCCTATGTAGCAAAAATAAAAGGAATACCATCACGAGAGATGATAAAAAAATTGGAGCGTGGAATTCATCTTGAAGATGGAAAAACAGCCCCAGCGCAAATTAAGGTATTGTCTGTTGATAAAAAGAAACAAACAAGCATTATTGAACTAATTATACATGAAGGCAGAAATCGCCAAGTAAGACGTATGCTAGAAGCAATTGGTCATCAAGTTATTAAGCTTAAACGTGAGAAGTTTGCTTTTCTCAATTTGAATGGACTTGCTACAGGTGATTCAAGAGAGCTTACTCCACATGAGGTGAAACAGCTTCGAGCGCTGGCACAACACGGTAAACAAGCAAAGTAATTTTCACATAACCTTCAAAAAATCAATAATTCCATGTATTTGGATAATGATATAATGACCTAGAATGTTGAAACAGTAGGGGAGTATGTAAATGAAGAAAAAACGTTTACTTATGCGCTCTATCATATTAATTTTATTAATTAGTGCATTAGGATATACATTGTATTCAAACTTTTTTGTTAGTAAAGAAAAAGTAAAAGCGGGTGCAGCCGCTCCTGATTTTGTGTTAACAGATTTAGAAGGTAATAAACACCAACTGTCGGAATATCAGGGGAAAGGTGTATTTTTGAATTTCTGGGGAACTTGGTGTAAGCCGTGTGAACGTGAAATGCCATACATGGAAAATCAATATGAGTATTATAAAAATCAAGGTGTAGAGGTCTTAGCTGTTAATATTGCAGAATCAAATATCGCTGTACAAAGCTTCGTAAATAAACATAATTTAACTTTCCCGATTCTACTTGACAAGGACCGTCAAGTGTTAAATGCTTACGGAGTTGGTCCTTTACCAACGACCTTTTTAATTAATCCTGAGGGAGAAGTCGTAGATATTACTTCAGGAACATTAACTGAAAGAATGATAAGAGATTATATGGAAGAGATTAAACCTTAAAATGGGGAGTTTTCAGCATGAATAAGGTCAATTGTGAGTGTGGTCACGCAAATCCTGAAGGAACAATTTTATGTGAATCATGCGGAAATCCAATAGGAGATAAAGATAGAAAAGACACACAACAATTATTGGACATGAAGTATGAGGGATCTGCTAGACGCTCTCAAACGTATAAAAAAACAATCGTCGATAAAATATGGAATTTTTTTTCATCTGTAAAAGTCGGTGTTTGGTTAATCTTTTTAACATTACTTGCTTCTGCTTTAGGAACTGTTTTTCCGCAAGAGATGTATATTCCTCCAACGGTTACTGCAAGTCAATTTTATAAAGATGAATATGGATTCCTTGGACAAATTTATTATGAATTGGGATTCCATAATTTATACGGCTCTTGGTGGTACATGATATTAGTCGCTTCAATCGGTATTTCACTTGTAATTGCTAGCTTAGATCGATTTGTCCCATTACATAGATCATTAAAAAAGCAGGGTGTGACAAGGCATCATACCTTTATGAAGCGCCAGCGCTTGTTTAGTTTAACAAAAACAAATGAATATGATATAGAATTGATTAAGAAACGTCTTACTTCGCGTAGATACAATGTACGTGAAGAAAATGGAAATCTTTTAGCAGAGAAAGGTCGATTTTCTAGGTGGGGGCCATATGTAAATCACTGTGGACTAATTATTTTTTTAATTGGTGCAATGCTGCGCTTTGTACCTGGTATGTATGTGGATGAAGTCCTCTGGGTACGTGAAGGAGAAACAGAGGTTATACCTGGAACAGAAGGTCGTTACTATTTAGAAAATAAAGAATTTATAATGGAAGTTTACGAGAAAGACAAGGAAAACGAAGTGTTTGAGGAAGCTATCACACGAGTTGGGGATGGAAGTGTCGTAAAAAACTTTCAATCCAACGTTGTCCTTTATGAAAGAAAAGATGAAATTATTCACGGTATTGAGCCTGAATTAACCGAAATCAAAGAGAGTGAAATTAGAGTTAATGAACCATTAAAGTTTGATTCATTTTCTCTTTATCAAGTTGATTACAAATTAAATGAGCTAAATAAAATGACATTTAGTTTAATAGATAAGGATACTGAAAAAAGCTACGGGAAAATAGTGGTAGATCTTTTAAATCCTAAAAAAGAATATGACCTTGGTGATGGTTACAAGGTAGAAGTGTCAACATATTTACCTGATTTTTATTTTGATGATGAAGGTGTACCAGCTACAAAAACCCGAATTCCAGACAATCCTGCATTTGTTTTCAAAATGTATACACCAGAAACACCAGAAGGCGAATCAAGCTTTGTTGCAATTCAGCAAACGATTGAGCCTTCTGGTGAGAATAAATACAAGATGAAGTTTGAAGGAATTGAAACTAAAGACTTAACTGCTTTAACGGTTAGAAAGGACCTGACACTTTGGATCTTAGGTGTTGGTGGAGCAATTTTTATGATAGGGGTAATCCAAGGTATGTATTGGAATCACCGTCGAATTTGGATTAGACGTCATGAAGATGTAGTTTTAATTGCTGGTCATACAAATAAAAATTGGTATGGTCTGTCACAAGAAATGAAACTAGTGGTCGAAGACACAGAACTTACAATCCCTACAGATCAGAAAGAAAAAGAATAATGGAAAAGGAGGGAGAAATGTGGCCACACTGAGTAGTACATTTCTAGAGATTGCATTTATTATCTATTTGGTCGCCATTTTTTTATTTGGTGGCTCAATCCGTGATAAACGTAGTAAATCTGAAAAAATAAGCAAATGGACAATTGCTGCGGTGTCAACAACCATCTTAGGTTTTCTGTCACAGCTTGCCTATTTTATAACAAGATGGATTGCTTCTGGACATGCGCCAGTTAGTAATTTGTTCGAGTTTACAACTGCATTTGGGATGATGCTCGTTCTTGCATTTATTATCTTATACTTTATTTATAAGGTAGCGATTTTGGGATTATTTACTCTTCCAATAGTTGTGTTAATTATTGCATATGGAAGTATGTTTCCTACTGATATAAATCCTTTGATACCATCATTACAAAGCCATTGGTTGTATATTCACGTTACGACAGCTGCACTAGGGCAAGCAATACTAGCAATCAGTGCGGTAGCAGGAATAATTCATCTTGTTACAGTTGTTGACCAATCAAAATCATCAAATAAAACCTTTTGGTTAGAATTTGTTATGTATATACTAGTTGTTACAATTGGATTTATCATTATAACAAGTTCGTTTAAAGGACTTGATTATCAGGCGGATTTTAATTGGATAGATAAAAATGATCAAGAAGCTGTTATGACTTTTGAAGTACCTGCTCTGGTAGGACCTCACAAAGGAGAACTAATAACAGATGGGAAATTCGAGCCTTTAGTAGAAATGCCGGCTATTATTTCTGCACGAAAGCTTAATACCGTAATTTGGTCAGTAATTGTTGGTTCAATCCTGTATGGTTTGTTACGCCTCATTTTCCGAAAGCGCTTGGCAGCTGTTATTAAGCCATTTACGAAAAATGTAAATCTTGACCTTGTAGATGAAATAGGGTACCGCTCCGTTGCCATCGGATTTCCTGTTTTCACACTAGGTGCCTTAATATTTGCAATGATTTGGGCGCAAATTGCATGGACAAGATTTTGGGGTTGGGATCCAAAAGAAGTATGGGCCCTTATTACTTGGTTATTTTATGCAGCATACTTGCATCTGCGGTTATCTAAAGGCTGGCATGGAGAAAAATCAGCATGGCTTGCCGTTGTGGGATTTGCGATTATTATGTTCAATCTTATTTTTGTTAACCTTGTAATAGCAGGGTTACACTCTTATGCATAAATGGTAATTCTAGCTTAATACTAGTTAAATAGTAGATTAAAATGTGTGACTAGCGTACAATTAAGTTTAAACACTGCTATTAAAGCCTTCACTCTACGCAGTGAAGGCTTTTTATTACATACTTTTATAACGAATTTTAAAAAAGAGAATGACTTTGTTAAAGCTCACAATTGATTTGGGCGGGAATTAACATGGAAGTTAAACAGACTGAAAAAAATAAATCGACTCTTGAAACTTATTTTTAAGGAGGGTTCTTACTATGGAAGAGAACCAATTTGCAAGAATATTAGTCGTTGATGATGAGGTTCGTATCCGCAGGTTGCTACGGATGTACCTAGAAAGAGAAAATTATGAAATTGAAGAAGCGGAAAATGGAGATGAAGCTCTAGAGCTTGGTTTGAACAATGAATATGACCTCATTATGTTAGATGTCATGATGCCGGGAATAGATGGAATTGAAGTATGTAAGCAATTGCGAGAAAAAAAAGCAACCCCAATTATTATGCTAACAGCTAAAGGGGAAGAGGCCAACCGTGTTCAAGGGTTTGAAGTAGGTGTGGATGACTATATCGTAAAGCCATTTAGCCCAAGAGAAGTTGTACTACGAGTTAAGGCTTTGCTAAGAAGATCTTCGCAAACATCTTATTTAAAAACAGAAACAAAAGCTAAAAATGTCATTGTTTTTCCACATTTATCAATTGATCATGATGCGCATCGAGTGACTGCTGATGGTATAGAGGTTAGCTTAACGCCAAAGGAATACGAATTACTTTATTTCCTGGCGAAAACGCCTGATAAAGTTTATGATCGTGAAAAACTCTTGAAAGAAGTATGGCAATATGAATTTTTTGGTGATCTACGGACAGTTGACACACATGTAAAACGCTTAAGAGAAAAATTAAGTAAAGTCTCGCCTGAAGCTGCTAAAATGATTGTAACTGTATGGGGTGTAGGTTATAAATTTGAGGTAAGCCATTCATGATATTATGGAGAAGTGTAGTTGGTAAGCTATGGGGAACGATTCTTTTGCTCGTTTCCTTTGTTTTATTTGTTTTAACTATCCTAATGCTTGAGTTTATTGAAAATTATCATGTAGATGAAGCTGAAAAAGAGCTTACTCAACTTGCAACGAAAGTCTCAGCCATTATCGAGAGTCATGAAGATCAAGAACTTGCAAGGTCGATTGCATGGGAATTGACTGATGAGCTCACTCATATGCTAATTGTTGAAAATGAATTAACCTATTGGAATTCTCCAATTATGGGTAAGGAAATCTCACATTTAGAAATGGATGATATTGAAAAAGATGCACAGCTTTCTCTACCATTAACAAAGAAACAAAAAATTAGTAAGCGAACAAACATCGATCAACCAAATGATGTTTTTGCAAATGGTGAGGATGAAGTACTTATTGTAGGGGTTCCATATAAGGTATCGGAAACTAGGACTGGTGCTGTGTTTATTTCGCAATCACTTCAAGCGGTTCATGAGACAACAAAAGAAACAACAAAATATATTATATTAGCTGCAGGAGTTGCGATCATCTTAACAACCATTTTTGCCTTCTTCTTATCTACAAGAATTACTTACCCATTAAGAAAAATGAGAGAGGTTGCTCAGGAATTAGCACGGGGGAAATTCGAATCGAAGGTTCCTATTATGTCTAATGATGAAATCGGTGAGCTTGGCATAGCTTTCAATCAAATGGGCAAACAACTAAAATTCCATATCAATGCTCTTAGCCAAGAAAAAGAGCATTTAACCAATATATTAAGTAGTATGGCTGATGGAGTTATCACGCTAAATATTGATGGGGTTATTCTGGTTACTAATCCACCTGCAGTAAGATTTTTAAAAGCTTGGTATTATTCACAAGAAATGGATACAGAATTAGGCGGAGATCTTCCACCAGAAGCAAAAGAGTTGTTCCATAGAGTTGTGAGTACTGAAAAAGAACAAATGATTGAAATTATGATACAAGGCAGAAGTTGGGTTATTTTAATGACACCATTATATAACCAATCACATGTTCGTGGAGCTGTTGCTGTACTTCGAGATATGACAGAAGAACGTCGACTTGATAAACTTCGCAAGGATTTTATCGCGAATGTAAGCCATGAGCTTAGAACACCTATTTCAATGTTACAGGGATATAGTGAAGCTATTGTCGACGATATTGCGAGTACTGAAGAGGAAAAAAAGGAAATTGCAAAAGTTATTCATGATGAGTCCCTAAGAATGGGAAGATTAGTGAATGATTTATTAGATTTAGCCAGAATGGAAGCAGGACACATTACTTTAAATTTAGAAGAGGTCCCTTTAACTGAGTATATTGATAAAATTAGTCGAAAGTTTCAGGGGCTCGCAAAAGAGAAACTAATCCAGCTTCAAACAGATGTACAAATTCGTATGGAAAATCATGTGATTGATCCTGACCGTATTGAGCAAGTATTAACAAATTTGATCGACAATGCTATTCGCCATACGAGTGAAAATGGTTCAGTTATAATTGTGGTAAGAGAACACTCAGATGGTGTGATCATTGATGTGAAGGATTCTGGTAGTGGAATTCCAGATGAAGATTTACCATTTGTATTTGAACGCTTCTATAAAGCTGATAAAGCAAGAACAAGAGGTAGAGCGGGAACAGGACTTGGCTTAGCAATTGTTAAAAACATTGTAGAAGCACATCAAGGCAAAATTAATGTTCATAGCAAAATAGGAGAAGGTACGACATTTAGCTTCTATTTGCCTCGAAAAAAGCTAGATTCTGATTTAAATTGACGAACAATCTTGTTCCATGCGAAACAATATACAGATATTAAGGCTCATTATTAGGTCGTTCCTAATGAGAAACTGTTTTTTTTTAAAAAAAGGAAATAACTTTAAGGGAATATAAATGATTTAACGAACTTTTCTTAGACCAAGAATCATAGCAGCATATTATAGTTGTATATAATATATTGGGGTGTGATGAAAATGAATTTATATACACGAACAGGTGATAGTGGAAAGACAAGTATCATTGGTGGAAGAGTGGATAAGGATCATTTACGTGTAGAAGCATATGGAACAATCGACGAAGCAAACAGTTTTATTGGTCAGGCAATGACTCTACTTACAGATTCAACATTTAAGGATATTTATCATGAGCTTGAAAAAATTCAGCATGAATTATTTGATTGCGGGGGAGATTTAGCTGTCGTAAAAGAGAAATATCCATACAAAGCAACATCGGAAATTGTTGATTTCTTAGAGAGTCGTATTGATCACTATGTAAAGGAAGCTCCTCCTCTGGAAAAATTTATATTACCTGGAGGTAGTAGTGCTGCTGCAGCTGTTCATATTGCAAGAACTGTAACTAGAAGAGCTGAGAGATGTGCTGTTTCTCTTCAAAAAGAGATGGAAATTAATCATAATGTCCTAAAATATTTAAACAGGTTATCAGATTATCTTTTTGCAATTGCAAGAGTGATTAATCATCGTCTGGCAATAAAAGATGTAGAATACGAAAGAAGTGCACTAGTATTTAAGACAAATCCTAAGACAGAGAAGCAAGAGTAACCACTCTTATAACAAATAAATAAACTACGATAAATTCGTTAGAGTCATATTGTTATGGTTCTAACGAATTTTCATGCTCAGGAATTTATAAATTTGGGCACTGTGGCTATGCGCGTGCATAATTGCTCCAGCAGTCATGTTTATTGCAAAAAAGTAAGATGCCTAGCTACTCTATAGTTTAGCCACAATTGAATTGATGACAAACTTCTTCTATTCAATTGTGGCTTAATGTCCGAGGCTGATCTAGGCGCTTGCACTTTTGTTCTTAATAATAGACTGATAGATTTACCAAAAATGTGGTAAAGTATTAATTAGTTGTTGGCAATTGTTACATATATATTTCAATAATATTTCATCTTTATTCAACGTGCAACTTTACTATTTTTAATACGACTAACTAAATGAACGGAGGGTTATTCATGGAGGATACCTTTCAGCGGTTATATGATAAATATCACCACGATCTTTTTCAGTTTTTATTTTATATGGTTAAAAATCGTGAACAGGCAGAAGATTTAGTGCAAGAGGTGTACATCCGTGTCTTGAAATCATACAATCGTTTCGAAGGAAGAAGTAGCGAAAAAACCTGGCTTATCTCTATTGCAAGGCATGTCGCTATTGATTGGTTTAGAAAACAAAAAACAGTTCGCCAGAGAATTTTAGAACGGTTTGAGTGGGATAAACATCAAATTGAGGATGAAAAGCAACCATTACCTGAAGAAATAGCAATACAAAATGAACAAGTTCAACATTTATTTCGATCACTAAACACATGTTCAATGGATCAACGTACAGTTGTTGTTTTGCGGTATATACAGGAAATGTCAATTACAGAAACGGCAGAAATCTTAGGATGGACTGTAAGTAAAGTAAAAACGACACAACACCGTGCAATAAAGCAATTACAAAAACATATGACCAATATTTCGGAAAAGGAGGGGCTTTCGATTGAAAAGACGGGAGTGGAATGAGGAACAGCTTGAGAAACTTTTACAACAATTACCCTCTATTAAGGATAAGCAAAATCCAAAAGATCTTTATCAAAGTATATTCCATAAACAGCAAAATAGGAAAAAACAGCGTGCTTGGATTACTCCAACAATTGCAACAGTTGCTGCTGTATTGATTTTTGCGTTAATCTCTCCATATTTATTCAAAGGAATAACGAGGACAAATGAAGAGAGTGCGATGGATATCTCGTCTACCTCTTCAAGTGAATTATCAAAAGCAGAAAATAACCCTCATGAAGATACTAGTTCAACAGAATCTTCATCAATTGAGAAAAATGCAACTGGAAATTTAACGATTAGCCAAGAGATAAAAAGAGATAAACAAGAAACCTTTGTGACAGATAGTGAAGATTCAGAAAATATCATAACGGTAGGGCTTACTGATAATAATTTACAGAACGTTATTCCAATAAGCATTGAGGAAGAAGAGGACAAGGAAGAGATGGACCAAATAAAAGGGTTCAATCCTGAAAGCATCGAAAATCAAATTGGTCCCCTAGGTTTTGAACTGAAGAATTCAGATCTTAAAAGAGAAAATAATGGTGAAATAATAATAGATTATAAAAGTGAGACAGGTAGTATAACGGGATCAGCTTCTGAAGTTTCATACAAAGAGTCCATAATAGAAACCTTTAGATGGCTTGGTTATAAAAAAGCTAATTTATATACAAATGGGAACGAGGGTATTGAATTTGGCAATACAGGCAAAGAAACAGAATTGGAAATTTCTGCAACAAGAAAAAAAGCCTATCTTGTTTATCAGTTTGATGAAACGAAAACAAAATTACTTGTCCCTACCCGAGAATCATTACCATCAATAAAAGAAGCCATTGAGGTAATGAAACAAGGGAATGATATTATAGAGTTACAACCATCTATTCAAAGTAATATTGGTGAAATAGTAATAGAAGAGGATGACGAGCTCTTAGAAATAGAGTTTAGGGAAGGATCGAACGTTAAAGATAATGAAGAGAGCATTATTATGCTCGAATCAATTTTATTAACAGCAAAAGATTTTGGTTATGAATTTGTGCAATTTAATGGAATTGAGATTGAAGAAATTGGTGTAATGGATGTGACAAAGCCTGTGGAAGTACCTTTTTCACCTAATCCAATAGAAGGAAATTAAAAGAGACTCGAAAATTGAGTCTCTTTTTTATTTCTAAAATTGATTAGTATTCTAAAATTATAATCAGCTAATAAGAATTGGTAGTATAGATGGGAAATTATTGTAATATACTACACATGTCTTTGGGCATATCTTGATACATTGGCCCTATGTGATTGTAAGACCAATCTTAATTTAGAATTTAAAAGTATATGCTTCTTTGAATTGGTAAATCCTTAAATCTGTACTTGAAATGTACTAGGAGAACTTCCTTTAGATGAGAAGGAAATGCCTAAAAAACGAAGTTGGGGGAGAAAAAAATGCAAACAATCATTAAATATTTTTTAGTTTTCACATTAGGAGTATTTATTATTAGCATATACATAACGGGAATTAATGATGTAAGAGCAGAGTCATACATTAAAGAATTGGAGAAAACATGGATTCAACCAGTTGACGGAACAATTACAGATACGTTTGGTACTCGCAATGGCAAACATAAAGGAATCGATATTGCTGCCCCTGATGGAGTGGATATTGTTACTGTGTCAGATGGAAAGGTTGTAAAGTCCTATTATTCAAACACGTATGGTAACGTTGTATTTATACAACATCCAGAGGGTTATGAAACTGTATACGCACATTTAGCCAAAAGGCATGTTAGTGAAGGAGACTTGGTGAAAAAAGGACAAGTAATAGGAATTATCGGGAATACAGGTGTTTCTACGGGAACACATTTGCATTTTGAACTACATGAAGGGGAATGGACATTTGAAAAAGAGCATGCACTTGATCCGTTATTTGTCTTTGACAGGGATAACTCAATTGCTCAGTCTAAAAATCAAAATCATATAAACAAACACGAACAAAGTCAATCCGTTGAAACGAATGCCACTTCATTTTCGAAAAATAATTTAGGGAATGATATTCAAAAGAAGGAAGTAGACGTGCAGAAGAGGGTTATAACTGTTGTAAAAGGTGATACCCTTTGGGGATTATCAAATACATTTAATGTACCTATTGCATCAATAAAAAAATGGAACCATCTTAACGGTAATGTTATCTATCCGAATCAAGAGCTCACTGTCTTTCTAAATAATAGTAAAAATTATGTTGTAAAGCCTGGTGATACAATACAATCAATCGCAGCAGAAT
>JAPSLU010000346.1 GCA_031180405.1 Bacillus sp. (in: firmicutes) | reverse complement strand
AGAACCTTTTGTTAGACCTTATCAGGGAAATGCTTCTGTGTATTTTGAAGACCCTGATGGAAATAGTTTAGAATTGATGTGTTACGTTGAAGTACCTGAACATTTAAGAGAGAATGAAAAGGTATCTTTAGAAGAATGGGAAGAACTCCACATAAAGAAATAGCAGAAATTATTTCTTGCATCTTCTAATAAAGCTGATTATGATAGCTGCCATCCCAGATGGCTTTTTTTATTGAATTAAGGGGGCGGTGCTGTTGAAGAAGGTGAAAGAAAAAAAGTAGCGAATTAATTAAGTATTCTATTAATGTGAGGTCAGGATATGTTACCACCAAAACATATTGTTTCAGCAGCAACTATCGTACTTAATGAGCAAAAAGAGGTTTTATTAATTAAAGGTCCTCGCAGAGGATGGGAAATGCCTGGGGGACAGGTTGAAGAAGGAGAATCATTAAAGGACGCTGCAATCAGGGAAACAAAAGAAGAAACTGGTATAGATATTGAAGTTTTAAAATTTTGTGGAGTATATCAAAATGTAAGTGATTCTATATGTAACACATTGTTTTTGGGAAAACCAATCGGAGGAGAACTGAGAACATCTCCAGAGAGCTTAGAGGTAGGTTTCTTTCCAGTTAAAAAAGCCTTGGAAATGGTCACGTGGAAAAATTTTAGGCAAAGAATTGAGTTTTGTTTAAACGAAAAACTTCATCCTTTTTATATCGAATTTTGATTTAAGATACATTGAGCTAAATAAACGGGTGCATTAATTGATATACGGCTGCCAAATTGGGTGGCCTTTTTATTATACAAAAGGGGCAGTTTTATTTAATAGCTCCATATCTGAAACCCTTCCTTGACTATCCTTGATAGGAGGGGTTTTTACGTTTATTAAATATATATTCTAAAAATATTGAATACTTTGTTTGATAACTATAGAATATTAGGTGTACGGACGAATTAATAAGTGAAAACGAGGTGTTATATTTGGAGGTTCTTAATCTTACTAGCAGGAAAAGAGAAACTTATAGAATTCAGCTTGATTACTCAGTGTTGTGGGAATGTGCTTTGGGGATAGCAGCAATAACAAATACACCACTTATTAAGACATTAGAAAAACCGCTAGATTATTGGAACGAAATAAAAGGTTCTTTATCAACGGAATTACTGGAACATTTAGAATTTGTAGAGAGAAATAATACGTGGAAAGCAATACTTCAATTACTACACAAGGAGAAGTTTTCTAATATTTCGCAGTTCACTTCTTACATAAAGGCTATTCCTAATAATGAATTGAAATTTATTTGTTTACCCTTTATAGGAATGGAATTTCAGGAAATTAGAAAGAAAGCGGCCGTAGGTGATGAGGCAGGAATCAATGAAATGAAAATGTTAACAAGCGATAATCCCTTTTTTCCTCAATATATTGAATTCATAAGTCATTCAAATGTTGATGATCTAAAAAAACACCTAATTGGCGTGATGACAGGATGGTATGACATTGTTATACAAAAAGATATAGAGAATCTTAATGCAATTTTACGAACTGATTATGAGACAAAAAAAGAAATGCTTAAGAAAATGACTCCTGAAGAACTAGTTGAATGGTCAACTGGAGGAGTAACTTATTTACCGGAACCAAGTGTAAATAATGTTCTTTTAATCCCACAATATATTTATCGACCTTGGAATATAGAAGCAGATATAGAGGGGACAAAAGTATTTTATTATCCAATAGCTAATGAAAGTATCTCTCCATATGATAGATACACTCCAAACAACTTTCTTGTACTTAAACATAAGGCATTGGGCGATGAGGTGCGATTGCGTATTGTCAAATTATTGTACGAAGAAGACAAAACATTACAAGAAATTACGAACCAATTAAACCTTGGTAAATCTACGATTCACCACCACCTTAAGATACTTAGGGCAGCTAAACTAGTCGAAATAAGCGATTTAAAGTATTCACTTAAAAAGAAATCTGTTGAATCTTTAGCTAAAGAATTAATCCTTTATTTGAATAAGTGACCAAAATATAAAGGGGTGATGGTGTGAGCAGTGGTATTTGGAAGAATCGCTCATTTGTTTTTGTTTGGCTTGGTAATGGTGTCTCTGAATTAGGAGGTGCTTTTGGTACTTTTTGTAATTCGATCCTTATATATCAGTTAACGAATTCAACAATGGCATTAGGAAGTATGTGGTTGCTATATTTCTTACCGTCTCTCATTTTACAATTATTCATTGGTCCGTTTGTTGATCGATGGAGTAGAAAGTGGATTATGATATTTTCTCAATGGGCTAGAGGACTAATATTCCTAATTCCACTTGTTGCCTTATTAATGGGAAACCTCGAAACGTGGCATATATATGCAGTTCAAATAATAGTAGGTTTAATTACTCCTATTTATACACCAGCTAATCAAGCAATTACACCAACTATAGTATGTAAAGAGCAATTAAGTACTGCAAATGCTTATATTGATGGAACGGTCAGATTAGTGACATTCCTTGCTCCAATATTAGGTGGCTTCGTTGTAGAGTACATAGGTGTTATTCCGACATTAATTTTTGTTAGTGTCGTACTTATTACAAGTGGAACATTATTGTTATTAATAAAAGAGACGAAAGTAACAACCGATGTACGGAAGACTTGGATAGAACAATTTATAGAAGGTATATCCTATTTCTTCAAACACCCTATTATTGTTTGGTTGGGAGTTTTCTTGGCATTTGTACAGTTTGGGGTAGGGGTAACAATGGTAATCACTCTACCATATATAACTGAGGAATTATCGGGGAGTTACTCCGAATATGGATATTTTATGGCAGGCTTTCCTTTAGGTTACGTAGTAGGTTCAATATTGGTTGGGAAAGTGACTTATAAAAGTCGTAGGGTGGTAATGTTAGGAGCATTAGTTGTAGGTGGTCTAACATTTATCTCTTTAAGTATTAATCATAGTATCATTTTGGCTATTCTCACTGAGATTATCGCTGGGGCTGCTATGGCATTTTTTAGTGTGCAAAATATAACAATAATTCAACAAACTGTCCCAAATAACTTAATGGGGAAGGTTTCATCAGTACGACTCTTCATTATTAGAGGAGCTATGCCATTAGGTGTATTTGTTGGTAGTTTTTTTGCTGAAATCTGGGGGATTCGTACATTATACTTAATGATTGGTTCAATCATTTGTGCGACGGCTTTATTAGGTATATTTCTACCATACTTTAAGTTTATTGATTCAAATATAGATGAAAATATGGCTTCCTAATTTCGAATGGTAAAATGTAGCTGCATTAAATGCAGCCCTTTTTAGAGTTGACTAACAGTGCAGTACTCCTGTAATAGGCTGCAACAATTCCCTCTAGAGAGCTGTTAAATGGTTAATGTCAAACCGTTCCCATTCATAAACTAGGGTAAAGAGGTAAAAAGTTTTGCTTCCATCGGCAGCTTTTTGTAATCCTAAATAATCAGAAATTCTATGAAGGTGCAAGGAGAGGTAGAAAAATGGATATTTCAAAAGATGTAAGAACATCGGGTGCCTATGTTTTGTATAAAGGGTTATTTATATTTCAGGTAGGTCCAACAAAAGATGGAGATAAACTTGGGGTGGTTAGATTAGGAGGACACAGAGAAGGTAATGAAACAGCATTAGCCACGGCAAAGCGGGAAGCTTTCGAAGAGGCTAAGTTAAACATCATTCCTTTAAATCCTAAGAAAACATTTTATCTTAAAGAATGGAATGACGAGCCAGCTAGAGTAAAAGTAAATGAACCAATTTCTCCAATACTAATTAAAGGGAGTGAAGAAGCCTCCTATACGGTGATGTATCTTTCATATGCATTAACAAAACCTATTCCTTCTTCAGAGACAAAGGGGTTATTGTTGCTAACTCCAGCAAATATAGATCTTATTTGTAATGATGCCATAACATTAAACGACTATCATAAACTAGATGGAATTTCTCTCCTTCAAACAGACATCGATCACAATTTAGTATTAGAGCCATTTCCTCAATTAATCTTCCTATCAAACTTATTAAAGAAAGAAACAGACCTAATGAATTCCTATATTAAAAATTCTCATTAAATAATGGTTGCTGCCGGTTAAAACAGAGTTCTACTGATGCTCATCTTCTTATTCGACTAAAGACCTGCGGTAATATGTCAACTCCAAAAGTTTAAAGATGTTTAGTTTTCAATTTACTTGTGACTAAAAAAGACCGTAAGGAACTACACCAGTAAATAAATGTAATT
>JAPSLU010000030.1 GCA_031180405.1 Bacillus sp. (in: firmicutes) | reverse complement strand
GACCTTTCATTTTTTATCCCATTAGTCAAAGTTGGTCAAAACCTTCATGATTCTATATTATCTAAGGAGGAGTTTTAAAAATGAAATGTGAAAAATGTCAATTAAAACAAGCTATTGTTCACTTAAAAATACAAATTAACAAACAACAAAAACAACTAACATTATGTCATGAATGCTATGAGGAATATAAACTATCAATTCCTTCTGGAATGACAGGTGGGTTCTCATCATTCCCATTTGATCAATTTTTCAAGGGATTCCAGCCGCAGCATCATGCCGCAATGGAATCTGCTCATCCACATACTCATGGACAACAACACGGTGGAGGTGGCATCCTCGATCAATTAGGACGAAATTTAACTAATGCTGCACGGGCTGGACTAATTGATCCAGTCATCGGCCGTGAAGAAGAAGTGGACCGAATTATCGAGATCTTGAATCGTCGAAATAAAAATAACCCAGTGCTCATTGGTGAGCCAGGTGTCGGAAAAACTGCCGTTGTAGAAGGACTTGCCCTTAAAATTGCTAATGGGACTGTACCTGCTAAACTCTCAAATAAAGAGGTTTACTTACTGGATGTGGCCTCACTTGTGGCGAGTACAGGTATTAGAGGGCAATTTGAAGAAAGAATGAAAAAACTGATTGAAGATTTGCAAAAACGTAAAAATATCATCTTATTCATTGATGAAATTCATCAAGTTGTTGGAGCAGGCTCTGCTGAAGGTTCAATGGATGCAGGTAACATCTTGAAACCTGCCTTAGCTAGAGGTGAACTTCAACTAGTAGGGGCAACAACTCTTAAAGAATACCGACAAATTGAAAAAGATGCTGCTTTAGAAAGACGTTTCCAACCTGTTATGGTTCATGAGCCTTCTCTTGATAAAGCAATTGAAATATTGAAAGGTATTCAAGAAAAATATGAACATTATCATCATGTCACATATACTGACGAAGCAATTGAAGCTTGTGTTAACCTTTCACATCGCTATATTCAAGATAGATATCTTCCTGATAAGGCAATTGACTTATTAGACGAGGCTGGTTCAAAAAAGAACTTAATGCAAAAAATCGCTCAGGATGAAGAAATAGAAAAACATTTAGATCAAATTAAAACAGAAAAACAAGAAGCAACCAAAGCAGAAAACTATGAACTAGCTGCAAAGCTACGTGATGAAGAAGCTCGACTAGAAGCAAAGTTAAACAATAATGAAGCGTATAATGTAAAACTAACTGTGGATGTTGAAGACATACAAGCCATTATTGAGAAGAGAACAGGTATTCCCGTCGGTAAGCTTCAAGAAAATGAGCAAGCAAAAATGAAGTATTTAGAACAAAGTCTGTCTAATAAAGTGATCGGTCAGGATAATGCTGTGAGAAAAGTGGCCAAAGCAATTAGACGAAGCCGAGCAGGACTTAAATCAAAAACAAGACCAATTGGTTCTTTCCTATTTGTCGGTCCTACCGGCGTTGGTAAAACAGAACTAACCAAATCTCTGGCAGAAGAATTATTTGGTTCGAAAGATGCGATGATTCGTCTTGACATGAGTGAATATATGGAGAAACACGCTGTATCAAAAATCATTGGTTCACCTCCAGGTTATGTAGGACATGATGAAGCAGGACAATTAACAGAAAAGGTACGCCGAAACCCTTACAGCATTATTTTACTAGATGAAATTGAAAAAGCTCATCCGGATGTTCAACATATGTTCCTACAAATTTTAGAGGATGGTCGATTAACTGACAGTCAAGGCCGAACAGTCAGCTTCAAGGATACAGTCATTATTATGACAAGTAATGCTGGTGTTGGTGAGAAGCGTATGATAGTTGGCTTTGAAACGTCTTCAAACACTGCTGTAGAGGAAAGTCAGCTATTAGAGTCACTAGGATCTTTCTTTAAGCCAGAGTTTCTAAACCGATTTGATAATATAATTGAGTTTTCTACTCTAGAAAAAGAGGATCTCTTAAAAATTGTTAGCTTAATGCTTGAAGAGCTTTCTAATACATTATTAGAACAAGACATTACTATCACTTTTACAAATGAAGCAAAAGAAAAGCTTGCCCTACTAGGATACCACCCAGCATTTGGTGCACGACCATTACGTCGGGTTATCCAAGAGCATGTTGAAGACAAAATAACAGATCTATTGTTAGATCATCAAAGAGTAACACAGATTCTTGTTGATGTAGAGAACAATGGTAAAATCATTATTAAATAACCTAGCAAAGGACTGTCACTTAAAAGCGACAGTCCTTTTCCTATTATACTTTCTCTCCACCTCTAATAAACATATCCATTTTATGTTAATATTTTCATTGTGAACTTACTTTTTAATCATATTCTATATGGAAGGAGACTTTTAGAACGTATGTTTTTCATTCGATTTTTCTTAAAAGCTATACAGTTAAACAACTGGATACTTATACTTACAACGATAACCCTCGTGCTTTCAAGCAGCTATATTATTTACTATATTGAACCTGAAACATTCACTAGCCCTTTCGAAGGTCTTTGGTGGACGATGACCACTGTTGCAACCGTTGGGTATGGTGATGTTTCTCCAACAACGGTTGGCGGTAAAATTTTTGCAATGTATCTATACATTGTTGGCATTGGACTTATGAGTATATTTATCGGAAAAGTAATTGACTTCTTCAGTATACGAAAACGATTAAAGGAGGAAGGAAAATTGACTATTACAACCAAAAATCACATTCTATTAATCAATTGGACCAAGAAAGCTGCAATTACACTCGATGAACTGTTAAAAGCATTCAAACATATTCAAGTGGTTATTGTTGATGAGCATATACCAAAAACACCTATCCAACATGACCGAGTTAAATTTGTAAAAGGCAACCCTGCTAGTAATTCTGTTCTTGAGCAAGCCAATATTCTTCAATCAAGATCAGTGATGGTCTTTTCACCAGATGATTTACAGTCTGCTTCTCAAGCAGATGGTCATACATTATTAATTGCTTCCATGATTAAAGGAATTGAAAAGGCAAAAAAACAAGAAATTTATACAATTTGTGAGGTTTCTAATTCAAGTCACATTAATGCGTTTGCACATGTAAATGTTAATGAGTACATAACGGCAAATGATACTGCAGCACATCTGGCAGCTCGGTCTATCCTATTTAATGGATCAAGTGAAGTCATTCGTCAGCTTACAAGCAATGAGGGATTTGATTTATATTCAATCTCGAAAAAACCAGAATGGAATACTTATGAAGATGCAAGCAAAGCCCTTGCCTTAAAAGGTGCACTGCTCATCTCAAACGGAAGTGACTTATCAATTATCAACAGACTTCATGAACGAATACCTGAGAACGCAAACTTATTTTTCATATGTAATGATGATTCCTATGTTGATATCGTATCTTAAGTAAGAGTTTGAGCGGTTAGGAAAAAGCAAAACCTTTCTTCTGACCGCTTTTTCTTCTTACCAATCTCTTTTCTAATAGTTGTTTTTACAGGTTTAATATGTAAAATTGATTAGGTTGATTGAAGGTATGCGAGACCCTGTAGGAGAAGTGTGACGGGTGAGATTCTTGTTGCGCGTGCGGCGAGGAAGCTGACCGCATGTCCCATTTAAGATGAGGATCCTTGAGTTGCAATTAACCATGCACAATACATATTACTTAAACAACAAAGTTTGCGAAAACACCCTTTAAAAAGTAAGAGAAAGTCTTGTACAACAATTACTTAGTACTTTTTAGCATGACACTCCCTCCTATAACATATACATGCTATGGGGTGCTGTCCATGATAAAATACTCAACGATTTTTTTATTTATTTCCTTTATTTTCCTTCTCGTAAATGGGTCTGCGGTTAGCTTTATTTTTTTCCAAGCTCGTTTAGGCGAAGGTTTTGGAATTCTATTATTTTGTGGTACAAGTTTATTTGGAGCTTTACTAGCCTCTATTGCAAATGAGAGAAAATCAACCTATTACTGTCATCTTTTTTTCTACAGCCACCTAGTAGTCTCCCTCCTCCCCTTATTTTATGTTGGTATTTCTAAACTCCTGGGTTAATTTATTTCAGTCGAAAGGCTGAATAATCTCCATCACGTTGATGATCTTTTATTCATTCGTGTAACCGACGTTAAAAAAAACAATTCTCAGCTATGATAAAAATAACCAATTTTTTCATAGGAGATGAGAATTGATGTTAATCAATGAATATACACAAAAACAACTTTACGATTTTTATGTTTTTGAGCTCGAAGAAAAACTGACTGAAGGTAGATTGTTAGAAGATGTAGTTGAAACTTTTTCTGAAGACCAAAAGTAATTAAGTAAGAATATGACAACTGGACCCTCACTTGTCATATTCTTTGCCAACTTCTTTAAAGAAAGTCTAAATCTTTTTCTTTTTCCTCCGATATAATGTATAAGAAAATAATGAGGAAATTGGTGATTTACAATGGATAAAACGTCATTCATAGGTTTAATATTAGCAATTATAGCTGTAGGTGTTGGGATGTTCATGAAAGGTGTTAGTCCCTCGGTATTACTTAATCCTGCCGCATTATTAATAATTATTTTAGGTACAATTGCAGCAGTAGTCATTGCATTCCCAACGAGTGAAATTAAAAAAGTTCCTAAACTTTTTGGCATTATCTTCAAAGAGCAAAAAACATTTTCTATTCAAGAGTTAATTCCTTTATTCTCAGAGTGGGCTCAAGTTGCTCGTAAAGAAGGTTTATTAGCACTTGAAGCAAATTTATCTGAGGTGGATGATCCTTTCTTAAAAAGCGGGTTACTAATGGCTGTTGATGGGCAAAATGCAGAATTTATTCGCGATGTTATGTCAGAAGAAATTGAAGCAATGGAAGAACGTCATCAGGCGTCAGCTGCAATCTTTACTCAAGCAGGAACTTATGCTCCGACGCTAGGGGTTCTTGGAGCCGTTGTGGGTTTAATCGCGGCCCTTTCCGATATGAGTAATACAGATACATTGGGACATGCCATTAGTGCTGCTTTCGTTGCAACAATGCTAGGTATTTTCACAGGATATGTATTATGGCATCCATTTGCAAATAAACTAAAACGAAAATCAAAGCAAGAGGCTCAGGTAAAGCAAGTTATGATTGAAGGTGTGCTTTCTGTTTTAGAAGGACAAGCTCCAAAAGCAATAGAACAAAAATTAGCCACATATTTACCGGTTTCCGAAAGAAACAAATTAAATGCTGTTGCCGCTGGGGGAGAGAGCAAAGATGGCTAAGAAGAAAAAACATAAACACCATGATGAGCATATGGATGAATCATGGCTTGTCCCTTATGCCGACTTATTAACATTAGTTCTTGCTCTTTTCATTGTATTATTTGGTATGAGCTCAGTTGATGCTCAGAAATTTCAACAAATAGCTACATCGTTAAATTCTGCTTTTACTGGTGGGTCGGGTATCTTAGAATATCCAAGCCCTACTCCTGAGGGCCAAATGGAACAGCTTAATATTCAAAGATCAGAAGAAGATATTGAGGAAGCTCAAAAACATGTAGAGCAACAGAACTTACAAAAGATACAAGAAAAAATCAATAGGTATATAAAAGAGAATGATCTTCAAACACAATTAGTGACCACCTTAACAGACGAAGGATTACTTATTACGATATTAAATGATATTTTTTTTGATTCAGGAAGTGCAGAGATACGGGCAAAAGATGAACAGCTTGCAAGGGGAATATCAGAGCTTCTCGTCATGAATCCACCTCGTAACATTATTGTTAGTGGACATACAGATGATGTACCGATTAATAACTCTGATTTTGATTCAAACTGGCATTTAAGTGTTATGAGGGCAGTAAACTTTATGAAAATATTGATAGAAAATGATAAATTAGATGCAAAAGCATTTAGTGCAAAAGGATTTGGTGAATATAAACCGGTTGCTTCAAACGATACAAAAGAAGGCAGACAAAAAAATCGAAGAGTAGAAGTTCTTGTTCTTCCTTATGAACAAAAAGAATAATATAATATTGAAAAAGGTTCGTCCTTAACCGGATGAACCTTTTTCAATATTTTTACTTACTCATTAAATCATTCGCATGGAAACCGACCTTTTTAAGGAGCTCTGTAACAAGATTTTTTTCTTCATCTGTTAATACACTAACAATTTCATCTATCTTCTCTTGATGTGGTGGAAAGATCTCTTCGATTAACTGCTGACCTTTATCAGTTATTTGAGCATGTGTAACTCTTCGATCTTTTGGACAAGCTCTTCTTTCTAATAAGCCCTTTTGCTCCAGCTTATCCACAACATATGTGATGCTTCCACTAGCTAGAAGGATTTTCCCTCCTATTTGCTGTAATGGTTGGGCACCTTTATGATAAAGTAACTCAAGTACAGCAAATTCTGTTGGATTTAAGTTAAACGTAGATATATGTTTATTCACAACATCGTTAAACGCTCTATGCGCACGTGAAAGAACGATGAAAAACTTTAATGAATCTTCAATTCCCTTTGTTTTCGCCATTTTTCTCAACCCTTTATAAAATTATCTTGAATTCAAAATAAAGAATTAGCATAATAATAGACTATGTTTGTTGAATTGTCAAACCCTTCCTACATTCATATGCTTGTCTAGGTTTCTATTACTAAAGGATCCGTTAAATTGATTATTTCTTTAATCCCTAATCAACAATGTATCAAAGTCTCCATTGACATAATATAGCCTACTTAAAAAATATATTACACAAGTTTTAGCACTCAAGCAATGCTTCCGAATTTTTATGTAATTTAAATACCCATATATAAGGTTTGTGGAACACCTAACCCAGTAAATCATATAATTAAATTGAGTCATGTTTACTCCATGTTACATTCAATATCAAATAGTTTGATGAATTCTTTGTTTTTATCGTCAAGCTCGCTCAAAATGATTATTTTTAACAATATTATTTCTACACAACAGCTAATTCAGCTATAATAGTTCTTAATACGATAGAAAGCAAGGGGTATCCATATTTAAAGGAGCAAACTCATATGTCTGATGTTTTATTAGGAAGTATTTTATCAGCCCTATCAACAGGATTAGGAGCTATTCCGATCCTATTTTTACAAAAAACGATTACACATCGTTGGAGAGATATTTTATTAGCCTTTACAGCGGGAATTATGATGACGGCTGCCATGTTAGGCTTAATCCCAGAGTCATTAAAGTACGGTGGGATATTAGAGGTGTCTATTGGATTATTTCTAGGAGTACTAGTACTAACATCGCTTGAAAGAGCCATTCCTCATATTGATTTAGAGCATACAAGAAGTGGAATAAAATTTGATGAAAAAGCACTACTTATCATTGCAGCTATCACTTTGCACAATATTCCTGAAGGACTATCTGTTGGCGTTAGTTATGCATCAACAGTAAGTGATACAGGAAATTTGATTGCCTTTGCGATTGGGTTACAAAATGCCCCGGAAGGATTCTTAGTAGCATTGTTTTTAATTAATCAAAGTATCAAAAGAGGAAAAGCATTTTTAATTGCTACTGCTACTGGAGCCGTGGAAATTGTTGCTTCATTGCTTGGTTTTTACTTAACAAATTACGTTGAGTTCTTAGTACCGTATGGGCTAGCATTTGCCGCTGGAGCCATGCTGTTTATAATCTATAAGGAACTATTACCTGAGTCCCACGGTGACGGTAATGAGCAGTTTGCAACCTATTCATTTATTACGGGTATTCTTTGCATGGTAATTCTTATTAATAGTTTTTAGTAAAACGAAAAAATACAGTGCTTGTCCACTGTATTTTTTCGTTTTATTCCTAATAAGAAAACGTATCTTGATAAGAAAACAATTTCAATCTTTGTACTAAATCGTGAAATGGTCCTGGTGCTGGTTTTTGTTCTTCAATTAAAATCTGCTGATACTCATATAATAGTAAGTCCAAATCTTGGCTACATTTAACAGTTTGTTCACTTGTATAGCCTTCTCTATTGGCTGTTTCAATCATTACTTCTCTTTTATTATTAATTAATTCAAGTAACCTTATTTTTAGGGGTTCACTATTCATTACATTGCCTCCTAGTTATTCATTTTTTTTGAGAATCTAGGACTTAAAATGGTATCTTTATCAAAATTCATTTAATTATGTCAAAAATTATTACAGAATTTTTCAAATCTGTAAAGCTTAACGCAATTTTAGACATTATTTGCAAGCATAATTATGGCAATATTGAAAACTTCTCGTTTTTAACTTGCTTATTTACTTTATTCCCTTTATACATAAGATTTAAACTTCCATTTCCATTCTTCCCCATTTATACTCCTATACATTATTTCTCATCTCCTGGATAAAATACGACTAACCCCCCAGAAAAGGAGAAATATACATGAGAACATTGATTGTAATAAGTATTATTCTTTTTACCTTTGTTCCTCACCCACTTGCAGAATCAATTGAAACCCCAAAGCAAAAACAAGTTGCTATTGTAATCGATGATTTTGGAAATGGTATGAAAGGAACTGATCAAATTCTTTCTTTACCTATACCACTAACTGTTGCGGTTATGCCTTTTTTACAGACAACAAAAAAAGATGCAAAACTTGCACATAAAAAAGGTCATGAAGTCATCGTTCATCTTCCAATGGAACCATTGCATGGAAAAAAGAGTTGGCTTGGACCCGGGGCGATTACAAGTGATTTATCAAATCAGGAAGTTCGTAATAGAGTAATCAAGGCGATCGAGGATGTCCCATATGCTATCGGGATGAATAACCATATGGGCTCCAAGATAACAGCAGACCAAAGAATCATGAGAATTATTTTAGAGATATGTCAAGAAAGAGGTTTATATTATTTAGATAGCAAAACAACAGAGAAAAGTGTTGTTGAAAAATTGGCCAAAGAATTAGAAGTACCATATCTCGAAAATGAATTATTTTTTGACGAACAATATACAACAAGTCATATTATTAAACAAGCAAATTTATTAATCCACCGGATTGAGAACGATAATGAAATTATAGCAATAGGTCATGTTGGAATTGCTGGAGAAAAAACAGCTTCCGTTTTAAAGCAATATGTACCAAAGGTAATAGAAAAAGCTAAGCCTGTCACCTTGTCTGAATTATTTATTCACCCTGAAGATGTGACGAATTTCCAATGAAAATATGACAATAAAACTACCCAAAGAGCATTCCTATTATTTAGTTTTTCCGTGCTATTTGTTCAATAGCTGTAAAACAAATTTCTTAAACTTCAACCCTTTTCTCAACTTTTCCACTCTTAAAACATGACTATTTTCATAATTACAATGAAAGCAGTTGCATTTTTCGAATATGCTCCATATAATAAATCTAACTAAAGCGAAAGGGTGAATGTTGATACAATGAAGTTCTAATCTTTTTTTCAGGCAATTATTATTCATTAATATTTTGAATTAATATTACCTAGAGAAATTGGATTAGTCCGCATTCTTTCAACATATACATCCCTTATGTGAATAATTGTGTATTCTGCGTGTTAGAAACACTTTTTTCAACTATCGTTATGTATATTCTTTAGAATGATCTCTCTAGGGCTAGGGAGGTTTTTTTATGCTTACAGTAAGAAATATTCATAAAAATTTTGGTGAGAAACTTATTATAAACGATCTATCATTTGATATTAAAAAAAAGGATCGAATAGGTCTTATAGGAATTAATGGTGCTGGTAAATCAACACTAGCCAACATGATTTATGGAACAATTAAAGCAGATAGTGGAACGATCATAAAAGCACCCCAACTCAGAATTGGCTACCTTAAGCAATCAGTTGATTATCAACTCAATGTCACTCAACAACAATTTACAAGTGATTTTCTAGAAAAGACAAGTGAACTAGGATTAACTAAATACCAAGCCTGGGACAACGAACGGTTCTCTCATTTGAGTGGTGGTGAAACACATAAAGTAGCACTAGCGGAAATTTGGTCAAGTTACCCAGATATCCTCCTTCTTGACGAACCAACGAATCACCTTGATTTTCAAGGTATTAATTGGTTAATTGAGCAGCTTAATGCCTTTAAAGGGGCCGTCGTGGTTATTTCACATGACCGTTATTTCTTAGATAAAGCCGTAAACAGAATTTTTGATTTAGAGGAAGGAAAATTAACAACTTACGAAGGAAATTACTCTTCCTTTTATGAAAAAAAGAAAAAAATTCGAGAAGATCAGCTTCATCACTTTCAAAACCATCAAAGGAATAAAGCAAGAATTGAAGGCCAAATGGACCAATTGCGGCAGTGGGCCGGTAAAGCCCATCGAACTATGCGGGATCAGGAGGGATTTAAAGAGTATCACGGTGTTAAAGCAAAAAAGCTTGATAGAGCGATGAAATCAAAGATGAAGCGGTTATCGAGAGAATTAGAAAAAAATATAGAAAAACCATCAGAGGAAAAAACTGTGCATTTTCAATTTGAAAAATCCAAAAAGAGAGGAAAGCGAATAATTGAAGCTAAATACCTTTCTAAGGTTTTTCAAGCTAGAACATTGTTTCGCAATAGCCATTTTTACATTAATCATGGTGAAAAGATTGGTATTTATGGATCAAATGGCTCTGGGAAGACAACTTTTTTAAAAATATTATTAGGTGAAGAGTCTCTCACATCAGGCCAGCTATCGATTAGTTCTACTCTTAAGGTCGCTAGCTTAAGTCAAGATGTTGGTGATATGGATGTCAATCAAACTGGACTAGAGGTGCTACAGCTAACAGAACGTGATCAGCTTTTAAAGGCAAGAACAACTTTAGCAAATATGGGTATAGATGCTAAGAAGCTGAACCAACCTCTCGGATCATTAAGTTTAGGTGAACGTACTAGAATAAAGTTAACTAACATGCTTTTAAATGAATACGATGTTCTCATCCTTGATGAACCAACAAACCACCTTGATTTAGCTACTCGAAATCAATTAGAAAAAACACTTTCAGAGTTTGCAGGTACAATCCTTGTTGTATCACATGATTTCTATTTTTTACAACATGTTTGTGAAAAGCTACTTGTTTTTGAGGAACAGAAAATTAAAAGAGTAGAAATGACTATTGAAGATTATGAAGCTAGAAGAAACAGCTTCCAACAGCAACACAATACTTCAAATAAGCAGGAGATAGAAGATGAATTATTACGAGTCAACACAGAAATTTCCGCTGTTCTTGGTGAGATAAGTTCTCTAACACCTGATTCATCAAAATACCAGGAGTTAGATCTTACCTTTCAGGAGCTAATCAAAAGAAAAAGAGACTTACAAAACCTACACTAAATACCAAAGCGGAGAAAATTCAAATAAACTTTCTCCGCATATTTCTATTTTATTTAGTTAATTCTTTTTCCTCTTGATAAGGGTGAGCAACCCATCCTTCAGTTTCAATAAATAGACGAACAGCTACAACTTGACGATCTTCCATTAATGTAAAGAAATGTGGATTTCCTTCTGGTACTGAAATCACATCTCCAGCTTCAAGTTCAACATCAAAGTAACCTGTTTCTTCATCACCTTTAATGATGAAGATTCCATGACCAGCCGTAATTGCACGCACTTCATCCTCCGTGTGAGTATGAACATTCTCAAATTTCTTTAGAAGCTCTTCAATATTTGGGGTTGCATCAGATAAAGCAACGATATCCCATGTTTTGTAGCCTCTTCTTCCAGCTAAATCTTCAATTTCAGCTTTGTAAGCAGTTAGTATCTCTGACTTTTCTTCATCACTTAGAATAAATTTTTCTACTAGATGTGATGGAAGCTTGCTCATATCCCAATGCTCATATAGAACACCTTGTTTTTCTAAAAATGCAGAAACCTGTTCTTGACCTTCAATTACTTCTTTCGTATTTCTTACTTTAATAACTGCCATATTTTTCTCCTCCAATTTATATTATTTATTATAAGTTAATGCTTTTAATGACAACAGTTTTAAATGATAGGAAAATAAAAATTCACTAGCTTCTAAATACTTCTTAGCCTCTAAAGCATCTCTTCCCCATGCAGTAATCCCATGATTACGTATCAGGACAGCACCTGCGTCTTTTTTAACAAACTCACTAAACTCAGTTGCTAATGTAGGGATGTGAGCGTGATTATAGATAATCGGAATCGTAAATTCTGCATTTTCTTCCCACAAGCCATATGCCTTGATAATTTCTTGACCTTTAAACGTTATCTGGCCTTGATCACCATAAAGCTCAGAAATGACATTGTTATCTACGGTATGTACATGAAGACTACATCCTGCATTGGTTTTATTAAATATCTCAACATGTAAAAGTGTTTCCGCTGATGGCTTTAAATGTGTGTCATCTACAGGCTGCCCCTGACCATCAACAAGCAAGAAATCTTCATTCGTTTCCTTTGTTTTATCTTTTCCACTTGCAGTAACAAGAAAGCTAATGGGCTTATCACTAACTTTTATGGCCAAATTTCCACTTGTACCTGGAAACCAATCCCTCTTCGCTAATACTCTTTTAATATCAGCTAATTCTTCCCAGCGTTGTAGTAATAGACTCATGCGCTCACCTCCTCTAACTGATCAAGAATGGTCATAACATCATAAAAGGTTGTAAATGACTGATGCGGTAAGTGTAGCTCCTTGCACTTTTCTAACAAAAGATCTCTTGCAATGACAAGATCAGCCAATTTTGCTGCTTGCAAATCAGTTATCGAGTCACCAATCACAATCTTCTTCTGATCAGCATTTGTAAGCTTACGGATGAGCGATGGTTTACAGCAACCACACTCATTCGTACAAGAAACATCACAACTGTTCGGCCACTCAATTTGAATCTTCTCATTTGAGAAATCAGCAACATTACAGTAAATCTGTTCTTCATTTACTAATCCTTCAAGAAGTGGATAAACAAAGAAATCTATACCCCCACTAACAATAAAAAGTGGGATATTGTTTTCTCTCGTGTATTGAACAAAATCTTTAAAACCTGCACGAATCTCAGCTGATCTTAAGATATACTTTACAATTTGTTCTTTTGATGTAGAAGGAAGCAATTGAAACATCTTCCCTACTCCATCTTTTATCGAAATTTCCTGTGAAAGTACACCATTTTTAAGATCTTCCCACTCTGGTGGGGCAAATTTTTTCATGATCGCAATGATATTATCTGTTTCAGTGATTGTTCCATCGAAGTCACAAATAATTACTTTGTCACTCATTTGCTCACCTCTTTGGCACCCCAAAGATCTATCGCAATCTTCAGATCCTCACTTTTTTCGGCTGCTTGTTTCAATGTAACACCTGCAAGTGTTGCATCAATTGCAGCACGGAAAGCTTGTCCACCACCGATCGCTCCGTTTGGATGACCGTGTATACCACCACCGGCATTTATTACTGAATCAACACCAAAATCATTCATCAATAGGGGTACTAGGCCAGGATGAATACCTGCTGACGGAACTGGGAAGGCTTGCTTAAAACGCTCTTCTCTCAAGCAGTTTTCTGCAATTCCTATCGCTTCGTTACGATCTAAAGCAACACTTCCGTAAGGAGATGGGAATAAGGAGAAATCAGCACCAGACAGTCGTACTAGCTTTCCTAATAATAAAGAGCTTGAGAAGCCGTATAAGCTAGATGCCGTTGAAGCACCACTCACAGCAGGATGTGCCATGATTGGAACAGTAATTTCAGGGTCTGCTGCTAAGCTTTGCATAACATCGAGTCCATATGCAAACACATTAAAAAGTAAGACATTTGCCCCTAGCTCAGACGCTCTTTTCGCTTTTT
The DNA here is from genome assembly GCA_031180405.1 of Bacillus sp. (in: firmicutes). GTDB lineage: Bacteria > Bacillota > Bacilli > Bacillales > Bacillaceae > Metabacillus. The sequence goes on along the minus strand of JAPSLU010000030.1, from coordinate 15,374 downwards.
CTCTAAGATCAAATGTTTTCCCTGATAAGTTGACCGCATACAACGCTTTATGTCCTGTTTCTTCAAACACATGCTGTAGCACTTCTTTACCAGCAGATATTCGATCTTCAAAAGGTGTTAACGGATTATCGAAAAGTATTTCATCATCTTTCACTATATCCACACCACCTAAAACCTGCTCCTTAAGCTGTTCTTTTAAGTAGGTTAAATCTCTTCCAATAACACCCTTGAAAATGCTCATAAGTAGTGGCCGATCGTGAACATTTAGTAATTCACGAATCCCTGAAACACCTACCTTAGGGCCTGGGAATGCAGCTGTCACCTTATCCGATAGCTCTAAATCAAGTAATTTCACCTCACCATCTAGTGATAACTTTCCGAAGACGGTTGTTAAGATAGCTGGTAGATCATGACTATAATTTAAGCTCGGATAAGCAATTTTGATGATACCTTTTGTAACAGATTTTCCAAGGTATTGATTTGTTTTTTCACAACTTTCTAGCTGACTTACTTCTAATACACGGCCTTTATGTGCTTTTAGCTGCTCTTTTTCAAGCAAAGGTAGATCTGTCCATGAACCAATAGTTAGGCCTAATGCAATACCTTCTGCCTTTTTATGCAAATCACCTTTGGCATCGTGTACAAGATATGTAGCAATAACTTCACTCACTGAGAACCCTACTTTCTTAATCCGTCTGACTTTTCTAAATCTTGCTATTTATCATGCTAATTCTAACATTTTTCAGTCGTTTTTGCATTTGATTCTTTTTTCATTCTTGAACATTTCGTTCAAAAATTCAGCTTCCTCTCTTTGTTGAGTTAGTTTGCTTCTTGAAGCGTAAAAAAGCCTCTTTGAATAGATCAAAGAGGCTTCTTTTACGCACATAAGCAATCTCCCTTATCTATCAGCGAATGCTGCAAGAATTAGCACCGTGCTTAACAGCTTGTGTTAAGTCGGTTGCCGGGCTTCATCGGGCTAGTCCCTCAACCTGCTCTTGATAAGAACGAAACGTTCATTTTTTGAAATTAATAAAAATTATGACAGAACACTTTTACCATGTCAATATAAAAACGATTGGAGTAATCAACCAAATTACTTATCCTAAAAAATGTTTAATCTTTTTATTCTTTCAACTGCTTCCTTTAATCTTTCTTCAGAGGTTAAAAGGCCAACTCTGACATAACCTTCCCCAAATTCTCCAAAACCAATACCAGGAGCAACTACAACATGAGCCTTCTCTAGAAGATAGTCAGAAAATGCTTGCGATGATTCAAATTGACTAGGCACTGGTAACCAGGCGAAAAAAGATCCCGATGGAGCTGTTACATTCCAGCCAATTTCTTCACAAGCCTCAATTAATGCATTCCGCCTAGATTCATATCGAGCATTCAATTCTTCAACACATGTTTGCGGACTTAATAAGGCATGTGCAGCAGCTTCTTGAATCGCACTAAATACACTCACATACATATGATCTTGTAATAGATTTAGTGCTTCAATGACAGAAGGATTCCCTACAGCAAAGCCAATTCTCCAACCAGCCATATTGTAGGTTTTAGAAAACGTATAAATTTCAATACCGATATCTTTTGCCCCTTTTGTTTGTAAAAAGCTCTTCGGTCGTTTTCCATCAAAACCAATTGCTCCGTATGCGAAGTCATGAACAACACATATACTATGTTCCTCTGCAAACTTAACGGTTTCTTCAAAGAATTCTTCTGATGCCGTAGCCCCAGTTGGATTATTCGGGTAGTTTAAAAACATTAATTTCGCTTGTTCAACTACCTCATTCTGTAATTCTTTATAATCTGGTAAAAACTTATTTTCTTCAAGTAACGGCATGATTTCCATCTTTGCACGAGCTAATTCTACTCCAGACCAATAATCTGGATAGCCTGGATCTGGCACTAGCACAACATCCCCCGGATTCAATAAACATTGAGGAACCTCTACTAGACCAGCTTTTCCTCCAAATAGAATTGCAACTTCTGTCTGAGGATCTAATTCTACACCATATTCTCTTTTGTAAAAGGTTGCGACAGCTTCCTTCAGAAATTCCTGACCACGAAATGGAGAGTATTTGTGATAATTAGGATTTTTAACTGCTTTTTCCATCGCTTTTACAATATGCTCAGGTGTTGGTTGATCTGGGTTCCCTTGACCAAGGTTTATCACATCATGTCCTTGCTCAATTATTTTATTGACCTTAGCGACAAGACTAGCAAAAAACTGTTTCGGTAAAGTATTCAATAAATCGGATTGCTCAAAAACTTTCATTTTCTACACCTACTCAAAAAATTCTTGAAATTCTAGTCACAAATCATATATTGTTAGAATCAACTTGTAAAGTAAAATTTAAAATTGAAGGTGTGAATCATATGAAACCTATCATTACTTGTATTCAATTAGATATCAAATTCGGTGACACTGACTTCAATTATCATCAGGCTGAAGAAAAGATTGCATTAGCTGTGAAGCAAGAAAAATCTACAATCATCGTTTTGCCAGAGTTATGGACAACAGGATATGACCTAACTCGATTAGACGAAATTGCTGATAAAGAAGGAGAAAGGACAAAATCATTTTTAATTGATCTTGCAAAAAAATACCAAGTTCATATAGTTGGTGGTTCAGTTGCTAAAATGAGTGATGAAAAGGTAACAAACACGATGTTTATCGTGGACAAGTCTGGACAAATTATCCACGAATACAGCAAGCTTCACCTTTTCAAGTTAATGAATGAGCATCACTTCTTAACAGCAGGACAAGAGAAAGGTTTATTTGATCTAGCTGGATTAAAAAGCGCTGGTCTCATCTGCTATGATATTCGCTTTCCTGAATGGGTTCGTGCTCATACAACAGAAGGGGCAGAGGTGTTATTTGTTGTAGCCGAATGGCCAATGCCACGCCTTCATCATTGGAAAACACTTCTTCTCAGTAGAGCAATTGAAAATCAATGCTATGTTATAGCATGCAATCGTTCAGGTATTGATCCTGATAATGAATTTGCAGGCCACTCTCTCATCATTGATCCTTGGGGGAATATTTTAGCTGAAGCAGATGAAAATCCCGGAATGATATCAGCTGAAATTAATTCAGAAATGGTGAAACAAGTTCGTAGCCAAATCCCGATCTTTAATGATCGCCTTCCTGAATATTATAAATAATAAATGTATATACATCACATTGGGAAACTTCGCAAATATTTAGGCAATTCTAAAGATACTGTTGACAAAATCTTAGGAACATTGGTAATATCCTAATCAAGCGTTATATTTTTCTAATAAAACTTTAATAACTTACTAAAATTAATTAACCTTTAATAAAAAAATAATCTCTTATCAAGAGTTGGCAGAGGGACTTGGCCCTATGACGCCGCAGCAACCGACCGTATTTCATTTTTAAATCTTATGAAATAAATCTGGTAGATTACCAGTAGGGCACGGTGCTAATTCCATCAGAGAGGAAACTTTCTGAAAGATGAGAGGTGCGAAGCTAACACTTCAAGCCTCTTTCAATCTGGAAAGAGGCTTTTCTTATTTTTAGAGAAGCCTCCATTAAAATTATATCTTGGAGGTAGTTCATTATGTGCGCAAACAAAAAATCATCAGCTTATGAACCATTAAATGAAAACGGAGCAATTGCATTAGCAAAAAAGTTACAACTTTTAGATGAAAATAGCCAATTGACCTGTAATGAAATTGGAGATGGAAATTTAAACCTTGTTTTTAAAGTAATAGATAATAATACTGGTGAAAGCATTATCATTAAACAGGCTTTACCATATGCGAAAGTCGTTGGGGAAAGCTGGCCTTTAACACTTGATCGTTCAAGAATCGAAACAAATGCTCTATTAAAACAAGCTGAATTTGTTCCTCAGTATGTACCAAAAGTGTTTTATTCGGACGAATCTCTTGCTATCACAATTATGGAAGACTTATCACATTTACAAATTGCTAGAGCAGCCCTAATTGATGGAAAAGAATTACCACTATTATCTCAGCATGTTGGAGAATTCTTAGCAAAAACATTATTTTATACATCTGATTATGGTTTAAATCAACATTACAAAAAGTCATTGGTCAAACAATTTATTAACCCAGATCTTTGTAAAATAACTGAAGACCTAGTGTTTACAGATCCATTCTTTGATCATGAAACAAATGACTATGAAGCAGATCTCCAACAGGATGTTGAACGAATTTGGAACGATCAAGAATTGAAGCTAGAAGTAGCAAAATTAAAACAGCTCTTTCTAACAAAAGCTGAAGCACTAGTTCATGGGGATTTGCATACAGGTAGTATGTTTGCCGATGAATATGAAACGAAAATTATCGACCCTGAATTTGCTTATTTTGGACCAATCGGCTTTGACGTTGGTCAAGTATTTGCTAACCTTCTCTTTAACGCACTGTCCCGTGACCCTGAGAAACAAGATGTTATCTATCAGCATATTGAAACAACGTGGAATGTATTTGCGAGGGAATTTTCTGCTGCTTGGAACAAAGATGCATTGGAAATTTTCACAAAAACAGACGGTTACTTAGAACATGTTCTAGGCGAGATCTTTGAAGAAGCTATTGGGTTTGCTGGTTGTGAAATAATCCGTCGCTCGATCGGTTTAGCACATGTTGCTGATTTAGATACAATTGAACCTTATGAAAGAAGAATTGCGACAAAACAAATCGCTCTTTCACTAGGTAGTAAATTAATCAAAAATAGGAAAAAAATCAATCATCCACAGCAGTTTAAAGCATTCGCAAAACAAACTGCCGTTTCAGTTAACTAATAATACTTGCTAAGATAGAATAAACACGTAAATCTAGCAATAAAAGGAGCTTTTTTAAACAATGTCAACAGAAAATTTCGTCATCCCCCGTTCAGTCATCTGGAAGGGAAACTATATCTCATTATTGAATCAACAAAAAATCCCTCAAGTAACTGAATACCTTGACCTAAAAACGATTGAGGACGTTTGGGACGCTATCCAATCTTTAAAGGTAAGAGGAGCGCCTGCTATTGGCATCACAGCTGCATATGGCTTAGCACTTGCTTCACTACAGGATAAATCTAATACGATTGAGGACTTTCATCATAATCTAAAAAATAATCGCGATTACCTAGCAAGCTCCAGACCGACAGCAGTGAACTTATTTTGGGCGTTAGATCGCCTAATGAACAGTGTTTCTGGAGTTAAAACGATTGATGTTGCAAGGTCAACAATCTTAAACGAAGCCATATCAATCGAAACTGAAGATGAAAAAGTATGCCAAACAATAGGTGAACATGCTCTATCTGTTTTTAAAGATGGAGATCGAATTATGACAATCTGTAATGCCGGTTCGATTGCGACAGCAAAATACGGTACAGCTCTTGCACCATTTTATCTAGCAAAAGAAAAAAATATTAACTTAAGTGTATATGCATGTGAAACAAGACCTGTCCTACAAGGGGCACGTCTAACAACTTGGGAATTGATGCAAGCAGGTGTTGACGTTACATTAATTACAGATAACATGGCTGCACATACGATCAAATCAAAAAATATCTCGGCTATTATCGTCGGAGCCGATCGAATTGCTGCTAACGGTGATACGGCAAATAAAATCGGAACATTTAATCTAGCATTACTTGCTAAAGCCTTTAATATTCCTTTTTATGTTGCAGCACCTTTATCAACCTTTGATCCTTCGATCGAAGATGGTAATCAAATACCGATTGAAGAACGTAATTCTGAAGAAATTACACAAATTAATGGTGTTAAAGTTGCTCCAGAAGGAGTTAAAGTATTTAATCCAGCATTTGATGTTACACCAAATGCTTTAATCGCTGGAATTATTACCGAAAAAGGTATTTTATCAGGTGATTTTAAGGAAGAGATTTCCAAACTATTTAATACTTAATTAAAAATAAAAAGCAGAAAGTAATCACTTTCTGCTTTTCTAATACTTGAACTCTTCAATTTTCTTAAAGAGTTCTTTTTTTTGTTGTTTTGTTAAAATGTTTAGCTTTGTTAATATAGTTGTATAAAAATATACTTTATTTGGACGTTTTTGCTGAGTCCACATATAACTTGCCCCTTTCTTTCCCTCACGCAACTTTTTTCTCTTACTGAAATAATATGTTGTTAGGTCAAGAATGTGACAAGTCATTTACTATTCTTTAAATGAGATATTTTCATGTGTTAAAAGGATAGCCTTTAATTCCGTTTTAGCACCAGCATATCCGGTTAGCCGCTTATTTTTGCCTATTACTCGATGGCACGGAATAAAAATTGGAAGCTTGTTTGCTTTATTGGCTTGGCCGATTGCTCGAACTGCATTTTGTTTCCCAATCCCTATTGCGACATCTTGATAACTCCAAACCTTACCAAAGGGAATCTCACTTACCTGTTTCCATACCTTTTTCTGAAATTCAGTTCCAACAAATTCAAATGGTAAATCAAATTGCTTTCTTTTTTCATGAAAATATTCATTTAATTGCTCAATTGCTCTAACTAGCACCTTAATTTGATCATCCTGAATCAATCTTATTCCGGTCCTAAAAGAATCAAATTGTTCAGTTGTCAAAAACAAATGAGTTATTTTTTCACTGGTAGAAACAATTGTTAGTCTCCCAAGTGGTGAATCATAATAGCGATAATACAACATTTATAAAAAAACCTCATTTACACTATTGTTTATTTTAAAGCAACCTCTATAAAAATTACTGCCTAATTGGCAACGAAATATGAAAGGTCGTTCCTTTCCCTTCTTCACTTTCAACGTCAACTTGGCCCTGGTGCTCTTCGATAATTTTATAGCTTACCATTAAGCCGAGACCCGTTCCTCTTTCCTTTGTTGTATAAAAAGGTTGACCTAAACGTTTTATTTTATCTTCTGATATTCCTGAACCCCGATCTGTTATAGACACCAATAGGTTATCTATATCCTTCTGTCTAATTTTCACATCAATTTGACCACCATTTGGCATCACTTCGATCGCATTTTTTAACACATTAATAAACACTTGTTTGAGCTGATTCGGCTCACAATAAATTAATGGAAGGTTTTCCTCGACTTCAAGCATCATTTGTACGTTTACTAAAATGGCCTGTGCATTTAGTAATTCGGTTGTTTCTCTCATAATGATACCTAGATCTTTCTTAGAATATTGAATCGCCTGGGGTCTTGCAAGAATAAGGAACTCAGTTATAATCGATTCAATTCTACTTAACTCAGACGTGATCACATTAAAATACATCGAAAAATCATCCTTTACACTTCCTTCTAGAAGCTGGATGAAACCCTTTAGAGCTGTCATCGGATTTCGTATTTCATGGGCAATTCCCGCTGCAAGCTCTCCAACTACATTTAATGTATCAGATTTCCGCAGTTGCTCCTCTAATTCTCGTTTTTCAGTCACATCACGAAAAACAGCTAAATTCATATCTTCATTGATATGATGTTTTAATGATATTTCTAAAATCTTGTCTTCACCATTATCAAAGGTATAAATGATTTCTTGCGTTTTTGCTTCATAAGAATCCAACTCAAATTCTTGATAAAGGTCATCCATCTTTGAAAAAAGAATGTCACATATTTTATATGATTTTATATCAGATGTCGATAGATTTAAAATTTTTCTAGCTGTTGGATTTGCCTCAATTATTTCAAAATCATTATTAAATAATATAATTCCATCCATTGCGGCGTTAAATATGTTTCTAAATTTATGCTCGCTTTCCCTTAATATTTTTTCCATTTGTTTTCTTTCACTAACATTACGAAAGATTGTAAGATGATGTCCATCTAAAATGTCCATTTTTGATGTGAATTCAAGTTCCTTATTTTGACCATTTGGCATATGAAAAAGCAATTCTTCTCTTATTGCCCCTGTTTGAAAATATTCTTTTTTCACACGTTGAAAACTAGTGGAGCTTTGATTCACAAAGTCTAATATATTTCTCTGAACAAGTTCTGTCTCACTCAATTCAAATGTTCTACTTGCCGCTTGGTTAACTTTCAAGATTTGACCGTTTTTATCCCAGATCATGATAGCATCTATTGCGTTCTCGAAAATTTCTCTAAAACGTTCTTCACTTTTATATAGCTTCATTTCCATAGATCGCTTTTCAGTAATATCACGCATAATTGCCATATAGAAACCATTAATAATATTTGAAGTCGTGGTAAACTCAAATACTTTCTTACAGCCATTCTTAAGCAAAACCGGAAGCTCACCTTTTGCACTGCCATTATCTTTGAGCATGTTCCAGAGTCGATCTAGTTTATATAGATCTTGTTTATCAATAAAATCACCTAATACAAACGAATTTAACTGATTTTTATTGATCTTAAAGCTTGTACAAAATGAACTATTAGCATCAATAAACGCTCCTTCTTGATCAAAGATTACGATTCCATCAACAGCACGATGAAATAGGTCCTTGAAAAGCTGTTCATTAATAGTTCTCTCGCGTTCTAACTTTTTCTTAAACGAGACATCTTTAATCATCGCTAGGTCGTAACCATTGATCGCCTTTTTTCGTACAGAAATCTCCAAAAATTTAACCTGTCCATTATCTAACTTTACGATTAATTCATTCCTACTTGGATCATCCTGATAAATGGCGTCCATAACACGATTTAACTCATTTTTAGGAATTAACGTAAGGAAATCATATAAACGCTTTTGACATAACTCTGTCTTCTGTAACTGAAACATATGACATGCAGCAGAGTTTACATCAATGAACTTCATATTTTCATCAAAAATAGCTACAGCATCTAATGCACCTTCTAAAATGTTTTCGTGCTGCAGTAATTTTAATTTTAACATTTTATTTTCTTCTTCTAATTTAGCTAATTGTCCCTTCAAAGTAACGATTTCGTGGTCCTCTATCGTCTCCTTCAATTCTTTCACCCCTAATGACGACAAACTTTCTTCTTTAAGTTCTATTCTACAAGTTCTCTCATAGTCCTTCACCTATCTACAAAATGATAGAAATTGTTTCTTTTTTACTTGTTCTGATGTAATATAGGAAGATAATTTTGCATTTTTTTCGATTAGATCGTAAAATCCTTGTCTAAAGCTGTCATTCCTTTTACATGTAGATGACAGCTTTGTTACGTCCCTAATAAAAAGACAAGCTAAGACGAAAGTAATGTAATAAGTACTTTAATCTCATTTTTTGTAAAAAAGTTTATCCCTAACCACAAATGGGAATTAAATAAGATAATTTTACGATTTACTACTTCAAGAGGAATGGTGAATAAATGAAGAATCGTTTGAGTTATTTTGATAATGCAAAGTTTTTTTTGATTTTTTTAGTTGTTTTTGGTCATATTATCCGACCATTTATAGATGAGAGTAATATAATGATGACGATTTATAAATTCGTCTACACGTTTCATATGCCAGCCTTTATTCTTATCTCTGGTTATTTTGCTAAAGGGTTTAATAAAAAAGGTTATGTTAGCAAAATTGCGAAAAAGCTGATTTTACCCTACCTTATATTCCAGGGCATTTACTCTGTTTACTATTTTGTGATAGAAAAGCAAGGTGCGAGTGTTCTAGATCCTTTGGATCCTCATTGGTCCTTATGGTTTCTTGTTAGCTTATTTTACTGGAATGTGTTCTTGTTTGGAGCAACAAAACTTTCTGCAAAATGGGCTTTATTTATTGCATTTTCACTTGGAATTGCAGTTGGATATTTTGATGGAGTTAGTAATTATTTAAGCTTATCCAGAACATTTGTGTTTTTCCCATTATTCTTGATTGGATTTTACTTAAAAAAAGAGCATTTTGATATGATTACAAGACGTAACGTTAGAACTGTTGCCGTGATATTATTATCGGTCACATTTATTTCTTATTTTTACTTAGACTTTGATTATGAATGGTTGTTTGGTTCAAAGCCTTATTCACAGTTTGGGGAGCCTTCCATTTTAAACGCCTTTATTCGGATAGGCTTTTACACATTAACTTTGATTACATCTCTTAGCTTTTTAGCTTTAGTTCCTACCAACTATGCTTTTTATACAGAGTGGGGTACAAGAACATTTTATGTGTATCTGTTACATGGGTTTATCATTCAATATTTGAGAAGCAGCGATGCTATAGGATGGTTAGGAGATTATCAAAGTATTGCCTTGCTTACTTTTTTAGCCATTCTATTAACTGCTGTGCTATCGACAAGGGTTGTAAAAGAACTTACGAGTCCATTTATTGAGTTGAAGCCTTCGTTTTATTTAAAAGCATTTCCAATGAATAAGTAGCCTCTTTCATAAAAAGGGACATTTCCTAATAAAGGAGAATGTCCCTTTTCAAGTTTAAAAGGTTGGGATACCTTCCATACTGTGGTTATATACTCTCCTGAATTATTTATGGTACAATTAATAATTGATTGCGGAACTTAGGCAATATTTCTTATAAAACTAGATAGAAGTGGTGTATAAATGAAAACTGTTTTATCAACGTTAAATGCAAAATATATTCATACAAGTTTATCGATTCGGTATTTAAAAGCATATGCCGAGCCCGAATATAATATTGAATTAGCTGAGTACACAATTAAAGACCCTGCTATGAATATCATAACAGACCTTCATGCAAAAAAACCTGAGATTGTTGGCTTTAGCTGTTATATATGGAATATAGAAGAAACTATTAAAGTGATCAAAATGTTAAAAAAGATCAACCCTTCTCTTATTATCGTTTTAGGTGGACCTGAGGTAACATACGATACAAAAGAATGGATGGAGAAAATCCCTGAGGTTGATATAATCATTATTGGTGAAGGTGAACAATCTTTTAAGCAATTATTAGATGAATTACACGGTGAACAAAACTTTGCAAATGTAAGTGGAATTGCATATCGCGAGGATGCAACAATACACATTAAACCACAGCGCAACAAAATTGACTTAAAAACGTTACCTTCTCCATTCCGCTTTAAAGAAGATTTACCACATCTTTCAAAGCGTGTCACATATATTGAAACAAGCCGGGGTTGTCCATTTAGTTGCCAGTTTTGTTTATCCTCCATTGAAGTGGGTGTTCGATACTTTGATCGTGAAAAAGTAAAAGAAGATATTCGATTTTTGATGAAAAATGGGGCAAAGACGATCAAGTTTGTGGATCGAACATTTAATATCAGCCGTAGTTATGCGATGGAGATGTTCCAATTTCTAATCGATGAACACAAGCCGGGTACTGTGTTTCAATTTGAAATAACTGCTGATATTATGAGGCCAGAGGTTATCCAATTTTTAAATGACAATGCTCCTAGTGGCTTATTTAGATTTGAAATTGGGGTTCAATCAACTAACGATGCAACAAATGAACTAGTTATGAGAAGACAAAACTTTAGCAAGCTGACTCGAACCGTCACAATGGTAAAAGAAGGTAAAAAAATCGATCAACATCTTGACTTGATTGCTGGTTTACCCGAGGAAGATTATCATTCGTTTAAGAAAACCTTTAATGACGTATTTGAATTACGTCCTGAAGAGCTTCAGCTTGGTTTCTTAAAGATGTTAAGAGGCACAGGCCTACGACTTCGTGCAAAAGATCATGGGTACGTCTATATGGACCATTCTCCATATGAAATTCTAAAAAACAATATTCTCTCATTTGAGGACATTACAAAAATTAAACAAGTTGAGGATGTTCTTGAGAAATATTGGAATGACCACCGTATGGATGAGACGATTGAATATTTGGTAACAAAGGTATTCCCTACACCATTTGATTTTTTCCAAGACTTCGGAACTTTTTGGGATGAAAAAGGCTGGACAAGAATTGGACATCAACTAGAAGATCTTTATAAACATCTTTTTGATTTTCTTGGCAGTTCTAAACAAGACCAAGTACAGATCGCTAGTGGGTTTATGAAATACGATTATTTACGTAATCAAAAGTACAAGCCTCGTAAACCTTGGTGGAATGATACTTTATCAAAACAAGAGCGTAGTAAAATTTATCACACTATTTTAGAAAACCCATTATTATTAGGTGAAGAATTTGCAAGAAAGAAACTAACAGAAAAAGATCTATTTAAACACACTGTTCTTGAATCATTACCATTTAATTTACATCGCTACCTTAAAACAGGTTCAATTATCGAAGAAGAATCCTTTATTCTGGTTCATTATGATACGATTAACTCCAAGACAACTGTTTATACAGCTTTATCAAGCGAGATGGAATCTCAGGTAGGATAATTTGAAAAGTGAGAGATTTCCTCTCACTTTTTTATTTATTTCTTATTCTTTTTATTGTTCTTATTCCCTGCAAGTGTTCCATATATTTGAGATGCATTTACATCTCCCATTTCATGACCGAATTCCTCTTGTAGTAAATCCTTTGGGGTAGGAATTTTATGATTTTGCATATCTTTACTTTTTACCTTTTTATGTTTCATGAAGACTTCCCTTGCTTCCCATGCTTAGAATTACGGTTAGCACCCTTCATGGGATTCTCATCATCATTAATTTCTGCAAATTCTACATCAGGAAGACTTTCAGTCGGAGTATTATTATGTTTGACTGCTTGATTTCTAAAAGCTTTTCTCTTCAATTTTCTCACCTCAAATTGTTTGTTTGACTTAGTGAATACAGCCTTTATTTAAGATGCTACCCCTATACTTTCTCCCTAACACCACCTTTCTATCATAGGAAGAAATCGGAAAATGAAGCTTCCCTCCATTTTTAGCCTTCTATAGAACCAAAATCGTTGGACATTCTAACATTAAACATTAGTAGAAGGGTGATGGATATGAAGAGGGAAAACGAGGATAAATTTTCACTTGATGAAACGTTGCCACATCAAATACATGCACCTTCTTGGAAGGGTACAGGTATTCAGATGAAGGAACCATTTGTGAATGACTACGGTGTTACAATTGGAGATAGCTTTTATGATTCTGAGCACTCACCACTAAATCAATGGAGCGATGATGTTGACCCAGCAATTATGTCTGGTGAACAATGGGTTCATCCAACAAATGACATAGGTTGGAATACCCCTGAAAATAGAGAATTAATTGAAGAAAAACGAAAGCCAAATGGGGTACCATTTACACATCCTGATAAAGATGTTGGTTATCAAAGTGACTAAATAGTAAGAAAAGCACACCACTTATAGCATCGGGTCGCAAGTTAAGGCGAGTAGGAATAGAAGTTGTTCTTAGCCTTCTATTCCTACTGACTAGTATGTTGCCAAAATCATGACACAAAAATTAAGTACAGAATACATTAAAATGCAAGTTTACTTTGACTACACATTGTTGTGACGAAAAGAGTCATCTTCTACAACATTATTCGTTGGCCAAATATTGTTTAAATACTTCTTTTACCTTTGGAACAACATAGTGACTTCCACCTTTATCTTTCACATCCTCTATCATCATCGCAACAATAAGCTCTGGATTATTAGTATTAACGGCTACAAACCATCCGTTTTCTTTTCCAGTTTGATCATCTTTCGATTGTTTCAATTCAGCTGTTCCTGTTTTTCCTGCTAATTGAAGCCCTTCTACTTTGGGATCATAAGCAGTACCATTAGGATTGTTTACAACCTTCTCCAAACTTTCCAAAAGTATATTGGTATTCTTTTTGGATGAAATTTTTTCTTTCCAAAGTGTTGTATTCGTATTTTCTTTTATCTCTAGATATGGCTTTACCATATTTCCATCATTAACAAAGGTTGTGTAGGTTGCAGTCAAATGAAAAGGACTCATTAATATTTCCCCCTGCCCATAACCTGAATCCGCTAAAAGCTGTTCACTTGAAAGGTTGTCGTTTGAAATGGAAGAAGTAGATATAGGAAAAGGAAAGTCTATTTCTTCTTCAAATCCAAACTTCTTGAGACCATTAACCATTCCTTCTGAGCCAATGTCCAACGCTAATTGAGCAAAATAAATATTATCTGAATAGATAAGAGCATCCTCCAAATTTACTTTCGAATCGGTATCTGACACCCTTGTAATTGAATAATTCCCCCAACTACTGTCTTTTCTCCACGTTAGGCCAGTTATCTCTTTCTCCTCTTTCGGATTTATTACGCCTGCTTCTAAACCAATTGCGGTAATAAGGGGCTTAAGAGAAGATCCTGGTGAGTAGATTTTATTAAAACGAGCCGTTAGTGGTTTATTCGGATTATTCGCTAATGAATCGTACTGGGATGATGATAGACCATAAATAAACTCATTTGGATTATAAGCAGGACTACTTACTAATGCCAAGGTTTCTCCTGTTAGTGGAACCAATGCAACAGCTGTTCCAGCTTCTCCATTTAATTGGTCAAAAAGTTGTTTTTGTAGCTCCCCATCGATGGTTACTTTAATATCCTCCCCATTTACAGGTGTTTTTTCAGCAATAACCTTATCTGTTCCATCTACATAAATGGTGTACCCCGTTTCCCCTTTCAAGCGAGATTCAAATACTTGTTCTAAACCAGCTTTTCCAATTAATGATTGACTGGAATACCCCTCTTCTTCAAATTCTTCTAGTTGTTCAGCAGTTATGCTACCAATGTACCCTGTTAAATGAGCTGCTGCTTCACCAAAGGGATAAAGCCTTGCCGGTACATCCTTTTTCTGTACTGATGGAATAGCTATTAACTTCTTTAAAAGTTCCTGGTTCTGAGGATCAATTTTTTTAATTGGTACAAAATATTCTGGTTGTACCCAGGATTGAGTTAATTTATTTTCAATTTCTTTTACATCTAGAGTAAGTAATTTTGCAAGTGATTTTAATGTTTCATCACGATTTTCCGGTAAGTTACCAGGAACAATTCCAATTTCATACGCCAACCCATTTACAGCAAGACCCTTATTTTTTTGATCAAAAATTTGACCTCGCTCTGGTGATGTAATGCTCACTCTAACTTCCTCATTTTCCTTGAGCTGAGGAAATATCATCTCTGGTGACCATGTAATAAACCAATCCGCACCATCATCAGTTTCTTCTTTCACAATTTTTACTTTATGTTCAAATGTGACCGGACCTGCTAGTGTTTCCATTGATAGGGAAAATGGATATTCAACCTCACTTGCACCATTCTCAATCTCTTCCTCTTCAGGTACGTTAAATTCAATATTTAGATCCTTAACAGAAACGTCTTTGTAAATACCTTCATAACGACTTACAAACTCTTCCTTAGAAATTGTCTCCTTTGTGCTTGACGATAGCTTTTCGTACATCTCTGAAAACTTTTGTTCATTCCATAATTTTATGTATGCTGAAAACCTTTCTTCAGGTGTTGGCGCCTCAGAACAAGCACTTAATAGCATCATAAGCACGAAAATGACTAATACGAGTAAACCTTTGTTCACTATGCTCCCTCCCTTCTACCATATTGTACCAAATATTATGTTTCCGTTAAGCAA
>JAPSLU010000345.1 GCA_031180405.1 Bacillus sp. (in: firmicutes) | reverse complement strand
AAGAAATAAAGTGTACGATAAAGAATCATACCTTTCATTCTTTGATTCAGTAATAAAGAGACTGCTAGGGCAAAGATTACTGAGAGCGGAACTGAGACTAAAGTAAACACAATCGTATTGATTACTGACCGAATAAAGGATTTATCACTTAGTAATGTGATGATATTTTCTAAGCCGACATATTCTGCGGCACTAATACCATTCCATTTAGTAAACGAGAGAGCAAAAGACGCGATCGCTGGAAACATATAAAACACGAGAAGGCCAAGCACAGTCGGAGCGATGAATAGATAGGCGTACAATACTTCTTTATTGGGTTTCTTTTTTTTCACTTTTGGTAATACAGGTTCCTTCCTTTTCTCTGTAGCCAAAGAATTTTCCAACTAAACCTCTCCCTCCGCTTTAGATTTTATGTACTCTTCCCTCTATTTCATAAAGGGAAGAGCTTAGACTCTAGATCGAGAATAAAATAGCCAATTATATAACAAAATATTTGACATCTTCTCTCTCATCACGGTCGGAATTTATCATAAATATTACTCTCTTATTCTTTCTGTTCTTCCTCCAAAATGGCATCCATTCCGGTTCCAACTTTCTCTAAGGCCTCGTCAAGCGTTTGTTGACCTAAAAAGGCCGCTTGAATTTCTTTTGTTTCAATATCCTGCCATTCTGCCGTACGTTCTGACACAGGGTAAGCAACGCCTGACTCTTGAGCGTCAATAAAGACTTGTAAATCCAATGATGGTAATGATTCTTTCCAAACATCACTCATCGATTTAATCGCTGGAATTGAAAAACCTGTTTCAGCAATGACGCGGTTTCCGTCTTCATTTGCTAAATACTTAACTAATTCCCACGTTAAGTCTTCATCTTTTGTTTTTTCATTCATCGCCCAGCCAATACCATGGACAATGGTTGCTTCTTGCTTTCCTGCTGGAAGAGGTGCAACTCCTAGAGAGTCTCCTAGTTCCTTTGTATAAGTTGAAGCTGTTACATTGATTGCAGGTAACATCGCAAGTTTATTAGAAATAAATAATTGTTCAGGTTTTGTTTCTATTTGAGATTGTGTGGATGGAGATATACCTTTATCAATTAGATCTTGTAAAAAGGTGAAAGCTTCTTTAGCCTCTGGGGTGTTAAATCCTGAAGTCGTTTTATCATCACTGATAACAAAACCGCCTGCTTGGTGAATGAGATTGTAGTATCCTGGCTGACTCTCGACAGTATGAGCTGCATACCCGTAAACGCCATTATCAGGGTTTGTAAGTTTTTCTCCGGCACTTTTTATGTCTTCCCATGTCCATGACTCATCCGGATATTCGACCCCTGCTTCGTCAAAAAGTTTTTTATTATAAAATAAACCAACAGCATCAACGAAGTAAGGTGCCGCATATAATTCTCCTTCTAATGAGTAAAGATCAACAACAGCCGAAAAATAAGTATCTTTATTAAATTGAGAATCTTTAGAAATAAATGGTTCCAGGTTTTTAATTAATCCCTGTGTCGAGTATTGGTAGAAGTTCGGACCATTCATCCAGAACACATCCGGACCACTTCCTCCACCTAAACTTGTCTTTAACTTCGTCCAATAATCTGCCCAAGGTGTATATGTTACATTTACTTCAACATCTGGGTGATCTTTTTTAAATGCTTCGATCGAGGCATCTACCGCTTCGCTTGCATTTTCATCCCATAATGCAACCTCCAGCGTTTTTTTCTCCTCACCACTACTAGAATTAGAACTACAAGCAACTAAAGAGATCACCATCAATGTAAGAGTTAACCAACTAATGATCTTTTTCATCATTTCCCTCCACCCCTTAATAACTTCAATTTTCATACCTATCTGTTTAAAGTAATCAATAACCTGCCGTTGCTAAGATGTAGTGATAATCTAGGAACCACCTCCTTAAAAGGATTTTATCTTCTAAGATATTTCAAATTTAAACTTTCCATGGAGAAGCACAGCTGCTGATCCGAGTAATTCAAATTCCGCTCCAAGAGAAGTGCTTTGGATGTTGACTCTATCTTTTAATACAGGGATTACCTTACCGGCTACCATTTCATTTATGAGCTTTAATAGCTGTGGATTATCCTGAACGATACTTCCGCTCAAGATAACGACTTGCGGATTAAACATATGAACAATATTTGTTAGGGCAATGGATAGGTATTTTACAACTTCTTCTAATATTTCCAAAGCCAGCTCATCTTGCTGATTCACAGCCTCTACAAATATCTTTGGCTTTATTTTGTTCAAATCGTTAGAAGCCAGTTCTTTAATGATTGTATTTGATCCCCTCGTGATAATAGCAGATACAATTTTTGAATAAATGGTTGGCCAACTCGTATAGTTCTCCAGACAGCCTTTATTTCCACAATCACACTTCTCACCATCTTGAACAACGGTTGTATGCCCAAACTCCCCTGAGCTTCCAAGAAAACCACGATAAATCGAACCATTGATCAAAATACCTGAGCCTACACCATCGCCAATCGTTACATAGAGTAAATCTTTATAATGGCTAAATGAACCAAAAAAGTTCTCTGCTAAAACGTAAGCATTTGCATCATTATCCACAAAAGTGAGTAAGCCGGTTTTCTCCTCTATTCGTTTTTTTAACTGAACATCATATAATTTTAATTTTGAGTTATAGGAAATGACTCCTTTATTTGCATCTACGATCCCTGGTGTAATAATAGAGATCCCTTGACACTTTTCAAGGTCCTTCTTATTTCTGGTGAATCTGTCAACAATCTCTAACAAAAGTTGAATCATATCGTCCCCTAAACAATTATTCGTAGGGTGAATTTCTTTTTTTATAATGTTTCCTTCAAGGTCCATATCTGCAATTCTAATAAAAGAATTCGTGATAGATACACCAATTACAGAGTGGGCTTTAGGATTAAAACGAAGTAACACCGGCTTCCTCCCACCACTCGAACTTCCTACTCCGTCCTCATAAACTAGCCCTTCATTTATTAGCTCGGTCACAGCTGAGGTAACGGTTGTAGGACTTAGCTTAATGGTTTTTGCAATTTCAATTCTAGAAATTGCCCCACGTTTTCGAATTGTATCAAGAATAAGTGAACGATTTAACTCCTGTATTAACCTTAGATCCCCTGTTCTTTGTATATCCATTTCCATTTCCTCTTTTCGCAACTTTCTTTTTCCAGTGCCTTTATTTAGTTTTTTAATAATGACGATGTATAATCTGTACAAACCCTATATTCCTGGTTTTTTATAAGTATATAGTAAGGTTTAGATCATTCCGACAAGTTTGTAAGGCATCCTTACACAGAATTTTCCTAGCAACTTAATCCAGTGCCCTTATTAAGTATGTTAAATGATAAAACAAAAAATGTAAACGCTTTATTTTTGACTTTTTTTAATTTACTGAAATTTAATTTTACTAATATAGAAATTTAATTACAGAGGTATCGTTGATTTATCATGCTTGATCCTCTCATTTACATTGAGCATAAAGCTTTAGAATTAATATCCTAAAATTTACACAAAAAATCAGATAGTGATGGTAACAAATGTAGCAAGTGATTATTAAAAATTTGGTTATAAGTCAAGATCCTTAAAAGTTCTCTTCTTGTCCATATGAAGCTATCTTATAGGTGTATCTACCATTAATAAACGAAAACTACTCACTTAAGAAATTTCTAATGATAGGAGAAAGCCGTCCAATCGCATATATTTTCTACTAAAAAGGAAATAATAAAGGCAAATGTTAAGAGGAGATCTATATGGACAAAAATGAAAAAATAGTAAGAGTACATAAATTTTTCGAGGAATTTCATCATCTCCATGAAGAATATGGTCGATTATGGCTTGACGAGACATTCCTTCATTGGGATTGGTGGGGTTCTGCTTTTTTAGCCATTGCCCCTTGGGTTTTTTGGGTATTTTACAGAAAAAAGGAAAGTACACATCGTCTTCTTTATGGTGGTGTTACTGTCATGTTGATCTCTTTATGTTTAGATTATGTAGGTGTGGCGCTAGGACTTTGGTATTATTCCGGAAAAGAAACCCCTTCATTTCCAGCTTGGTTACCTTTTAATTTTTGTATGTTGCCAGTTTGTATCATGTTCCTCATCCAAACAAAACCGCATATTGCTTCTTGAAAAAACCTTTATTTTTTGGTGCTTTAACCGCTTATGTAGGTGAACCCCTTTTTAATTTGGCCGGTTATTACGTTTTAACAGGCTGGCATTATAGCTATTCACTGCCTATCTATGCATTAATCTATAAATTCG
>JAPSLU010000344.1 GCA_031180405.1 Bacillus sp. (in: firmicutes) | reverse complement strand
AAGTAGCGAAACCAATTGTGTCACTTTCTAAGAAAATGGAGCATGTTGAAGAACATAATTTTAGTGTGAAAATAGATACGAAACGCACAGATGAAATAGGAACTCTTCAAAGAAAATATAAAGAAATGATTGATAGAATTAGAGATTTAATTGAGAAGGATTATAAGCGTGAGATGGAAAATCGTGAAGCCCAGTTTCTTGCCCTGCAGTCACAAATTAATCCACATTTTCTATATAACACACTCCAAGTCATTTCTGGAATGGCATTGAAAAAAGGGGCAAAGGAAATCTATGAAATGACCCAAAGATTAGGAGGTATGTTTCGCTATATTACGAATAAGAGAGGAGATCTCGTCTATATTTGGGAAGAAGTCAAACATTTACAAAACTATCTGTATATCCAAAAGGTTCGGTTTGGAGAAAACATAGCAATTGATGTGTTTGTTGATGAACAAGTTAACGATGCAATGATTCCGCTTTTATCACTTCAGCCAATTATTGAGAACTCTTTTAAGCATGGATTTGAGTCTCAAATTGAAAAAGGTGTTTTGAACATAGATATCCAAAAAGTGTTTGATGAAATAGAAATAGTAATTGAGGATAACGGAATGGGGATGTCCATAGAGGAGCTAGAAATGGTGAGAGAAAAGCTTTCCACAGATTATTATTCACATAACCCCAGCATTGGCTTAAAAAATGTTGATACAAGAATAAAACTATACTTTGGAAACGAATATGGTATTGAGATTACTAGTAAGGAAAATGAGTATACGAAGGTAATCATAAGATTGCCTTATCAAAAAGGAAGTGAATGATATGTACACATTATTAATCGTAGATGATGAAAGTTGGACAAGAGAAACGGTTAAGGCTTTAGTTGATATAGAATCTTTAGAGATAACAAAATTAATAGAAGCAACAAATGGTGAAGAAGCCATAAAGAAGATAAAGACTGAAAAACCAGACTTTATAATGACAGATATGAAAATGCCTGGAATTGACGGCATTAAATTATTAGAAGTAATCGAAAAAGATTATTCTGATATTCCAACGATTGTGTTAAGTGGCTATCAAGATTTCGTCTATACGAGACAAGCAATTAAATCAGGGGTAATTGAATATTTGCCTAAGCCAGTAGATGAGATAGAGTTGAATGAAGCGCTCAAAAAGGCTGTATATGAAAAAAAGAGAAGAGACCAACAACAGGTGGGTTACCAGTTTTTCACAGCGACACAACCTGGGGTTCAGGATATGATTGAATCTTTTCGCCGAACATTATCATTTTCTTTAAAAGAATTAAATGCAACACAGCTATCAAGAAGTATCTATCAGTTTCTCGAGAGTATAGATGACACCCTTAAGAGGGATGCATCTTTTATTATGTATCTTCACCAAGTTTTTCTCCTATTGCTTGATGAAACTTTGAAGGAACATAAGGTGAAAGTGGAGGATCTAGGCTTAGATTGGAATGATATGAGATATAGTGCGACAGAATCACTTGAACATGAATTAATGTCACAATTAAGTATTGGTGAACAAGTGATAGGAAAAGTAGATGATATCCGAAAGCAAAAAACAAAAATCAACTTGGACGATATTAAACAATATCTTGATGAATATGCTACATCTCCAAATATATCGCTTGAAGTAATTGCTAAGAAGTACTTTGTGAGTAAAGAATATTTAACAACAGCTTTTAAAAAGAAATATGGCTGTAATGTAACGGAATATATTATTTCTTCTCGTATGGAGAAAGCGAAACAACTGGTTACGACAACGACTTTGCAATATAAGACTATTGCCGAAATGATTGGGTATGAGGATGTATCTTATTTTTACCGAGTGTTCAAAAAGTACTATGGTTGTTCGCCTGGAACAATTCGGAAAACTTAAAATAGTGCAAATGTAAGCGTTAATATAGTCAATTTCATTCACTTAAAAAACAGATTATGATAGAAGCATGAAAGGGGAGTTGAAAATGAAAAAAGCGCTTACATTAGTGATCGCAGCAGTATTATTTTTAGGAATCCTAGCTGGTTGTAATGCCGGCGGCAGTAGTTCTTCCGGAGATGGAGAGGGAGGAAGCTCAGAAAAAGTAGAACTAAAGGTATTCATTGGGCAGCCAAGATTTAAGGAACAATATGAAACGTATATTGATCAATTCGTTAAAATACAAAAAGAAGAAAAAGGTCGAGATGTTACAGTTAAATTGGAGCTTCCAAGTGTAAATGAAGCAGATCAATTATTAAAAACACGACTTGCTTCAGGAGATAGCCCAGACGTATTCGGTATTCATGCTATTAACGATATTCCGGTTTATGATAAAGCAGGTTACTTAGAAGATTTATCAGGAGAACCATTTGTTGACAAACTTTATGACACAGTTAAACCGATGGTATCAAGAGAAGATAAAGTACTTGCAGTACCTTTAGAAACACTTCAATGGGGCTTTATTTACAATAAAGATATCTTTGAGGAAAATGGTCTAGAAGTACCAAAAACGTTAACAGAAATGAAAGCGGTTGTAAAAGCGCTTGAAGACAAAGGAATTACACCGTTTATAAGAGCTTATAAAGATTCATATATTCCACAGTTATTTCTACCATTAACAGTTGGTGCACTTGAGAATACAAGCAATAAAGGCTTTATTGAAGGAATGAATGCTGACAAGGGATCCTTTGCAGACTTAACAGGTATGTTTGACATTATGGATCTTGTGCATGCACATGGAACTGATCGACCATTTGAAGTAGGGCAAGATCAAGGAGCTGCTGCATTCGCTAGTGGTCAAGCGGCAATGTGGGTTCAAGGCCCATGGATGGCAGAGTCTATGTTAGCAACAAATGAAAACTTTAACTTTGGTGTCGCAGCACTTCCAATCAATGATGACGAAAATGCAACACTTATCAACTTAGGTGCATCAACATCATTAGCAGTTTCTAAGGAAAGTAAAGTAAAAGATGTAGCTAAGGATTTTATTAACTATATCCTAGATGATGAAGATTCCAGTGCATTCTATGAGAGCTTAGGATTCAATCCACTTGCAACGGTTCACACATTTGAGACGTATCCTTGGTTAGAGGAATCAGCTAAGTATGTCGAGGAAGGAAAAGTATATCAAGATCCATCAATTCCATCTGCTGTAAAATCAGCTTCTGAAAAATTATTCCAAAGCTATTATGCTGACGATGCTTCACAAGAAGAGGTTATTGAAGGACTAGATCGTGCTTGGCAAGAGTACAACAAGGTAAATAAATAAAATAGTGAAATAGAATGAGAGGCAGTTTAACACAAACTGTCTTTCATACTATAAGTCTCTTGAATTGGTGTTAGTGGGGACTGTCCCTAAGTATGATAGCCTCAAAAACCTTATGGCCAGTCCCCATTATACACCTATTGAATGAAAAGTATCCTAGAGTGAAAGGAATGAAGAACATGGCAGTTACTGAACTTAAAAGTCCTGTAAAGGAAATAACGACAACCAAGAAAAGAGTTAAAAAGGACAACGGACACCTACGGTTAATCTTGTTCGTATTACCTGCATTCATCTTTTATGTACTATTCCTTTTAATCCCCACAGTTGGTGCTGGAATTTACAGTTTCACAGATTGGAATGGATTGAATAAAACATATAATTTTGTTGGATTTAGCAATTATATTGAAGCGTTTAGAGATGACTCAGCTTTTAGGCATTCCTTTTGGTTTACATTAAAATATACGGTTTTTATATTCGTTATACAAAATGTTGCAGCATTAGGATTAGCGTTATTAATCGAATCAAGAATAAAGTCAAAAGGATTTTTTAGAACAATCTTCTTTATGCCAAACATGATTAGCTTAATAATCAGCTCATTAATGTTTTCATTTATCTTTACAAACGTATTCCCAGAACTATCTAAAAAAGCAATTTTCTCCGTATTAGATCAATCTTGGATTGGTGATCCAAAGGTTTCGTTTTACTCGATATTAATCGTTTCCTTATGGCAGGGAATTGGTTACATGATGGTTATCTATATGGCGGCACTTCAAGGTGTACCTAAACAATTAAAAGAGGCATCAATGATTGATGGAGCCAATGTATTCCAACGTCTTCAACACGTAGTGCTTCCGATGATTATGCATGCGATTACGATCTGCTCTTTTTTAACATTAAATGGAGCATTTAAAGTATTTGATGTTGTGTATGCATTAACACAAGGTGGACCAGGTACTTCAACACAGGTTATGGCGCTAAATATCTATGAGGAAGCATTCTCAAATAACTTCCGTT
>JAPSLU010000343.1 GCA_031180405.1 Bacillus sp. (in: firmicutes) | reverse complement strand
ATCAACCTTCAATTTTGTCATAATATTATTAACTATGATTTACCATGGAATCCAATGAGATTAGAACAACGAATTGGCCGTATTCATCGACTAGGCCAAGAGCATGATGTAAATATTTATAATATGGCAACAAAGAACACCGTTGAGGAACATATTTTAACTCTCTTATATGACAAAATTAATCTATTTGAAAAAGTTATTGGTGATCTTGATGAGATCTTAACAAGATTGGAAATAAAGAATTTTGAAGAACACATCCAAGACATCATGTATCACTCAAAAAATGACCGAGAAATGAAGATTAAAATGGAAAATTTAACATCCATTCTAGACTATGCTCAGCACTCACAAGAACAGCGAAAAGCAGCTAGCGGAGATAAATAGAAAGGTGGAGACAACATGCAGCAAGAGCAAATTCATCATTTTTTAGAAAGTTTCTTTTCATCAAATTCTTGTGATATTCTCGAAAACCAACAGGGCTACATGACCGTCCAACTTACAATCGAGATGGATAAGCTATTAATGAACAGACCTTTTTATTGGCACTACCTTGAGAAAACAAATGGTGTCCCAAATCCAATGAAACTCACCCTTATCACCGACCAAAACCGTGCGCCTAAGGACCTAAAAGGTGAAGTCATGCACTTTGGCGCTCCACGCCTTCACCAAATTTTTCAATCGACAACAACATTAGGCAGCTATATTAGACTTTTTGAGGTTGCCAATACACAAAGTGGAAACGTCCCACTCCATCCCTGGATCGGTGTCAACATCATTGTTTCCTATCAATGTGATATGAAAAAAGATCAGCTCTATTCGATAGGTTTACATCTAGTAAGTGGTGCCCTGGTCGAAGACTTCCAACAAAAATTAGAAAAATTAGACTTAACTCCCAAAATACCTGATCTCTGCTTTACAATGACACCACTTATAAAGCCCCAAAGCGGATTAAAGCGGATTGAGCAATTTATCTTGCAAGACATCAGCAAGCAAGATCATACCTGGGCAGATCAAGCTCGAGAAAGATGGAACGAAGACTTAAGGCTATTAAATCATTTCTATGAAGACTTAGAAGAAAAGCCGGAATGCTATGAGGTAGAAAAAGAGGCATTAAGAGAGCTTTATGAGCCTCAGATCAATATTTCAATTCAGAATGGCGGGATTTTCTATCTGACTCCACAAGGGGTATTGAAATCCTAAGCAATTATAACTAATTGCTTAGGAAAAAAACCAATAGGTAAAAATAAACACCCCTTCGACAAGATTTATTATTATGACTCATCAGAATATTATTTGAATGTAAAATTCCTCAACTATAAACACCTAGTAATCAAGACTTCCCCACTACAATTGTAAATTGAGTGTAAAAATTACAGCTAATGAAAAATAAATTAAACACATCGACAAAGTTCAGCACACATCATTATAATTCCCTTTTATAATAGTAATTGTTGATGGTTATTTAGTTATACATAAATAAAGGACTAAAGAAATATAATATGTATCATTAGGTGACAAAATAATCAGAACAAAGGCAAACCTATTGAAAGATAGGGACGCAAAGTCACAGGTCTACAGTTTAAACAAGCTATGATGGCTGGGCTGCCTGAAATACAGATTAGTATTTTAGGAGGATAAAAAATGGAGATTATCGAAAAAATAACAAACGATGGGCAGCTTGATTGTGAATGGGTAGAATTAATTTTGGAAGCACTTGAAGTAGGAATTAGTGTAGAAGAAATAAAAGAATTCTTAGCTAAGAAGGCCGGCGCAGCAAGTTAAGGAGGACAATATTAATCCTCTGTAAATTTTTTTCGAATTGTGTTCTTCATATCTAACAACCCCTTCTTTATATGTTATAATTGCTTTAATAAGGAAGGTGACTTGACGTGATTGGACCAAGAATCAAAAAATATCGTACCCAAAAAAATCTATCACTATCTGAACTAGCAGAACGAGCAGGAGTTGCAAAATCCTACCTAAGTTCGATTGAGCGTAATCTCCAGTCAAATCCTTCTGTTCAATTTTTAGAAAAGGTCTCATCTGTACTTGGTGTAACCGTAAATACGCTTTTAAATGAACAAAACGACACCGATCCAGAAGAGCTCGACATAGAATGGACAAAGCTCGTACAGGATGCTATGAAATCAGGGGTATCCAAAGAGCAGTTTAGAGAGTTTTTGGAATTTAATAAATGGAGACTTCAGAACGACAATGATAAATGAGGGCATGGTTGGCAGCTTTGGGCTGCTGATTGTGCTTTTTTGTGGGAGGGGTGTTCGTTATATTGAATTTTCAACTTTTTATTTTTTTATGTAATTTCTTTAAAAAGAATTTTAGTCTATCGGAATTTGTACTTTTATTTAAGGTCATTAACATATATAATCTTATTGAGAACAACCAGTGTTGAATTACCAATAGAAGAGAGATTCCCTCACTCTAATTGTTCTTTATAAAGAATAAGGTTAGGAGGTGACATTTATGAAAATCAAAATAAATGATGATCGTCCATTGGTTCTAGATCATCAAGCTATTCGGTTTGAGACTGCTCAAAGTTGGAACCCCGGAAAAGGTAATTTAGATCATAAAGGGACTGGAAATGACGGTGTTAATTGGCCATCAAATAATCCCAACCCTACACCTGGAGGGGCAGGAGCACCTGGTCAAGGGAAAAAAAAGTAAAGGGTAATAATTACATCTCACATGTGGCAATCTAGTTAGACCTCGTGTGAGACTAAGGGGTAAGAAAGATGTATAAATATGTATTAAAAATTGGTGAGCATATAGTAACTGTTACTAGTCCATCTCAATTTAAAAAGATGTTTGAACAAAATTTTTATTCTATTGATTCGTGTGAGTCAGTGGATCTGTCTATACAAATTAATGGGAATTTCGGAGTACCTTTTGTAGACTACAATGTTGTAATCTCTCAATCACAGGACTCAGTCTCATACAGAAGAAAAGATTATTTAATAGATATTAATTCTAATTATACAAGTGCGACTATTTTCGCGAATAATGAACTCGCACTTAAGCATGCTCTTATGAATTTGTATAGCTCTTTTATCCTACATCACAATTGGGGGTTATTGCTGCACTCATCTTGTGTTATAGAAAACGAAACAGCACATATTTTTTCTGGGCACTCGGGTGCTGGTAAATCTACTGCTGCAAAATTATCATATCCTCGGTATTTATTAGCAGACGAAGCTACAATTGTTAAGATTACCACTCAAAAAGTAATTGTTTTTGACTCTCCTTTTCGGAGTGAATTATATAGTCAGTCACTAACTAAGCCATATAAATTAGAAAGCATCCAATTATTAAATAAATCTTTAATAAATAAGAGAGATTTATTACAAAAGTCTAACAGTGTTCTCCAATTAATGGATAAGGTATTTTTCTGGACCAAGTCCCCTGAAGAAGCAAAAAAAATATTTCATTTATTACTGAAATTAGTGAGCAATGTCCCCGTCTATAACCTATACTTTCAAAAAAACAACACCTTCTGGGAGATGATTTCTTAATGAGGCAATATGTTAAAAGTAAAGATTATGAAACAGTTCAACTTGATGAAGAATGGTTTATTATGAATACAGATCAATTTACGGTAACTAAGATAAATGAATTGGGTGGTTATTGCTGGTCTCAGCTCGCTACTCCACAAAGTGTTGATACACTCACTCAACAAGTAATGGAACAATTTCACATAGAGAATAAATTACTTTCTATTAATATAGAAGAATTTCTTAAAGAACTCATAGAATATGGATTGGTGCGGCATGCAATTTAATCAGGATATGGTTGAGTTATTATTACAGACTATTAAAAAATACGGCTGGATGGATTTACCATCATACGGAATGAGTATGTACCCTTACATAAAAAAAGGAAACATATGTCGGTTTGTTCAATTTGATGAGATGTATGTAAAAAAAGGAGATATTCTCCTTTTTCATTCAAGTTCTGGTCAATTAATCGCTCATCGTTTACTATCTGTTCAAAAACAAGACGATTGTCAAAAGCAATTTATCCTTAAGGGGGATACAAACCTCTGTCCAGATGAGCCTATTAACAAAAATCAAATAATTGGTAAGCTTGTCACCATTGAAAATACAAAAAGAAAGAAATACACCAGTGATTTTTCATCTATCTTATGGACTTATATTATCCTATCGTTTCCAATTGTTTCTAAACTATTAAGGTACTATCTGTCTCTAGATGGTTTTGATAAAAAACGTTCGGGGGCTTCACTATGATCACTGCGAAGCTA
>JAPSLU010000342.1 GCA_031180405.1 Bacillus sp. (in: firmicutes) | reverse complement strand
CAAAACACAGCCCGATTTGAAACAATCCGCAATTTTAGCTCGTATATTTGGTATAACTGTAGATGCATTGATTAATTGGGGGGAAGATGATTGAAAAAAATAATTATTGCGGGACTGGCCTTCTTTTTATTAGCTGGTTGTCAAAGGTATTCAGGAGGTGAACCTGTCGAAAAAGAGGAACCTAAAGAGGAAAAACAGGAAGATGTCCAAAAAGAAGAGCCAAAGCCGAACTTATCTTTAGAAGAAAAAGTAACTGCCGCTATCTATTCAACAACGGGGACAGAAGCAGAAAAGAGCGATGGGAAGAAACGAATAATCAGCATAAACACTGTGGAGGATGCAGTTGCCGGAGAAGGAAAAAAGATTGTAAATATTGATTTGAACGCGGATCAACACAGTCGGGTACCACGAACCAGGGATGAAATGCTGCTTGCATCAAAAGACATTTTTCCATCGTTATTCAAAGAAGATGAAATCAGTGAGGCTGCTTTAATTTGGCATTTGCCTCTTGTTGATACTGCCGGCAATGAAGAAGATGTTAAAGTATTGCAACTAAGAATCAGATCCAACAAGGATATCAACTGGGATAACTTTGACGTTTATAAATTTGAAGAAGTAGCTGACCAATATTATGAACACGATGCATTAAAAGAATAAGAAAACAAACCGTCTCATTAAGAGGCGGTTTTTATTATGCGCAGCGTTCTAGGTTGTGTTGGCTCCCAGCTGATATATCCTTTGTCCCTCAGTTTATGAAGCAGTTCACTAACAGTAGATGATGATTTTAATCCTAACATCTCTGCAAGATCACGAAATGCCGGTGGATAATTGTGTTTAATTATATATTGATTTATTGCTTCTAACGTTTCTTTTTGCCTCCTGGATAGATCACGCATAACTAATCCCTCTTTTTCTACGTTGTTTGGCAGCTGATAAAATGTTAACTCGTTTAAATGTTCTTAACTGCTGTTTACCAATATCAAATGCCAGGATGCCCTCCACGGTTATTTTTCTAACTATAACTGCCCGATATGTGAGTTCTCCTGCATCGTTCATATAAATTAAATCAATCGGTAATTTATTTTCCAGTGAGTATTTAAACAAACAATTCATCATTTTCAGCTCCTTTGACATAATAATATACAAACACGCGTTCGTTTTCAAGTTGATTTTCGAACAAATGTTTGTATAATTTATAGTATAAGGAGATGACAGGAAATGATTCGTGATCGCGGAAAAAAGAAATGGCAATCTGCATTCTTCATGCCCGAGCATGTAAAAATGCTAAAACAAATATCCTTTGATGATAAGAAGCAAAAGAAGCCCCAGCTGGATGAGCAGGAATTCGAGGAGATTGGCTTTATAGTCATGGATTCACTTAATAATACAATACCGATTAAGGTGACGATATGGCAGGATGGTTTTTTCCGGGCACTTACAGGAATTGTGGATAAAGTGGATATGCTAATGAAATATATACTTTTAGAAACTGATGAAGAAAAAAGAAGAATCTTGATTGAAGAAATAACGGCTGCTGAGAGGGTTTAAAGATGACCAGGATTCCAGAGAAAGACCGCGATATTTTGGAGCAAGCAATGTATCTTCCAATGCTACTAACCATTCTTGAACGCGATCGAATCATAATTGATAATGCAGGCTTTAAGCTGAAAGAGCCTTATCTTCAGTTAATTGAGGAAACAATAAAGGCTGTTCAAAGGGATTTAAAAGAAACGAGGCTTGCCATGAGGAAAGGCCAGATGAAGGTTGAGCAAGTTGCTAGGGATGAGGCATTTACAATGTTTTTATTCATCTACAAAGGGTTTGAGGAACAACATAATTACTTTAATCCACGGATCCGGAATAAGGTGCAGGAATTAATGGAGTACTATTTCTCGAAGGGCTATAAAAGCAAAGAAAAAAGCCAATAATTAAATCGACTTTTTCATTCCACAATTACTACACTCTCTAAGGAATTCACCATTCCCGACTTTAGAAATAAAATGCGAGTTTCCACAGTTATCACAGCGCCCAGCTTTTTTATCAGGTAATTCAATGTAAGTATAAATTTTATCAAGATCAATATTGCTGTAATCGTACTCCATAATGTCACCCCAGAAGATAATATATCAAATGGAATATAAAAATAATAGTCCCTCTGGTTTTTATAATTTATATTGGATAAAAAAGGTATTAGGTCAAAGAAGAAAGAATAAGTAAATAAATACAAAAAAATGAAGTGGTCAATATTAACATGATACTGAAAAGAGGGATTGATAAGTGGCCAACCTATTATTTCAACAAGAACAAGGAATTAAAGATCTGCTAATTCAAATGAATGCATTACTAACCAAACACATTGAAGTTCATGACGCACTCTTTAATCCACCATTGAGATCAAGAATACCAATACCTATTATTATGAAAAAAATAGATTTTAAAGCCCAATATGAAAAGGCACAAGATATATCAAATGAGCTTGAAGAATGTTTAAAAAAGGCAGTTATTATGAATAAATTCGGAAAAATGAATAATGCCACTTACCAAACAATAGATGAATATGGTCAAAGCTTTTTTGCATCAATTTGTAAATTAACTGAAGTAGCTTATGAACTTTATTTAAAGAAAGAAAGATTAAATAATCTAAGCCTTAATGAATATAACATTAAAGTTGAACAGTATAATGAATTTGAACAAATCCGCATAATTTCTTCAAATAAATTGAATCGATTAGCTAAAGAATACTTTAAATAAGAAATTTAAGCCCCTCTCGAATGAGAAGGGCCTTTACCTTATTATCTATTTGCTTCTTCAATTTTCTCTTGAGATGGTGTTTCGTATTTAATATAACCATCCATTTTCGTAATCCAATGGTCGTCACCCACATTATATTGTCCACCATGCAGGTTATCATAGCCATACACTCTATACACTTCACCTGGGTTAAGGATGCGAACCATAGTTATCTTATCGTTTTCATCTCTTTTCCATAGGTTGATAGGCTTTAAAACTGTAATACGGCCAATTTGACCTTTTTTCAACTCCATACCGTTCCACCATACCGGCTCAGTGGATCTAGGAGCATTATTTACTTTATCAAGCATATCTTTTGATGGTGTACGATAAGTTATATAACCATCCATCTTTGTCACATAATATCCACTGCCGACACCATATTGGCCGCCATGTAATTCATCATAGGTATACACTCTATACTTTTCACCAGGATTTAAAACACGTACAGGAGTTATGCTGTTATCTTCGTTTCTTTTCCAAAGATTAATAGGTTTATCAATTATTAAAACCCCTAATTGACCTCTTTTTAACTCCATCCCTTCAAATTGAATGGTGTCATCCTTTGGTAACACTACACTAGTACCTGAGATAAATGGGTACGGATCAGTACTATTTGATTTGTAACCGTTCCAAGTACCTACATGAATTTCAAAATGAAGATGTTGTCCGTATGACTCACCGGTATTCCCCATGTAACCAATAGTTTGTCCTTGTTGAACAGTTGTTCCAACAGAGACGGACCTGCTACTCATATGGGCATAAAGTGTTTCATAAGTTTTTCCACCTATGTTATGTCTAATAACTATTACATTTCCATATCTATTATAATTTCCAGGAGACCCAAAGGTAGATACTCTTACTGTTCCACTTGCTGCCGCTTTAATTGGAACAGTACCCTTTTCAGCAATATCAATTCCATGGTGAAAAGAGCCTGATCTAAAACCGTAATGTGAAGAAATTTTCCCTCCTTCTACTGGTCGAATAAATAAACCAGTTTGAGCATGCCCAACATTTACCGGTAGTAACGTACTAATTAATAACATAAGACAAATAGCAACTAAAGATGTAATTTTTTTCATTTAATTCTCCTATTTTTTGTAATTTTTAACACAAATTTAACTATATAGATTTTCTTTCCACACATCAACAGGTAAATATTACTATAATAGAAATATAAAAAAATAGCTTAATATTTTACAAAAAGCCCCTCTCATCTCGAGAAGGGCTTTACCTTTTTCCTTATTACTTTACACGCAGAACTTGTCCAACATAAATCGTGTAGTTATCATCAAGGTTGTTCCAATCTTTAATTTGCTGAACAGTGCTACCATAAGTCCTGCTTAAAGAATAAACAGTATCGCCAGATACAACAGTGTGATAGACTGCTGAATTCTTCTTAGGAAGATTAAAGCTTTTTACAATTCCATTCGCATGACCGCGGGCAAGATTTTCGATAAAAGTGCTTGATTTTAATTTAGCTGCATCATTGGCATTATCGATAAAG
>JAPSLU010000341.1 GCA_031180405.1 Bacillus sp. (in: firmicutes) | reverse complement strand
AAAATTTCCTGGATTTATGAAGGTCTATGTTGAAGGAAATGATGATCAAGTAGAAGAAAAAGACCGATTACTACCTGATTTAAAAGAAGGTGATGAGGTTTATTCTAAAGACATTGAACCGTCACAGCATTTTACTCAACCACCACCTCGTTATACGGAAGCTAGGCTTGTTAAAACGCTTGAGGAACTTGGTATTGGTAGACCGTCCACATATGCTCCAACACTTGATACAATTCAAAAGCGAGGCTATGTATCCCTTGATAATAAACGTTTTGTGCCAACTGAGTTAGGAGAAATTGTCCTAGAGTTAATTAGAGAATTTTTTCCTGAAATTATCAATGTAGAGTTTACAGCTAACATGGAAAACAGTCTTGATGAAGTAGAAGACGGGCATATTGAATGGATTAAAATTATCGATAATTTTTATAAAGATTTTTCCCCAAGGCTTGAAAAAGCAGAAAATGAAATGGAAAAAATTGAAATTAAAGATGAGCCAGCAGGGGTTGATTGTGAGGAATGTGGTCACCCA
Organism: Bacillus sp. (in: firmicutes); assembly: GCA_031180405.1. Classification (GTDB taxonomy): domain Bacteria; phylum Bacillota; class Bacilli; order Bacillales; family Bacillaceae; genus Metabacillus. The sequence continues at coordinate 3,769 of JAPSLU010000341.1, read as the reverse complement.
TTGGTATATAAAATGGGGAGATATGGTAAATTTATGGCGTGTTCAAACTTCCCAGATTGTCGGAATACGAAACCAATTGTAAAAGAGATAGGTGTTAAATGTCCGAACTGTGAAGAAGGCACAATCGTTGAAAGAAGGTCAAAGAAACGTAGAATTTTCTATGGATGTAACCAATATCCAGAATGTGAATTCCTATCATGGGATAAACCAATCGCCAGAAGTTGTCCAAAATGTAATAAGATGCTTGTAGAGAAAAAACTGAAAAAAGGCGTTCAAGTACAATGCATGGAATGTGACTATAAAGAAGAACAACAACAGTAGGTGAGCCACTATATGCTCACCTTTTTTTAAGGAATAGAAACCCTTTTTATAATGATAAAAATAGTAACTTTAAGAATTGTACAAAATATGGAAGAAAGTTCTGCCGATAACTAGATGGAGGGTTACATAAAAATGAATCAGGAAGCAGTAGTAAATGTTATAGGTGCTGGTTTAGCAGGAAGTGAAGCAGCATGGCAGTTAGCTAAAAGAGGAATAAAGGTTCGTTTATATGAAATGAGACCTGTTAAGCAAACGCCAGCACATCACACTGATAAATTTGCAGAATTAGTTTGTAGTAATTCACTAAGGGCGAATAATCTAACAAATGCTGTTGGTGTATTAAAAGAAGAAATGAGAATGTTAGACTCTGTTATTATTAAGGCAGCAGATGAATGTGCTGTACCTGCTGGAGGAGCCTTAGCAGTTGATCGACATGAATTTGCTGGAAAAGTCACTGAACTTGTAAAAGGTCATCCAAATGTAACTGTTGTTAACGAAGAAGTTGAAGAAATTATGAGTGGTCCAACGATCATTGCTACTGGACCACTTACATCTAAAAATCTTTCTGAGCAATTAAAAGCATTGACTGGTGAAGAATATTTGTATTTTTATGATGCTGCAGCACCAATAATTGAAAAAGATAGCATCGATATGGATAAGGTTTACCTGAAATCTCGATATGATAAAGGTGAGGCTGCTTACTTAAATTGTCCGATGACAGAGGAAGAATTTGATCAATTTTATGAAGCGTTGATAAATGCTGAGACTGTTCCATTGAAAGAGTTTGAGAAAGAGATTTTCTTTGAGGGATGTATGCCAATTGAGGTAATGGCACAAAGGGGTCGTAAAACGATGTTGTTCGGTCCACTAAAGCCTGTTGGTTTAGAAGATCCTAAAACAGGCAAGAGGCCATTTGCTGTAGTGCAACTTCGTCAAGATGATGCTGCGGGCACACTTTATAACATTGTAGGGTTCCAAACTCATTTAAAATGGGGACCTCAAAAAGAAGTGTTAGCACTTATACCAGGTTTAGAGAATGCAGAAATCGTCCGTTATGGTGTTATGCATCGAAATACTTTTATTAACTCACCAAGACTATTAAAATCAACCTACCAATACAAAGATCGTGAAGATTTGTTTTTTGCTGGTCAAATGACTGGTGTTGAAGGTTATGTTGAATCGGCTGCATCAGGATTAGTTGCTGGGATTAATGCGGCTCATCTTGTTCTTGGAAGAGATTTAATCGATTTTCCGAATGAAACAGCGATTGGAAGTATGGCAAAATATATAACGACAACAAATGCTGATAATTTCCAACCAATGAATGCTAACTTCGGTATTTTCGCTACACTTCCAGAACGAATTAAAAGTAAAAAAGAACGAAATGAAATGCTTGCTAGCAGAGCGTTAGAAACAATTCAAAAAATTTCGAAAAATTTATAGAAAATAATTTGCAAGGGCTACTAGTGTTGTGATAACATTTAGTAGCCCTTGTGTTGTTGTGAGGTGTAGAGTGTGACAATTGTTAAGAATTATTTAAATTTATTCATTGAATATTTACAAATTGAAAAAAATTATTCAAAATATACAATTGTGAATTATTCCAAAGATATTGAAGATTTTTTTTCCTTTATGAGAGAACAAGCAATCCTACAACTAGATGAAATTACATATAATGATATACGGTTATATTTGACACAGTTACATACAAGAAAGTATTCTAGGAAAACAATTTCAAGGAAAATTTCTACATTAAGAAGTTTTTACAGATTTCTAATTAGGGAAGAAATTCTTGCTGATAACCCTTTTAAACTAGTTTCACTTCCTAAAAAGGAGCAAAAGATCCCTCAGTTTCTTTATGAAGAAGAGATGAAACTATTATTTTCTGTTTCTGATTGTCAAACTCCTTTAGGACAAAGAAACCAAGCATTAATTGAAGTTTTATATGGTACTGGAATTCGTGTAAGTGAATGCTGTGAAATCAAGATCTCTGATATTGACTTTTTTATCGGTACGATTCTTGTAACTGGAAAAGGTGGAAAACAGCGCTATATCCCTTTTGGTAGTTTGGCCCAAGATGCAATTGAGCGATATATTTCTGATGGAAGAAAAGCATTATTAAGCAAAACAAAAGATGATCATTCATATTTATTTGTTAATCATCGTGGTAAAGCTCTGACCGACCGTGGCGTGAGACATATATTAAACAAAATGATTAAAAATGTATCTTCCATTCTTCATATTCACCCACATATGTTACGACATACGTTTGCAACACATTTGTTAAATGAAGGTGCTGATTTGAGAAGCGTTCAGGAATTACTAGGTCATGCACATTTATCGTCAACACAAGTTTATACACATGTAACAAAAGAACATCTAAAAAAAATTTATATGTCTCATCATCCTCGAGCTTGATGCTTGAAACAGGAGGTAGAAAAATATGTCTCAATTTCACGCAACAACAATCTTTGCTATTCATCATAATGGAAAGGCTGCAATGGCAGGCGACGGACAAGTAACATTAGGTAACGCTGTTGTGATGAAACATACAGCGAAAAAAGTCAGGAAATTATTCAATGGAAAAGTCATTGCAGGATTTGCAGGTTCTGTAGCAGATGCATTTACACTATTTGAACTTTTTGAGAGCAGGCTTGAAGAGTATAATGGTAATTTGCAACGTGCAGCTGTTGAGTTGGCGAAAGAATGGCGAAGTGACAAGGTGTTAAGACGGCTTGAAGCAATGTTAATTGTTATGAATGAAAAAGATTTATTACTTGTATCAGGAACAGGTGAAGTTATCGAGCCTGATGATGGGATATTAGCAATAGGATCTGGTGGAAATTATGCTTTATCAGCAGGTCGTGCTTTGAAACGCTACTCTGGTGATAGTCTAACTGCGAAAGAAATTGCGGAAGGTGCACTAACGATTGCAGGAGAAATCTGCGTTTATACTAACTTAAATATTATTGTCGAAGAACTTTAATTTATGGGAGGCAGAGCTAATTGAATAACCAACTAACACCAAAACAAATTGTTGAACGTTTAGATCAATATATTGTGGGGCAAAAGGATGCTAAAAAAGCGGTAGCGGTTGCATTAAGAAATCGTTATAGAAGAAGTTTGTTAAGTGAAAAGCTTCGTGAAGAAGTTGTTCCTAAAAACATTCTTATGATAGGACCTACAGGTGTTGGAAAAACAGAAATTGCAAGAAGGATTGCAAAGCTTGTCCACGCTCCATTCATTAAAGTTGAGGCAACGAAGTTTACTGAGGTTGGATATGTCGGTAGAGATGTTGAATCAATGGTAAGAGACTTAGTTGAAACAGCTGTCCGTTTAGTAAAGGAAGAAAAGGGCAACGGCTCTGCCGAATCGTTCGCTCAGTTCCTCGGTATCAATCTCCTGCTCCTTGCCCTCGGCAAAAGTGAACAACGCACCAAAGCGATTG
>JAPSLU010000340.1 GCA_031180405.1 Bacillus sp. (in: firmicutes) | reverse complement strand
ATCTGAAATAGCAGGGTGTGTGAAAGGAGTACCACAGCATCAGCTTGGAGATAGAGTGGATGTTCTTGATGCTTGTCCAAAGGCAGAGGGTATGATGATGATGATTCGATCAATGAGTCCAGATGTGCTAGTTGTAGATGAAATCGGTACAGCTGAAGATGCAGAAGCAGTTTTAGAGGCAGTTCATGCTGGAGTTCAATTATTTGTCACTGTGCACGGGTATAAAGCGAATGAGCTGTTGAATCGTCCAAGCTTAAGAGCGTTAATTGAAGCGAATGTTTTTGACCGTTATCTTGAATTATCTAGAAGAGACGGACCTGGAACGGTTCAACAAATCCTTAATCATCATGGCCACAACTTACTAAAAGAAGGAAGTGTATCGTAAATGATTAAATGGATGGGTGCGCTCCTTATTATAATAGCAACAACTTGGGCAGGCTTTGAAGCGGCAAAGCATTTAAGTCAAAGAACGAGACAGCTTCGGCAGCTTAAAGTAGCCCTCCAATCATTAGAGGCAGAAATTATGTATGGACATACATCTCTGATCGTTGCTGCACAGAATATTTCAAAGCAACTTCCAAAACCTTTATCCTGGTTTTTTGAACAATTTGCTAAAAAGCTTTTAAAAGGACATACAAGTGTAAAAGGTGCATGGGAAGAGAGCCTGAAAGAAGTATGGCGCTTTACTGCATTTAAACAAGGGGAGTATGAAGTCTTAAAACAATTTGGAGAAACGTTAGGACAACACGATCGAATCTCACAACAAAAACATATTAAGCTAGCACTCTCTCATTTAGAAAGGGAGGAAGCAGATGCGATAGACCGCCAAAATCGATATGAGAGAATGGTCAAAAGCTTAGGAGTTCTAACAGGCTTACTTTTAGTTATTTTATTGATATAGGTGGAAGGGAGTTCTAGCAATGGGCGTAGATATAAACACGATCTTTCAAATTGCCGGGATAGGAATCGTCGTTGCATTCCTTCACACAATTTTGGATCAAATGGGAAAAAAAGAGTATGCACAATGGGTTACACTAATTGGCTTTATTTATATTTTATTTATGGTTGCATCAATAGTAGATGATTTATTCAAAAAGATTAAGTCAGTCTTTCTTTTCCAAGGGTAAGGGGGCGTTTTTTATCGAGATCATACAAATCGTTGGACTAGGATTAATTGCAACCTTTCTTGCCCTGATTGTAAAAGAACAAAAGCCGACCTTTGCTTTTATGCTTGTCGTTTTTGTAGGTTGTGTGATTTTTCTCTTTCTAATCGACCAGGTATATGAAATTGTTCGGATGGTTGAACGAATTGCTCTAAATGCAAATGTAAATTTGATCTATGTCGAAACGATTTTAAAAATTATTGGTATCGCTTATATAGCCGAGTTTGGAGCCCAAATCACAAAAGATGCTGGACAAGGTGCCATCGCTTCAAAGATAGAACTAGGGGGAAAGATTCTGATTCTGACAATGGCAATTCCGATTCTAACGGTTATTATCGAGACGGTTCTTGGAATGATTCCCGGTACCTAACATTCTCAATCCTGACTCCCCACCTCAAGACAAGAAATGAGAAGTAGAAAACTAAGCAGTAAATAGCTGGAGGTGTGTGAATGCGGTCAATACTTGCAATTTTTCTCTTTGTTTCGATCTTTCTAGCTATCCCAATAAATGTACAAGCTTCCACGACCCCTCAGCAAACAGAAGAACCAACTCCGGAATTCGAAATTAATGCAGAAAGTTTTGTGGGAGAGCAGGTAGAAAAGCTTGATATTACAGACATCAAAACCTATTGGGATGATGTTATGACAAAATATGGAGGCTTCCTACCGGAAAGTCAAAAAGGTAGTCTGCTCCAATTTTTAAATGGTGAGAAAGAGCTTTCTTTTCAGGAATGGATTAAAGCATTATTGAAATTTATGTTCCATGAATTAATTGCAAATGGAAAATTATTAGGCACACTTATTTTATTAACGATTTTTAGCATGCTTTTACAATTATTGCAAAATGCCTTTAATCAAAGTGCAGTAAGTAAAGTTGCATATGCTTTGGTTTACATGGTGTTAATTATCATTGCATTAAATAGTTTCCATGTTGCAATTGAATATACAAATGATGCAATTCATGCAATGTCAAATTTTATTTTGGCGCTGATCCCGTTGTTGCTGGCGTTAATGGCTTCATCAGGTGGACTAGCCTCTGCTGCATTTTTCCATCCGGTTATCATCTTTCTCATGAACACAAGTGGCTTGTTAATTCAAAACGTTGTTTTGCCTCTTCTATTTTTATCTGCATTACTAAGTATTGTGAGTACATTAACAGACCAGTACAAAGTTACACAGCTCGCAGGTTTGTTAAGAAATATAAGTATCGGTCTATTAGCTTCATTCCTTACTATATTTCTCGGTGTCATTTCTGTTCAAGGAGCTTCAGCAGCTGTAACAGATGGAATTACCATAAGAACTGCAAAATTTATTACAGGGAACTTTATCCCAGTTCTAGGAAGAATGTTTACCGATGCTACGGATACTGTGATTAGTGCATCGATTCTATTGAAAAATACAGTTGGGGTACTTGGAGTAGCAGTTCTGTTATTCATTGTCGCTTTTCCAGCGATTAAAGTATTATCTCTTGCGCTAATTTATAAGTTTGCTGCATCGATTTTACAACCGCTAGGTGGGGGACCAGTGATCGCATGTTTAGATATTATAAGTAAAAGTGTGATTTATATTTTCGCAGCCTTAGCCATTGTATCACTTATGTTTTTCTTAAGCTTAACAGTTATTATTGCTGCTGGCAATTTAACGATGATGATGCGATAAAGGGGGAGACTTGCATGTCGTTTCTAACAGAATGGATTACCAATATCATCGTGTTTATTTTGCTAGCTGTTGTAATCGATCTATTATTACCGAATTCCTCCATGCAGAAATATGCAAAGATGGTTATCAGCTTGCTATTAATTATCGTCATCATCAATCCAATCTTTAAAATTTTTTCGAAAGATATGAATGAAATCTTATCAGATTTTCAATTACAAGCAGCTTCAGAAGATGGAAACGGAAAAAATTTAATAGAATTTCAGAAAAAAGAAATACAAGCCTCACAGCGTGCATATATTTTAAAACAGATGGCTGTCCAAATGAAAACGATGGCAGAAGAGGAGCTGGTGCAAAAATATGATGTCAAGATAGAAAACATCCTTCTTTCCAAAACTGAACAAATAGAAGACATTACCTCTCAAAAGGATTTGCAACATATTCAGGTAGTCTTAACACAAAATGATGCAAAAGAAGTAGCAGCTAATGCAACAGTGGAAGTCGTTGACCCAGTCACAATTGATACAACAACAGACTTAACAATCGATGAACAAATAGATGATTTAGTGTCAGAACAAATAGTAGCATCGTTAGCGGAAATTTGGGAAGTCGAAGAAGAAAAGATCACATTGGAATTGGAAAGGGGGGAGGAGTCACTAGATGAGCAATAGAGAAAGCTTCATAGATAAGCTTAAATCGATTCTAGGTCAGTCAAACTCAAAGAAACCATCAAAATATCATTATTTTATTCTTGTATTTGTGCTTGGAGTTGCTTTTATGTTAGTGAGTAATCTTTTTACCGAAACTCCTGAACAAATTCAAAATGCAGTACCGACAACAGCTAGCACGTCTACAAATGAAAGTGCAGAGGTATTTAACCAAAATAAAAGTAATACCACAGACTCCATCTCTGATTACGAGGCTGAATATGAAAACCAATTAAAAGAAGTACTAGAAACCATATCTGGCGTTGGCGATGTGCATGTTGTTGTGAATGTTGATTCAACGGCACAAAAGATTATTGAAAAAAACACTGTTACCCAAAGTCAAACGACTACAGAGACTGACCGTGAAGGTGGTAAACGTGAAGTAGAGGATCTATCAAAAGATGAACAAGTTGTCATTATCCAAGATGGCGAAAAAGAGACTCCAATTGTGATACAAACAAAAAAACCTGAAATTCGAGGGGTCCTTATCGTTGCTGGTGGTGCTGACAACATTCACATAAAAAAAACAATTGTAGAGTCAGTTACGAGAGTGTTAGGTGTGCCTAGTCATCGAGTAGCTGTCGCACCCGAAAAAATGAAGGAGGATGAATAGATGATGTTGAAAAAACAAACAGTTTGGTTATTAACAATGTTAAGTTTAGTGGTGGTATTATCTGTATATTACGTTACATCTCCAGAAGGTGGAACAACTGATATTGTGATGACAGGTGAAGAGCAAGAAGTTACAGAGAATGCTAAAACTGATGAAGCAGGAGAAGAAACTG
>JAPSLU010000339.1 GCA_031180405.1 Bacillus sp. (in: firmicutes) | reverse complement strand
TTACGTGAAACAACACCTTTTAGAGTTGCTTGATTGTTATCTAGCTTTACATTGAATGCCTGCTCAACTTTGCCTGCTTGTTGACCGATTGCAACTGCAACAGAATCATTTGTTAAGATGTCTGTTACAACAAACAAGAATAGGTCTAATCCTTTTTCTGACACAACATTGTTAAGTGCTGCTTCAATGTCTGTTTTATGTACAAGAACATCGTTTGTATCAACAGCATTTACTTGAGCAATTTCAACTTTGCTAGAACCCATTTGGAATTCCTTAGCATCTAATGAAATTAATTGCTCAACTGATTTATCACTTAAATCAGCACCAGCTTTTAACATGTCTAAGCCGTAAGCATTTGCATCAACACCAGCGATTTCTGCTAATTCTTTTGCTGCATCAATGTCTTCTTGAGTGCATGTTGGTGATTTGAATAATAAAGAGTCAGAAATAATTGCTGAAAGCATTAATCCCGCTGTTTCTTTTTCAATTTCAACACCATGTTCTTTGTAAAGTTTGTTTAAAATAGTTGCTGTACATCCAACTGGCTCAGCACGATAGTACAAAGGATCACTTGTTTCAAAGTTTGCAATTCGGTGATGGTCAATAACTTCAAGAACTCGTACTTCATCGATATCGTCAGCACTTTGTTGACGCTCATTATGGTCAACTAAAATAACTCCGCTTGCTTCTCCTGCTACTTTCTCTACTAAACGTGGGGCATCTTTCTTGAAGAAATCTAGCGCATATTGAGTTTCACCACTAACTTCACCCAAACGTACAGGTTCAGCATTTTGACCGATTTTATTTTTTAACTCAGCATACGCAATCGCAGAACAGATTGTATCTGTATCAGGATTTTTGTGACCAAAAACAAGTACTTTTTCCATAATTGACTCCTTTACACATTGAAATATACTCTATCATATCATAATTACTATGGATTAATTAACTAGGAATTATGAAAAAATTTGTATTATTTAGGGTCTTCTCTCTTAAAATGGATCGATACCCATTCATTTGTTTGCGATTTATCTTTTATTAAGAAGCCACCTTTAGTGAATACATTAATTAACTCATCAATATGCCATTCCACTAATCCTGAGATAAAAAAGTGATCACTGTTTTTTAGAAGATCATGCTTTTCAATAATACTCATTGTTTCATTTGCACCGATGTTAATTAAAATTAAATCGTAGTTTTCATCGATCGTATAGTCACCAGTAATTAAATCTGCTTGAACCACCTGTAGATCATTTGTTAGGTTGTTTAATTCCGCATTATGATAAAGCTCACGTGCGACCTCTTCATAATCAACCGCGACTACTTGGCTTGCACCTTTTAAAGATGCTGCGATTGCTAGCATACCAGAGCCAGTCCCAAGGTCTAGAACACTTTTACCCGTAAGATCTTTATCAAGAATCATACGTAAGCATCCTTGTGTTGTTTCATGCAGACCTGTACCAAATGCAGCTAACGGATCAAATTTCAATACGTTTTTATCAATATATTGCTTTTCAGAATTTGGATATTTTATTACCCATCCATTCCCTAAATCAATATCCTCAAATTCATATGATTGTTCCCAATTAGTTTCATCATGGGTTGTATACTTAATTTCTTCTCTTGAAATAGAAAGAGTTGTTTCTAGCAATGGATAATATGACTCAGGTAGGTTTTCTACTTCAAGATCACTCGCATAAATTTTCAACTCAACATTCTGGTCTTCTTTTTCTTCATATCCATAGCCGTTTTGCACCTTAATAATTTCAATTGGTGATTCATAGTACAAGTTGTAAATGCCTGCTGCATTAAGCAAATCTGTGACTTCCTGGACCTCTTTATAAGGTATATTTATTGTAAATTCGTGTAACATTTATCGATTCCTCTCTTCATGTAGCATTTATGATTGCTACAAATTGTCCATTCACAGTTTAATATACAATGAAAGAGGATAGCAAATTGTTTTTAAGGATTTTTCACGGAAAAACTTCTTACAAAGGGGAGATCTATTAACTTTGAAGAAAAATCTATCAACTCTGACTGAAAATCTATCAACTTTGATTCATCATCTATCATTCGACAAACTCCGACCTTTTTCCCATATAAAAAGCCTAGCTTTTTAGCTAGGCTAATTAATTTCTATTTCTCAACCTTCACATAGTCTCTCCAATTATGGTTCGGCTGCCAATTTAATAGTTTCTTTGCCTTTTCATTTGAAAACAATGTTTCATACCCTTCCAATGGTTTTCGGATTTCTACATGTGGGTAGATTGTTTCCATTAACTGATGGCTTTCGATATTCATGCTTGTTTCATCAGCAGCTATATTAAGAGCAACTGAGCCTAGCCCATCTGTTTCAACAGCTAAACGATAAGCAACAGCTGCATCCCTTGCGTCAATATAACTCCACATGATGACCTTTCGCTGTTCGGGGTCATTGATAAAACCTGGGAAGTTTTCATACATATGCGGTGCAATAACATTCCCTAATCTCATCGATACAACTTGCATTCCTGTTCGACGATAAATCATATCTGCTGTTTGTTCATTTACAATTTTTGATAATCCATAGCTATCCTCAGGTAACTGTGGATGGTTTTCATCTAATGGAACATATTGGGGTGATAACTCCTTTAATGGAAAAACCAAACCATAAGAGGACTCACTAGATGATATGACCGCTTTTTTAATTCCCAACGTTCCAGCAGCTTCTAACACATTATATGTAGACATCACATTGTTCTTGAAGGTTACCTCATTCGGATGTGAATACGCAACTGGGATAGCAGCTAAATGTACAACTGCATCTGCTCCAGTTAAAACCCCATATACTTCCCCTAAATTTTGCAAATCAGTGATAACTGTTTTACAGATAGGGTCAGCCGGAAGCTTCGTATCGGCATTCACTACCTCATAGCCGTTATCAAGAAATTCCTTAACAACAGAATGTCCGAGTAGTCCACTTCCTCCTGTAACAACCACCTTTTTCATAAACTCACGTCCTTATTTTAATATTTCTTCAATTTGAACGATAACATCATTTGTTAACGTCACATTAGATCCTTTAGCATTTTCAATGATTTGCTCAGGCTTTGTTGCCCCAACTAATGTACTTGCAACACCAGGTAAACGGAGAATCCAAGCAATCGCTAATTGAGATAAACTAATATCTAGTTCCCTTGCAACACCGCCTAGTTTTTCAACCTTATTTAGGATCTCATCTGTTAAAAATTGATTCATATACATGTTTGAATTTGGATCAGTTGCGCGGCTACCCTCAGGTGCACGATTACTTAACGTATACTTTCCAGTTAACACACCTTGTGCTAATGGTGAGAAAACGATTTGGCTAATCCCGTGCTGCTCGCTAACTGGAAGGACCTCATCTTCAATATAACGATGGAACATATTATAATTTGGTTGGTTGACGACGATACGGTCTAATAAATATTTGTCCGCTGTTCCAACAGCTTCCTGAATTTGCTGTGCTGTCCATTCACTCACACCCGCATATAAAATTTTTCCTTGACGAACTAAGTCATCGATCGTTCTTAAGGTTTCATCAACAGGTGTTTCAGGATCATATCGGTGGCAATAATAAATATCCACATAGTCAGTGTTTAATCTATTTAAACTTGCATGTAGCTGTTCAAATACATGCTTTCTTGACAAACCTCGATCGTTTGGGCCCTCTCCCATTGGCCAAAACACCTTTGTCGCTAACACATAAGAATCACGTTGGTACTTTCCTAGCGCTTCTCCTACCACTTTTTCAGATTCCCCTGTTGCATAAACATTGGCTGTATCGAATGAATTAATTCCTAAATCATAAGCTGTTTCAATTGTTCTGATCGCTTTGTCTTTTTCAGTGGCAGCTCCATAAGTAAGCCAGCTTCCTAAACTAACTTCACTCACTTTTAGTCCCGATCTTCCTAAACGTCTATATTTCATTTCAACCCATCCCCTTTGTCAAACGCGATAATATTGTTACCGGTTACAAATATAAATTATAAATATTCCAAAAATTATATACAAGTACTGAAATTTTCTTGATATAATTAAAAATAAGTAATCTACTATACTTTTTATAGTAACTATAAGGGGGATACTATGGAGAAAGTGAATGAATTACATATCGAATGTTCGATCGAAAAAGCACTAAACATCATAGGGGGAAAATGGTCCTTTCTAGTAATCAAGCAACTTTTTGATGGGACAAGGAGATTTGGTGAATTACAACGGGCAATACCTAATATAAGTCCAAAAGCATTAACAGATACTCTTCGTCACCTAGAAAGTCATCATGTGTTAACAAGAGAGACATTCGCAACAGTACCTGTCACAGTTGAATATACACTAACTGAAAAAGGTCATTCC
>JAPSLU010000338.1 GCA_031180405.1 Bacillus sp. (in: firmicutes) | reverse complement strand
ATAGCCTTATTAAAAATTTAGTTATCCAGCTCTTCAGATCAAAGAGCTGGATAACTGGCAACATGCTTGAGTGTAGTTGCTTTAGTATGCTAGTCTGAAGAACTTTCAATCTTATTTATTGTTCTTTAAGGCTGTTACCAGTCTTTCTAAGCCTTCTAGTAAAGTAGCTTTTGGGCAAGCAATGTTCATTCTTAAAAAACCTTCTCCGTTTTCACCGAATTTAGAGCCGATATGTAATGCGAGCTTTCCTTTTTTGAGAAGGAGTTCTTGCAATTCCTTATCAGGTTTGTTAAGACTTCTCACATCTATCCACACAAGATAGGTTGATTCAGGCCTCATGATTTTTATCTCAGGAAGATGCTCTTTTAGATAGTTTTCGATTATAACAACGTTATTTTCAAGATATGTAAGAAGCTCATTCAGCCATTTTTCTCCTGAAGAGTAGGCTGCTTCCATTGCATCTGCTCCCAATGTATTAATAGTCATAAGCCCAAAAAGCTGCTGGATGGCGTTGTATTTACGTTTAAGGGAATCATTTGGTATTAATAGTATTGATGCTTGAAGCCCTGCTAAATTAAATGTCTTACTTGGTGCAATACAGGTAATGGTTTGATTCGCAATGTCTTCACGAATCGATGCAATGGGTGTATAACGATTTCCAAATAACAAAAGATCTGAATGAATGTCATCTGAAATAATTAACACATCGTGCTTGATACAAAGGTCTCCAATTTTTGTTAATTCTTCACGACTCCAAACACGTCCACTTGGATTATGAGGATTACAAAGGATAAATAGCTTTGTTTTTTCATCAGAAAGCTTATCCTCAAGGTCAACATAGTCAACTTCGTAGCGGAACTCATCATTTAGAATTAATTTATTATAAAGGACTTTACGATCATGCTTTTGGGCAATCTCAAAGAATGGATAATAGACAGGTGGCTGAACAACAATTTTATCTTCTAGCGTTGTGAAGGCATGGATTGCCATACTAATGGCTGTTACAATACCAGGGCTGTAGGTGATAGATTTTGTATTAATTTCCCAATTGTGTCGATTTTTCAACCATTTCTTAACAGCTTCCTCCATTTTTGAACCAGGCATCGTATAACCAAAAACACCATGGTCAATACGGGAGTGTAATGCATCTATTACTTCATCTGGAACGGAAAAGTCCATATCCGCAACCCACATTGGCAAAACATCTTCTACACCAAAAATTTTCTTTGTATAATCCCATTTTACTGAATCTGTTTTTTTTCGGTTAATAACAGTATCAAATCGACTCATAAACCTCACCTCAACGTTAAGTTTTAAAAAGATATCCCTCAAAAATAGCCAAGCTTGTTTTGGTATATACTCTTATCATAAGTGTGATACAATGACAGTGCAAAAAATAAGATTAACAAAGGTGAAAAAATTGGAAGCACAACATACAAATATAAATATAATGAAAGTATTACTACAATGGGATCCGTTAGGCTATGGGGAAGGTCACTATGAAACTGAAGTTGTCGATGTTCTACAAGCTGTTCATGTAATCGAGGATGAAATAAAACTAGCTAGAAAAATTCAGGCTATTTTTGAATTTTCATTTGAAGAAATTATACCTCTTTCTGAATGTGAGAAAATGGCGAAGAAGCTTCTGCTAATTAAAAACAACTCTAGCTGTGAGATTTAAAAAGATCAGTGACTTTTATAAACTTAGCCCTTATGACGAATATAAGCATAAGGGCTTTTGCGTTAGGTGAACATTTACTTATTGTGCCTGTAGCAGAAATGTCGCGATTTTTTCTGAAACATGCTCTGGCCTTTCTTCAGGAACAAGATGGCCTGTATGTTTAAAAGAAAAAAACGTAGAATTAGGTAAATCATTTTTCAATCTTTCACCTATGTGAACAGGGACCACCTTGTCTTCATTACCCCAAATAAGTAAACTTGGTTGTGAAATTTGATGTAGATCCTCTGGGGAAAGATCGCCTTCATGGTCACGAATCATTCGATTAAGAGCCCTGAAAATCCTATCATCCAAAAAAGGTTCCATATATCCATCCATCATCTCTTGGTCAATTAGAGAACGATCGTGAACCACATTATATAGATTTTTAAGAATACCCTGACTAGCTAGCCAGTGTTTAATACATAAGTAGAAATACGGCACATAGGAACCGAACTTCAATGTTGGATGAACTCCTTTCATATAGCCAGAACTACATAGTAAAACAACTTTTTCGAATAAATCAGGTCTTTGTTTGGCTGCGTTAAGGGATACTTGTCCACCCATTGAATGTCCTACAAGGTATGCTTTCTTAATATGCAACCCTTCAACCAACTTAATAACGACCTTTGCCATATTTGTGTAGGAATGTACAAATTTCGTCGATTTCTCCGTTTTTCCAAAAGGGGGTAGATCAATCGTGACAATAGTAAAGTCCTCCTTTAAGATCGGAATAATCTTGCGGAAGCAAAAGCTAGATGATAAAAATCCATGAACTAATACCATTGTTGGGTTAAAAGGGTTACTATTATATACCTCATAGTGAACGTTTATGCCAAGAATATTCATTGTACTGCAATAATAATGGCTATTTTCCATAAGCATTCACTCCATTTTTACTATAAATAATGTTCATTTGTATGGTAAAATATGAGTTTGATTTAGGATGATGTTTTTTATATCTTTTGCAAAAAATAAAAGGACACACATGTTAAAATCTACCCTTATTTCTTTCCATGAAACATATGAAAAACAAGCAATAGGGTGGTATAATTGTCTGAAGATTTGAATAGTAGGAGTGGTATTTATGAAGTTTAGTGAAAAAGAAGTGGAGCTGTTAGAATTATTACAAGACGACTGCCGCTTGACTGCAGAACAAATCGCCAAAATGATTGATATATCTGTGGACGAAACAAAGAAAATGATCAAAAATCTTGAGGAACAACGAATTATCGTTGACTATACAGCCCAGGTAAACTGGGGGAAAGTAGACGGACATGAAGGTGTTAAGGCGATGATTGATGTAAAGGTTCAACCAAAACGTGGCGTTGGCTTTGATGATATAGCTAAACGTATTTATCGTTTTAATGAAGTAAAATCAGTTTATCTTATGTCTGGCGCTTATGATCTTTCGGTTATTATTGAAGGGAAGTCAATGTCTGCGATTGCACAATTTGTTTCTGAAAAGCTTTCAACATTAGATTCTGTATTATCAACAACAACTCATTTTATCTTAAAGAAATATAAACATGATGGTACTATATTCGAACAAGATGATGAGGATAAAAGAATTGTGGTATCACCATGATTGACCCTTCTAATTACTTATCAAGTACAGTCAAAAGCTTAAAACCATCAGGAATACGAAAGTTTTTTGACTTAGCATCAAGTATGGAGGGAGTAATATCCTTAGGTGTTGGAGAACCTGATTTTGTCACACCGTGGAATGTAAGAGAAGCAAGTATTCTATCGCTTGAGCAAGGATATACCTCTTATACGGCAAATGCTGGTTTACTTGAATTACGAGATGAAATTAGTTACTACCTACAGGAAAAAACAAGTATCACATATCGTGCAAAAGATGAGATTCTTGTCACTGTTGGAGCAAGCCAAGCGCTTGATATAGCTCTAAGGGCGATTGTTAATCCGGGTGATGAAGTGATTGTAATCGAACCTAGCTTTGTCGCGTATTCTTCACTAGTTCTACTTGCTGGTGGAACACCAGTCTCTGTGCAAACAAGTAGTGAAAAGGAATTTAAATTACAGCCTTCAGATCTAGAAAAGGCCATTACTGAAAAGACTAAAGCGATCATATTATGTTCACCAAGTAACCCAACGGGAACAGTTTTGAATAAAGAGGATCTTGAAAAAATCGCTGATATTATTGAAAAGCACGATCTTTTAGTTATTTCAGATGAAATCTATGCGGAGCTAACATATGATGACGTGTATACAAGCTTTGTATCGATTAAAGGAATGGCTGAACGAACGATTCTTGTTTCTGGTTTTTCAAAAGGTTTTGCGATGACAGGTTGGCGCTTGGGCTACGTAGCTGCACAAGAGCAGTTCTTAAGTGCAATGTTAAAGATTCATCAATATGCGATGATGTGTGCTCCTACAATGGCACAATATGCAGCAATTGAAGCAATAAAAAATGGAAAAGCTGATGTTATGCATATGAAAAAAAGCTACAGACAGCGAAGAAACATATTTGTAAATGCATTAAATGAAATGGGCCTTACCTGCCATGTGCCTGGTGGAGCTTTTTATGCATTTCCTTCTATCCAGAAGACAAAGCTTACATCAGAAGAATTTGCTGAGCAACTATTAATGGAAGAAAAGGTGGCGGTTGTTCCTGGGAGTGTATTTGGTGAAAGTGGAGAAGGATTTATTCGG
>JAPSLU010000337.1 GCA_031180405.1 Bacillus sp. (in: firmicutes) | reverse complement strand
GATTCATTAGAATTTGATCCAGAACGATTAAATTTTGTTGAGAGTCGATTGAATGAAATCAATCACTTAAAACGAAAATATGGACAATCTGTTGAAGAGATCTTAACATACTCAGCAAAAATTGAAGAAGAAATAGATACGATTCAAAACAAAGATAGTCATGTGTCTAAATTACAAAAAGAACTTGATTCTGTTTTGGAAGATTTATCAGTTGAAGCTAAAAATATCTCTACTATTCGTCAGAAATTTGCTAAAGTTCTAATCGATGAAATACATCAAGAACTAAAAGAACTTTACATGGAAAAGACAAGCTTTGATGTCAATATTAAAGATAAACGTACACCATCACACGAGCTTAAATATACTCAAAGCGGTATAGACGATATTGAATTTTATATTTCGACAAATCCAGGTGAACCTCTAAAGCCTCTCAATAAAACTGCATCAGGTGGAGAGCTTTCAAGAATAATGCTTGCCATGAAAAGCATCTTTTCACAGCATCAAGGCATCACATCCATTATTTTCGATGAAGTGGATACAGGTGTAAGTGGTCGAGTTGCTCAAGCCATTGCTGAAAAGATTTACCGTGTTTCAAATGGCTCTCAAGTATTATGCATCACTCATTTACCGCAAGTTGCGGCTATGGCAGATACTCATTTATACATTGCAAAGGAAACAAAAACTGGTAGAACAAAAACAAGTGTAAAACCATTAAAAGAAGAAGAAAAAATTAAAGAAATTGGTCGTATGATTGCAGGGGTGGAAGTGACTGAGCTTTCAAAAGAGCACGCGAAAGAACTTCTTGCACTTGCGAATACCGCAAAAAATTAAAGCTGCAGCTGCTATGAAATTCCATGGCAGCTGATTTTTGTATCTAATAAGAAATTATGATACGAAAATCCTGTTAAAACTTACAACAACTCCTTCAATTTTCTAGTGATTCAGGTTATAAATAAGCCACTAAAAGGCTACATTAAAACTGTAGCCATATAGATGATATGGTGTGGGTTAGGAGCGAGGAGAGTGAAGGTTTTTGCAGATAGATAAAATGAGAAAATTAGTTGGTGTACTTCTCCTTGTGTTATTAATGAGTTTAGGATTTGTAAAAGAAGTTCAAGAATACGTAAAAATACCTAAAAGTTTGACGGTATTTGAGTCACAAAAGGTAAGCGTACAAAGTTCGATACCTGTAAATGCTACGCAGAAAGCAGAAGCTGCATTTACTGTTCAGAAAAATAACGATGGCAAGACACTAGATGTGCACGGGACGGAAGCGGGCGAAGGAGAAGTTGTTTTTGACCTTGCGGGATTCCCTGTAAAAAAAGCAGGTGTAAAGGTTCTACCTGATTTCAAGGTCATACCTGGAGGTCAGTCAATAGGTGTAAAACTGAATACACTTGGCGTTTTGGTGGTAGGACACCATCAAATTAATACAACCGAAGGTAAAAAATCTCCTGGTGAAATAGCTGGAGTTGAAATTGGAGATATTATTACAAGTATCAACGGGAAAAAAATAGAACAAATGAGCGATGTGACACCGTTTATTCAGGATGCAGGGAAAACTGGAAAGCCGCTTGACCTAGTATTAAATAGGGAAGAAAAAGAAGTGAAAACAAAGCTGTATCCTTTAAAGGACGAACAAGATCGTTCCTATCGAATCGGATTATACATTCGTGATTCAGCTGCAGGGATTGGCACAATGACGTTTTATGATCCTATATCTAAAAAATATGGTGCGTTAGGTCATGTCATTTCAGATATGGATACGAAAAAACCAATTGTGGTAGAAAATGGTCAAATCGTTCGATCAACCGTTACCTCGATAGAAAAAGGTAGTAATGGTAATCCAGGTGAGAAATTGGCGAGATTTTCTGGAGATCGACAAGTAATCGGGAATATTACGAGAAATAGCCCATTTGGAATTTTTGGTGAATTAAATCAAAATATAAACAATGGTATAATGGATCAAGCGATGCCGATTGCCTTGTCAAATGAAGTTAAAGAGGGGCCAGCCAAGATTTTAACGGTTGTTGATCAAGATAAGGTTGAAGAATTTGAAGTCGAAGTTGTTAGTTCTGTTCCTCAAAAATTCCCTGCAACTAAAGGGATGGTTATTAAAATAACCGATGAGAGACTGCTTGATAAAACAGGTGGAATTGTTCAGGGGATGAGTGGAAGTCCGATTATACAAAATGGAAAAGTGATTGGTGCTGTCACACATGTTTTTGTTAACGATCCAACTAGTGGATATGGAGTTCACATTGAGTGGATGCTAAATGAAGCGGGTATAGATATTTATGGAAAACAAGAACAACAAGCAAGCTGAAAATTTGCTGTCAAGAAAATTTCTATTTCTTGACAGTTTTTTTGTTTCCTGAGTTTTCTAAATTATCCTTTTCATTTAAAGAAGAATTATGTACAATAAAGAAGAAAGATTTTTCGACAAAACCAAGTTGTTTATCATTTGTCAAATGGTGTATTTAGTCGAAAAACAGAGCAAATTGAAGAAATTCATTGTTTTCCTCCATTTATTAAAGTTTTTTTGAAAATATAAAGGATATTTCACTACATTGTCGAAATTATTTATGTAATCATATGTAAAGATATCAGACATAATGGCAAATCGAGACTGAGGAGGAAGTATTTGTGGTAAAAATAAAAGTTTGTATAGTTGATGATAACCGAGAACTTGTAGGATTATTAGAGGAATATCTTTCAAGTCAAGATGATATTGAAGTTCTTGGTGTAGCATATAACGGTCAAGAATGTTTAACAATGTTAAAGGATAAAGATCCAGATGTATTAGTGTTAGATATTATAATGCCTCATTTAGATGGTTTGGGTGTTTTAGAAAAGCTTAGACAAATGGATCGTCCGCAGCCAAATGTCATCATGTTAACTGCATTTGGTCAGGAAGATGTAACGAAAAAAGCAGTTGATTTAGGTGCTGCCTACTTTATTCTTAAACCTTTTGATATGGAAGGCTTAGCAAGCCACATCCGTCAAGTAAGTGGAAATGCTGCTCCTATTATCAAACGATCAAGCTCTTCAATTAGAACAAATGAACCACAATCTAAGGGCAAAAATTTGGATGCAAGTATTACAAGCATCATTCATGAAATTGGAGTTCCAGCACATATTAAAGGATACCTATACTTACGTGAAGCTATTTCAATGGTATACAATGACATCGAATTATTAGGTTCCATTACAAAAGTGTTATATCCTGATATCGCCAAGAAGTATAACACAACGGCATCTAGAGTGGAGCGCGCTATTCGTCATGCGATTGAAGTAGCATGGAGCCGTGGAAACATCGAATCGATTTCATCCTTATTTGGCTATACGGTAAGTATGACAAAAGCTAAGCCGACAAACTCAGAGTTCATTGCAATGGTGGCTGATAAACTACGTTTAGAGCATAAAGCTTCTTGAAATGGTGAGGAATAAGACGTATCAAGTGTTTGGTGCGTTTGGTAATCGTTAACATATAGTTAGTGAAAGCCAATAAATATGTTTTCATACCTATAAATATTTTTCATCTCACCCGATAAATCTATATGATTTGTTGGGTTTTTGTTTTTGTTGGTAGATGGAGGTATTTGGAAATGAAAATGAGTGAAATGGAGTTTTTTCTTGAGGATTTTTTAGTGTATTGTCAAAGCAAAAATTTGTCTCCTAAAACATTAGCTTCTTATGAGCAATCACTAAGATTATTTATTGCTTACTTAAAGAATGAACATGAGTTAGATGACGTTATGAGAGTAAAAACAGGTCATATTCGTCAATATATTGCCTATGTTCAAGAGCGGGGAAAGTACACAGTTGTAAACCGTGAAACATCAAAACAAATTAATCACCCACAAAATCGAAGTGACTATAAAAAGCAAGTATCTAACGTAACGATAAATAATTATATTCGGAATATTAAAGTTTTCTTTAATTGGTTACAGCAAGAAGGAGAGTTAAGAAAGAATCCTGTTGATAATATTTCAACAATTAAGACTGAACGTAGACAAAAAGCGGGTATAAAACATGAAGATTTTCAACGATTGATTGATCAATTTGATTACACTAAATTTCATGGCTATCGTAATAAAGTTATAACAATGCTCCTTCAAGATACAGGAATGAGAATAGGTGAGTGCTTAGCTTTAGTTGTAGATTCAATTGATTTTCAACACAGGATGATTTTAGTAACAAAAACAAAAGGGCGTAAAGAGCGGTATGTATACTTTTCTCAAGTGATGGCTAGAGAATTAAAACACTATCTGAAATATAGAGACAGGTATACAGAATCTGAATTACTGTTTCCAACAACTAGGAACACCCCATTAACAATTCATTCCTTTGAAAAGCAACTAAGACAAGCGGGCGAACAAATAGGAATTTCAGTTCATCCTCATCA
>JAPSLU010000029.1 GCA_031180405.1 Bacillus sp. (in: firmicutes) | reverse complement strand
CATGTGTCAGAGCCGATTCTTGCAATATAGACCGGTAATTTTGCAAGTCTTCGTGCATGTTTGCAGAATTCTGTTCTTTTTTGCAAGTTTGAAATTATTCTTGCAAATTGCGGCTCCGACTTTCATGTGATCTTCTAGAAACTGCTTCTATCCTGTCTAATTTGTCCTGGAGACTTTCCTATGAGCTTGCGGGTAATTTTATTTAAGTAGTTCGCATTTTTATAACCTACTAATTGGGCAATTTCTTCAACAGAATATTTGGTATGCTGCAGAAGTTCAATCGCTTTCTGCAGTCGTATATTCGTTAAATATTGAATCGGAGTTGTCCCGGTCTCTTGTTTAAATAGTCTTGTAAAATGATACTTGGATAATCTTGACGCCTGAGCCATTTCTTCTGCCCCAATGTCATCTTGATAATAGTTTTTTGCGAATAAAACAGCACTAATTATTCCCTCTGACCATTCTTCCATCAATTTATCCACATTTGCTAAAGCTAAAGACAATTCCATAATGAATTGGTAGGCAATGCTTGAGCCATGGTAGGCATTTGTTATTTTTTTCTCGATTGAATCATCGTAAATTTGCTTAAGTAGTTTAATAGGAGCAGATTCAGGATGAAATCGGACAACCTGGTTATTTGACCTTTTTACATGCTCCCAACAACACTTTGCTTCGTTCCCATAGAGTGTTAAATAGAGAAACTCCCACTTCGATGAGTTCTGGGGTACATAATAATGATAATTGCCAGGACTGCTCACGATAAAGGCGTGTCCTGCTTTTAATTGATGAATATTACCATCAATATTAATTTCTCCATGTCCTGATAATGTATATTGAAAGATATATTTATCTTGATCCTTTCTTTCCGTACCACTCCAATTGTAAATGGAGGACTCCTGTTCATCCCAACCAACAGACCATATTTGAGCAACCCGGTTCACATGAGGCTCATTAAAACGGAACGCTATCGCACCCTTTTTCTTTCCCATAGCAAAAAAATCCCCATTTCTTACCCTTTTTGTAGTTATAAGCAAAAAAAGACTGATGAGTTTGTGTTAAGTTGTATTGAATAAAGCTACATCTAGTGTGTTTGAAAGATTTTTCTAAGCAAATAAGTGCTATTTTATAAATTAATTTTACCATTGTTCGGTTGTAAAAGGGAACTTACAATAAAGATAACGTTAACACAATAGAAAAAGCGAAATGAAGGGTGATTTCCATGACAGAAAAATTACTTGAACAGTTTAAGCAAATATTTAAGACAGATCAACCTGTACGTACTTTTTTTGCACCAGGACGTGTTAATTTAATAGGAGAACATACAGATTATAATGGAGGTCATGTGTTTCCGTGTGCCTTAACGTTTGGGACATATGCGGTAGTTGGACGTAGGAATGATCAAATAATTCGCATGTATTCAGTGAACTTTCCTGATGTTGGTGTCATTGAATTATCGGTTCATGACCAACTTGCACGAAAAAAGGAACATGACTGGGCAAACTACCCTAAAGGTGTTATAAAAGAGTTTATTGACCGAGGAGTTCAGATAGAAACCGGATTTAATGTGTTATATTATGGTAATATTCCAAATGGTGCAGGGCTATCCTCTTCAGCATCTATTGAACTTGCAACAGCTGTTGCTTTACAATCGATTATGGAAACAACGTTCAGTAGTGTAGAGCTAGTAAAAATGAGTCAGCATGCTGAAAACGAATTTATCGGTGTTAGCTGTGGCATTATGGACCAATTTGCGATTGGGATGGGGAAGAAAGACAATGCCATTCTTTTAAATTGTCAGACGCTAGATTATCAATATAGCCCAATTGTGCTTGAGGATGCTTCACTCATCATAGCAAACACAAATAAACGTAGAACACTAGCAGACTCTAAATACAATGAAAGACGTTCTGAATGTGAACGTGCTCTTTCACAATTACAAAAGCAATTATCAATTAAATCCCTTGGCGATTTAACGCCGGAGCAATTTGAGAGCAATCGTCATTTAATTGAGAGTGAAGTCGATCAAAAGCGTGCAAAACATGCGGTCTATGAAAATGCTAGAACACTTCAAGCTGTAGAAAAGCTACAACAAGGTGATATCGAAAGTTTTGGGAAGTTAATGTGTGATTCTCATAACTCATTAAGAGATGATTATGAGGTAACTGGTTTTGAACTTGATATATTAGTAGAAGCAGCGCTTAATCAAGAAGGTGTAATCGGCTCAAGAATGACAGGTGCAGGTTTTGGTGGATGTACGGTATCAATTGTAAAAAATGATAAAATTGAAGCATTTATACAAGAGGTAGGCAGTCGCTACAGCGAAAAAACAGGATTACAGGCTGAATTTTATGTAGCGAATGTTGGAGATGGAGCAAAAGAAATGTAAATGAATTAATTGGAGGCAAAAAATATGGCAGTCTTAGTATGTGGTGGAGCAGGATACATTGGTAGTCACGCGGTTTCTGAGTTATTAGATCGTAATGAAGAGGTAGTGGTTGTTGATAATCTTCAAAAAGGACATCTTCCAGCTGTTTTAGATGGCGCAAAATTGTATAACGGTGATTTACGTGACGAAACGTTTTTAAAGAGCGTATTCCAAGAGAATGACATTGAAGCTGTTATCCATTTTGCAGCGGATTCACTAGTAGGTGAGAGTGTTGAAAAGCCGCTTCAATACTATGAAAATAATGTATACGGAACGATGTGCCTATTAAAAGTAATGACAGAATGTAATGTGAAGAAAATTGTCTTTTCATCAACAGCTGCAACCTATGGGGAGGCAGAAAATATCCCGATCGTTGAAACAGATCCAACAGTTCCAACAAATCCATATGGTGAGACGAAGTTGGCAGTAGAGAAAATGCTGAAGTGGAGTGAACAAGCATACGGATTAAAATATGTTGTTCTTCGTTACTTTAATGTTGCAGGTGCCCATATGGAAGGGAAGCTTGGTGAAGACCATGATCCTGAAACACATTTAATTCCAATCATTTTACAAGTCGCATTAGGTGATCGCGAAAAAATCATGATCTTTGGTGATGACTACAAAACAGAAGATGGAACTTGTATCAGAGATTATATTCATGTAACAGATCTAGCTGATGCTCATATCTTAGCGATTGAAAAGCTGCGCAAAGAAAATACTAGTGCAACGTATAATCTTGGAAATGGAAATGGCTTTTCTGTAAAAGAAGTGATTGAGACAGCTAGAAAAGTAACAGGTCATCCAATTCCCGCGGAAGTCGCGCCACGTCGTGCAGGAGACCCTGCCGTACTAATTGCTTCATCAGAAAAAGCAATAAAAGAACTGGGTTGGAAACCAAAATATGCGGACCTTCACACAATGATTGAAAGTGCTTGGAACTGGTTTCAAAAGAACCCTAAAGGCTATCGAAAATAAGTAAATGATTAATTTGCATGGACTGTCGATAAGCGCTTCGACATCCAACTCCAGCAGTCTTACTATTTGCAAAAAAGTAAGATATCAAGCCCCTCGACAAGCATAAGCCACAAACATTTGCGTTTATGCTTGTCGGGGCTGATCAAGGCGCTTGTGCATCTGTTCATAAGACGAGAGGGTGAGACCGTGTCGATTCATATTGACGTTGAAATTGAAAGACTACTTCAATTTGCACTTAAAAAAGAAATCATTACAATATGGGATGTAGATTTAGCTCGTAATAAGATTCTTGAGGTGCTAGAGCTTTCTGATGCGAAGCCTGTGACAATAGAGGATGAAGAGCTTGATTCACCAGTATCCATTTTAGAAAATATAGTAAAGTGGGCTGCGGAGCAGGGGATTTTAAAAGAAAACACTGTTACATACCGTGATTTACTAGATACGAAAATAATGGGATGTCTTGTTCCATCACAAGGAGAAATCATTCGTCAATTTGATGAGCTTGTTTATCAGGGTGGCCCTAAACAAGCAACAGAATGGTTTTATCAATTCTCACAGGATGTTCATTATATTCGTACAGATCGAATTGCAAAAAATGAAAAATGGCTAGTTGATACGGAATATGGTGCCTTGCAAATGACGATTAATTTGTCAAAACCTGAAAAGGATCCTGTTGCCATTGCGGCAGCAAGAAATATGCAAAAAAGTGAATATCCTTCCTGCTTACTTTGTAAGGAGAATGTGGGATATGCAGGACGTTTAGATCATCCGGCAAGACAAAATCATCGCATTGTTCCAGTGACGCTTCGTGATGAGCAATGGTTCCTTCAATTCTCTCCATATGTTTATTACAATGAGCATGCGATTGTATTTGCCGGTGAGCATAAGCCGATGAAAATCTCAAGGGAATCGTTCCAAAAGCTTCTCGATTTTGTTGAACAGTTTCCGCATTATTTCCTAGGATCTAATGCAGATTTACCAATCGTCGGAGGCTCTATTCTAAGTCATGATCACTTCCAAGGAGGACATCATACCTTCCCTATGGAGGTTGCAGAGAAAATTTATTCCTTTACAGTAAATAAATTTCCATCAATTGATTTTGCAATTGTAAAATGGCCAATGTCTGTGCTACGACTTCAAGGAACTAATCAGAAAGACCTGATTGAAGCGGCAGACGATATTTTGCAGGAATGGAAGAACTATAGCGATGAAGCTGTAGACATACATGCATATTCCGGTGAAACACCACATAATACGATCACACCAATTGCTAGAAGAAGAGGCGACCTTTTTGAGCTTGATTTAGTATTAAGGAATAACCGAACAAGTGATGAGCATCCATTTGGTATTTTCCATCCTCATCAAGAGGTGCACCATATTAAAAAAGAAAATATCGGTCTAATTGAAGTTATGGGACTGGCTGTACTACCAGGAAGATTACTAGATGAGCTAAAGAAACTGGCAGCTTTCATTGGTGAAGATGATGGATTAGACAAAATAGAAAAAGACGAAGAGATTAATAAACATTATGAATGGGCTAGACAGTTGACTGTGAAGCATCCACATTTAAAAGAAGACGATGCTTATCAAGTTCTTCTGAAAGAAGTTGGGATTGTATTTGCGACAATATTAGAGCATGCAGGAGTCTTCAAAACAGATGAAGCTGGCGAGCAGGCATTTCAGCGGTTCGTTCAACGATTACAAACTTCCTTAAAATAAATTTGAATTTGCTAGTATAAGATGGTCTGAATGTGTCAATGATGCTAGTAATCCCCCCCTAATTTTATATATGTATGTGGCCTCCTTACTTGTAAGGGGGTGTTTTTTTTATATCAATAAAAATTTAATGTTTATCCTTCCCATATATTGGAACACTATGGTTAAAGTTTTTGTGAATAAGGATGTGTAAGAAATTGGACTTTTTCAACAGTCAAGAAACTCTTACTTCGTTTGAATGGTTCTTACGAGCTCTTATAGGTTTTATTTTTTTATTGATTGTCGCTAGAATATTAGGACAGCGAACAATATCTCAATTAAGAATTCTTGATTTTGTGATTGCTCTTGTTATCGGAAACATCATTGCCCATCCCTTATCAGACCAGCAGCTTGGACTAAAAGGATCGATCATTACAACTACTGTATTAATGTTCTTATATATTTGTGGTGTTTATATGATTTTGAAGTGGCCGTGGTTTAGAAAATTAGTGAATAGTCCTCCCGTTACGATAGTAAAGGATGGTGAAATTCTCTATGAAGGGTTAAAAAAGGCAAGGATTTCCCTTGATGTCCTACTAGAAGAATTACGGGAAAATCAAATTGAGGATTTAAAGAAAGTAGTCTTAGCCACATGGGAAGCAAATGGTAAAATTTCATATCTCTTAGATCCTAAGTATCAAAATGTAACCCCAGAAACTTTAGGAATTAAAACCGAACTCTTTACTCATCCAAGAACCATCATTAAGGAGGGCACCATCCTTACTGCTGAATTAAAGGAATTTCAAAAGGATGAAGAGTGGATTATTTCACAATTAGAGCGTCTATATCAAACAAATGTTAATAAAGTCCTTTTGGCAACCCTTGATAATAAAAATAAATTAAATGTCTTTTTCTATAAATAATAGATCTTTAGCTCACTCCTATTCTTTCATCAACACCCTTCCAGTTACTTTATAGAACATAAAAAGGCAATTTCCTTTGTAAAGGTAATTGCCTTTATTTGGATGAAATTAGATCTGCAACCAGGATATAGCGCTCTGGTGATGCCCCGATAAAATCAAACGGGTAGCATGTAGAAACCGTTAGTGTTGCTCTAGGTTTCGGAACAATGACTGTTCGGTCGTCCTTGTCAACAATACGTACTTTCTTCACTTTATACGTAAATTCCCCTGCAGTTGTTTTAACAACTAAAAGATCGCCTTTTCCAACCTCACCCAGCTTACGAAATACTGTGTCGCGATGCCCTGATAGAACGGAATTATCTTTTTCACCAGGCAGAACACTACCTGCGAAATGCCCCACTCCTTTTTCCAGTTCTTCTTCAGCTGTTCCGTGATAGATTGGAAGCCTTGCCTCTAATTTTGGAATAATAAGCTCCCCAATATTTTCTCCCTTTTCAGGACGTTCAGGATAAAGAGGTTCTTGCTCTTTATTTTGTTCCTGCTCATTATTTGCTTTCAAAGCTGCCTCTACTTTATAGTTCTCAGCATCTACTTGACCTGTTTTAAAAAGAAGATACCCTTTTAAAAAAGTATAGGCATTCGTACTTCCAAACCAAAGACCAAACAAAATGAATGAAACAGATACAGAAAGAAGAAGCAAACGTTTTGTGCGTTTGCTCCGCTTGACTTTTCTACCTCTTGTCCTTCTCATTTATTAAATTCCTCTAGCTTTTAAACGTCGGAATATAGTAAAACCAACTAAAACAAGTGCAAGTCCAGCTATAGCATTTCCAGCATGGTCAGAAGCTGTCTTTGGAAGCATGCCTCCTTTTACTGTTTTGACAGATGGTTTCACTTCTTTAGTTCCTTCAGATACTTTTTTATTTTTGGTCACAATTTCTTCTACTTGCTTAATGTCTTTTCCAGTTTCCTTTATTAATTCAGAGCCAAACATGTCTGCTGTTAACAGTATGTCGGCAAGAAACTCGCCTTGTTTGTTATATATTTCGATTAACAGATCATAACCGTTTGTTGTATCCATTGTCATCAAAGTTTCAAATGACACTGTTTGTTTTTGACCGTCTTTAACAAGATAATACTTTGCTTCTATTTGGAAAAGATCAAGCATGTCATTAAAAATATCAAAAAGCTCTGCGATTTGTTCAGCAGATAGTTCTTCAGCAGATTCAAAATCCACAAACGCCATCATTCTATCGCTAAGCTCGATCAGTTTTTCTAAAAAAGCAGGATCTTCCAAATCAAGAGTTTCAAGATGGGCAAACAGTTTCTCAACTTCCTCATCCGTCAGACCAATCTCTGTAAAAAGTCCGTAAATTTCATCTAAATACTCGTCACCGTTTACATAGAAGTCAACTGCAAACTCAAGATCTTCTATATATTCATAATTTTCAATAGAATCCTCATTTTCATTTAAAAACTGTTCAAGATCCTCTTTTGAGTCAAAACCATATTCGTCCAGAAGAGTCTGGAGGTTTTCTTCATCAATCGGAGTTCCTTCAAAGCCATTTAAATAAAAGTCAACATATTCAATAAGTTCTTCTTCAAAAATGATATATGTACCATCTAATACATCCTGACCTTCTTCAATATCACCATATTCGACAAGAAGCTCATTTAACTCATCACGGGTCAATTCAAAGCTCTCTAGCACAGGTTGAATAGATTCTTCCGTAAGAGGAGTTCCTAGCTCATCAATAGACTCATAATCTTCTAAATACCAATCTTTGCTTTCAATATAATCAATATAATCTTGCTTGTCCCAGCCAATACCTTTTAAAAACTTTTCAAATTCTGGTTCGTTCGGCTCAATTGCAAAAGTTGAAATAGGTAAAAGTCCAAAACCAAGCAGAACAGCTAAAAGTACCGATAGTAAACGCTTCATTACTTGTCCCCCTGAGATTTTACTTAATATGTATAATAGTATAATGGAAAAAGTTGTATTCGGATATAGGAATATATTGCTATAAAAGTATTTTCTGTGGAGTTAAAATAAGTCTTGATAATTTGTAAGTTATCAAGACCTGAAATGTAAAAGATAGGAAACCCTTGTTCTCTAAGCCTTTGTTCTGTATATACCGAGTCATTCTTTTCTTTCTCCGACACCCTTTAAAACCTTGAATGATAAACTGGCCTCAAGTTATAAAGGGACAGCCAAATGGCTGTCCCTTAGAGTAGTCATTGTAGCACAATGACCACTTTTCCTTCGTCAAGTTCTTGTCCCAATTCTACTGCTTTGTTTTGGGACAAGCCTAATGTTGTCATTCTCATTTGAAGGTTTTCTTCTCGTGAGCGAAAGACGTTTGCCACCTTTTCAAAAATCCCTTCTTCTTTTAAGCCGATATGACGAGTATTTGTATGATCTGTTAAATGCTTAGAGCGAGTTGTATCATGTGCGAATAGATAGATTTGATCTTTACTAAATCCTTCATGTTCAAGTTCTTGTATAATTTGAGTAGCTTGTATACCATTTTCTACGACAAATGTTTTCAAGTTGATCAACTCCTTTGCAAGATTAATAATTTAGTACCCTGTCTATAAATGAATAAAACATCTTGAAAAATGAGTCCTTTTTCGCAAACTATATAATAGAACCTATCAAAAAAGCTTTTTCTATAAAAGGAAGGCTGGACTTGTTAAAATAATAGAATATCAATCAAAAGGTGATTAAATTCTTACTGGAAGAGTCGGAGATAAAGCGCGGGAAGCAAAAACGGAAATAGTAGATGGAAAGCCGATTTTACTCGTTATAGTAAGCTGGAGGGAACAGATGAATTTACAAATTGAAAACAGCTGGAATTCCATGTTGAGTGAACAATTTCAAATGGATTACTTTAAAAAATTAATAGATTTTTTAAATGTGGAATATGAACAACAAACGATTTATCCAAAGTGTGAAGATGTTTTTCGGGCCTTAAATGAAACACCTTATCATTCAGTGAAAGCTGTTATTCTCGGTCAGGATCCCTATCACGGTGATGGACAGGCGCAAGGCTTAAGCTTTTCTGTCCAGCCTGGTATGAAGCTTCCTCCTTCTTTGCGAAACATATATGCTGAGTTGAGTGATGATGTAAAATGTGACCTTCCTGAAAATGGCTCACTCTTAAAGTGGACAAAGGAAGGTGTTCTTCTATTAAATACGGTGTTAACGGTAAGAAAGGGTCAACCTAATTCACATAAAGGAAAGGGATGGGAGATTCTTACCGATGAAATCATAAAAGTACTAAATGATCGGCAGGTGCCAATTGTCTTTATTTTATGGGGCAAACATGCTCAAGCCAAAAAGGAATTGATTACCTCACCAAAACACCTTATTATTGAATCTGCTCATCCGAGTCCTTTTTCAGCAAGAAAAGGTTTTTTTGGGAGCAAGCCTTTTTCAAAAACAAATGAGTTTTTAAAGGCTCAAGGGATAGAAGAAATTGATTGGACCTTATAAAAGAGGGAGTAAAAATTATGAAGGAAACACCAATAAACTGTATGAGGTGCAAGCATTTTTATATCACCTGGGATACTAGGTTTCCAAATGGCTGTCGAGCCTACGGGTTTAAATCCGCTAGTAGACCGGCAATCATGGTAAAGAAGTCATCAGGATTGGCTTGCTTAAAATATGAACCAAAGGCTATAAAGGCATAGGTGGAGGGATAAACATGGATATACCAATATCAAAACTTTTGATTAAGATGGAAACAGAGCTAGCAAAGGCAAAAAATAGTCACTCGGATAAAGAAAGAAGAGAAAGAATTGTTGTAATTCAGTCTTTATGCGAGTTGATTTTAGATGAAAAACCACAACAGGTGCAACCATTATTATCTCCTTCTACAGGCGAGATTAGTAATTCTGAGCTTCAAAAAATGATGGGAAATATGTCAACCGTTGTTAAAAATCCATCAACTACTTCAGTAAGAAAAGAAGATGAAGCAAACGGTGATTCTTTATTTGATTTTTAATCCCAGAAACCAATAAAACTACCCAAAGAAATCCATCATATTATGATCTAATCAGGACACAATGATAAGTAAATATCATAGTGGAGGTTAGAGAAATGGCATATGATGAATTTTTGAATGTAGGAAGAGGCAGATTTGACATGGGATTTTATAATGATATTTCCTCAACAAAGCTTTCCCACGATCGTTATGATGTGTATGTGAATCAAGATTATGTTGGTCAGAAGTTTTTATTAACGGCACAGGAATCGGTTCAAGATATTGATGATTTCCTGAGAAATGAAGGGATTAACAACTTTCAATCGGTTGTAGATGGAGATCATTATCATATACGAGCAGTAGAAAATGAGCATAAGGTTGCAGATGTACTGAAGGTGTATTTGCAAAATCGTTAGGAGAGCCAATGAGGCTCTTTTTTAGGTTGTTTTCTTAAACTTTGTTGTTAGAGTAATATGTATGGTGCTGGATGATTGCAGCTCCAGGATGCTCATCTTTAGTGGGGCGGGCGGTGAGCTTTCTCGGCTCCAGCGCATGTGGGATCTCACCTGTTCCATTACTCCCACAGGAGTCTCGCATATCCGTTCCAATCAACCTATAAAGCAACAGTATATTTTAGAAAGGTTCCATTTTTATTCTCCCAAATTGTCATTTCCTTTTCTAAAACTCCATCATTTAGTCAAGATTTTAAAGTTGAATATAAGAGATAGTAGGGTAAGATGAAAGTAGGAGGTGTTTTTTAGATGAAGCTTTTTCTTATTTTAGGTGCAATTAATGGTTTCTTAGCAGTGGCATTAGGGGCTTTCGGTGCACATGGTTTAGAGGGAAAAATTCCTGAAAAATACATAAAAATATGGCAAACAGGTGTCACCTATCAAATGTTTCACGCTGGAGGATTATTTGTTGTCGCCTTTTTAGTTGATAAGTTTGCAAATATTGGGATCCTTACAACAGCTGGATGGTTATTTTTAGCGGGAATTATCCTGTTTTCAGGAAGCTTATATGTGTTAAGTGTTACGCAAATTAGTATATTAGGGGCAATTACTCCGTTAGGCGGCTTAGCGTTTTTAGGTGGTTGGCTTCTAATAGGGTATGCGGCTATTCGATATCTATAATCATCAAAAAGGCTGATCAAATGTCAGCCTTTTTGTGTGAGGTTTATCTTGGTTGAAACGATGCCATTGCAAATTGTGGATCATATTGAAGCTCTTCATCAAATGTTACATAATCCAGGTAAACCATTAAGAGTAAATAACGCATGCCTGTTTGAGGATCACTAAGAATTAAATGATCTCTACCGGCAGCTTCAATAACACCCTTAAAGATCTTTGCATTCCATTCACGGTTGTTTTCAAAAGTCATATAAACTGTAGCGACTTTCCCGCGGTTTAAACGCAAAATGTTTTCAATATACGATTCTTCTATAGGAAGCATCCCCGGAATGTTTTGGGCTACTCCTTGTTGTTGTTGCTGCTGCTGTGGAAATTGAGGTACCTGAGGACCTGCTTGACCATATTGACCTGGATAGCCATATGTAGCATAAGGTTGGTAACCTCCTTGTTGCATTGGTTGGGCTGTTTGCATTCCTTGCATACCTGGTGTAGGATATCCGAAAGGTTGCTGTTGATTTTTAGCCATAAAGACCCCTCCTTAAAATGTTTTTAAACATTCTGCACAATTGAAATAAGATGAAGAATAAAAACAATGTGCTTTATAGCGTCCTGAAATCCGTTGGTTTCCATTGAGCTCAAGTAGATTTACATTTTCTTCCGAATAAGGAATAATCCCCATTAACTCACCTACCCTTAAATTTCTTCATTCTGTGTTTGGTAGTAACATGAAAAGGGATTCGTACATCAATCTTTGCTCATTCATACGTATGTAAAAGAGAAACAACTTATGACTTTTCCTGAAAAATAAACGGAGAGGAAGTAATACACGTGCCACACTTTTACCTAGAAAAAATCGAGATAGATACGTTAAACGAAGCAAGAGCTATCGTCAACTCAAATAAACACTATAATGTAATCGAAAACGGACGGGAGGATCGTACATTAGAGGAAATGAAAGAAGAGTTTCTAAATCCGATGACAAAAAGCTTCCTTGTAAAGGCTGATAATCATTATATTGGAATTTTAGATTATATAGATGAGAATCCAAAAGATCATTATCCATGGCTAGGATTGCTTATGATTCACCAAGGATATCATGGGAAAGGCTTTGGTAAAGCGGCCTATTTTCTATATGAAGAAGAAGTAAGAAAAGCAGGAATACACGCAGTACGTCTAGGCGTCTTAACAGAGAATAGAGCTGCTAGAGGCTTCTGGGAATCGTTAGGGTTTGTATGGTATGAAACAAAGCCTTATAAAGAAGGAAAAGAAGTCGACTGTTATGAAAAAGTAATAATATGAAAAGCAGACTTAGATTTGGTGTCCAACTCCGAGCGCCATCGACTCTAAGTTCTAATCAAATAGGAATAGAAGGTAAAGAACATCTTCTATTCCTATTCGCCTATACTGTCTCCGAATGCTTAGCGCCTTGCGCTATTTTCATTGGAAGCTGCTTTTATCGATTAGTTAACGTGAAAAAAGTTGGGTAATTTTGATGAACTCAAAAGATTTCCAACAAAGAAGGAGCCGAATTCTCCATATCGTGCGCTTACTTCATCAAATCTCATTTCATAAACAAGCTTTTTAAAATGAAGAACATCATCTGAGAATAGAGTTACTCCCCATTCGTAATCATCAAATCCTACAGAACCTGTAATGATTTGTTTTACTTTACCAGCGTAAGAACGGCCAATTAAGCCATGACTCTTCATCATTTCGCGACGCTCATCCATTGATAGCATATACCAGTTATCATTTCCTTGGCGACGTTTATCCATAGGATAGAAGCAAGAGTATTTAGATTGCGGAAGCTTTGGATATAAACGTGCGCGAACATGCGGATTTTGATATGGATCTTCATTGCTTTCTCCAGCTAAGTAATTGCTAAGTTCAACAACAGAAACATAGGAATATGTAGGAATTGTATATTCTGCTAGTTTAGTTTTGTTAAATTCCAGCTCAATTTCATTAAGCTCTTCCATTGTTGGGCGTAGAATCATCATCATAAAATCTGCTTTTTGACCTACAACTGAATAGAGCGTATGACTACCTTGTTCAGCATCCTCTGCTACATTCCATTTCTCAAGTAAGCCTAAAAACTCATGAATAGCTGCTTGTCTTTCATCACTTGATAATAGCTTCCATGCAGACCAATCAACTGAACGGAAATCATGCAGACAATACCAACCATCTAGTGTTTGTGCTGCTTCACTCATATATATTCACTCCTAATTATTTAATTTATATGTACATTTTTACTATATCATAGTTTGTCCATTTACCATGTGAATAAAACTTGAACACCATTGAGACGATTAAGAGTAAAAATGATCAATTAGTGAAAAACTTCAAAAGAAGTATGAGAAAAGTATCCTTTTGATGTTTGAGTTTTTTGAAAAAAAAGAAAATGACATGTAAGCGTTATAGCATCACACAAAGGTTTGAAAACAGAAATAAGTGGAGTATGCTAGATAAGGAAGCAATTTTTTACATAATCAAGGAGGTTATTTTGTGTCAGACTTATTTGCAACATTAAAGGAAAAAGTGAGCGGGCAACAAATCAAAATCGTATTTCCTGAGGGGTTAGATGAACGTATTCTTACAGCTGTGAGTCGTTTATCAAGTGAAGGAATCCTTCAACCAATCCTAATCGGTAATCAACAAGAAATTAAGAGCAAGGCAAATGAATTAAACGTAACCTTAGAAGGTGTAGAAATTTATGACCCACAAAGCTACGCGGAAATGGACGAGTTAGTAGCTGCTTTTGTTGAAAGAAGAAAAGGGAAAGCAACAGAAGAAGATGCACGCAAAATTCTTTTAGATGAAAACTACTTCGGAACAATGCTAGTTCATCTTGGAAAAGCTCAAGGACTTGTCAGTGGTGCAGCGCATTCAACAGCTGATACTGTACGTCCAGCTCTTCAAATTATTAAAACAAAAGCAGGCATTAAAAAGACTTCAGGCGTGTTTATCATGGTTCGTGGTGATGAGAAGTATGTATTCGCTGATTGTGCGATTAATATTGCACCTGATAGCCAAGACCTTGCAGAGATCGCGATTGCAAGTGCGCAAACAGCTCGCATGTTTGGCATTGACCCACGTGTTGCGATGTTAAGCTTCTCAACAAAAGGTTCTGCAAAATCTCCTGAAACAGAAAAAGTAGCAAACGCAGTAGAAATCGCAAAGGAACTTGATTCAAGTGTAGTGCTAGATGGTGAGTTCCAATTCGACGCAGCTTTTGTACCATCAGTAGCAGAAAAGAAAGCACCAGGTTCAGTAATTAAAGGTGATGCAAATGTATTTGTTTTCCCAAGCCTTGAAGCTGGAAACATTGGATACAAAATTGCCCAGCGCTTAGGTAATTTTGAAGCAGTAGGACCGATTTTACAAGGTCTTAACAAGCCTGTTAATGATTTATCTCGTGGATGTAATGCAGAAGATGTTTATAAGCTTGCTTTAATTACAGCAGCGCAGGCGTAAACTGTAAACATGTATTATTAACACAAAAGTTAGCATACAAAAACGCACAGTATTAAAAATCTGTGCGTCAGACTGTTGACAAACGCTCGCTTTCTTCGTTACTCACCTTGCTGCGGTGCTCATTACCAACCCCGGTAACTCCGCTCCTCTCAAGGCTTCGTGCCTCGAAAGGCAAGCGTTAGCAATCAGTCTGAAGGGTTAGCAATTTCACTTTGTCTACACACTGACGCACAGTATTAAAAATCTGTGCGTTTTTACTCATATTTTCTCCGTTCGTACAAGAATAATTATGTATCGCTCATTTCCTCAAAAAAATTTTTTGAACTATGCTGCTAACGATTTCACGACGCTCGTTTTAACATTAAACCTCTAAAAATATTTTGCTCTTAAACTAACACAGTAATGAATACCACTTTTAGCATATGAAAGAGAAGGGGGCAAAAACTTATATACTCTCGTTAAAAGGTAGGCTATAATCTCTGCTAGATTTTGCGTATTTTTGTAATTTTCCTTCTAAAAACTGAACCCGTTACCTAATAGATTTGATCTATTTTCATTAAATTGTATAAGGGAAAAGAAGTCAGTTAGAGGAAGGCGTATATATAATAGAGAATAGTATATGAGAGAGACAGGAAAAAAATTTAAACTAAACAAGTCCTGAGGTGATGAAATGGAAACAAAACCAATGTACATTAATGGTGAGTGGCATCATGTAGAGACGACAATCGATGTGGAGAACCCTGCAACAAATAAGGTAATTGCAAAGAGTGCCTTTGGAGGAAAAAAGGAAGCGCAAATGGCTGTCGAAGCAGCATATGGAGCTTTTTCAAGCTGGTCAAAGCTAGTTGCAGGAGAACGAGCAGGTTATTTAAAAAAATGGTATCAATTAATCGATGAACATAAAGAAGAAATCGCAGAGATTATGACAAAGGAACAAGGAAAACCTTTGAAGGAAGCACTTGGCGAAGTTCAATATGCAAACAGCTTCATTGAATGGTATGCAGAGGAAGGAAAACGAGTATATGGCGAAAGCATCCCGAGCTCTCATCCGAACAAAAGATTATTTGTAAGAAAGCAGCCGGTAGGCGTAATGGCGGCAATAACTCCATGGAACTTCCCTGCTGCGATGATTACAAGAAAAGTAGCACCGGCTCTAGCTGCCGGCTGTACAGCCGTCGTCAAGCCTGCAGAACAAACACCTCTTACAGCTATACGACTCGTTGAACTTGCACATGAAGCAGGCATCCCAAAGGGAGTGCTTAATCTGGTCATTGGAGACGCGAAGGAAATTGGTGAGGTATGGTTAAAGGATGAGCGTGTTCGTAAAATTTCCTTTACAGGCTCAACTGAAGTAGGAAAACTACTCATGAGAGGTGCAGCAGATACAGTAAAAAAAATCTCGCTGGAACTAGGTGGACATGCACCATTTATTGTGCTACAAGATGCTGATCTTGACCGAGCTGTTGAAGGGCTTGTTAGCTCTAAATTTCGAAATGCGGGTCAAACCTGTGTTTGTACGAACAGAGTGTATGTTCAACAATCAATCTATGAGCCTTTTATGGAAAAATTAAAAACTGCCTTTCAAAAGCTGTATGTTGGTGACGGTTTACATGAGCAAACAACGATTGGTCCACTGATTGATGGAGCTGCCCTATCAAAGGTGAAAAGGCATTTAGAAGACGCGGTTGAAAAAGGTGGAGAGGTTACCTATCTCGGACAGTCTCCTGAACAGGAAGGCGGCTATTTCATGGAACCAGTCATTGTTGGCCAAGCAAATGATGACATGCTTTGTATGAGGGAAGAAACCTTTGGCCCTGTTGCTCCTGTCACTACTTTTGAAACAATTGACGAAGTAATAACCCGAGCAAATCAATCTCCATATGGGTTAGCGGCATATGTATTTACTGAAAATATTTCAAAGGGAATCCGCGTCGTAGAAGACCTTGAATACGGAATAGTCGGGTTAAATGATGGGTTACCCTCTGTGGCTCAAGCTCCTTTTGGCGGTTTTAAAGCAAGTGGCCTTGGTCGTGAAGGCGGGCATTACGGAATTGAAGAATACTTGGAAGTCAAATATGTGTCTTTAGGCATTTAATGAAGATCACTTTAAAATAGGTCCAGCAGTGGTATAATATAGGACAGAAAAAGTGTAAGGGAGTAAACAGCATGGACCTATTACAGCCTTCCTCATTAATTAACCAACCACAATGGAGAATCATCGATCAATCAAGCTTAGGACCACAGTTTGATGCAAAGCATTCTTTTGCAATTGATGATACTCTCTGTGCAAGTGTAGGAAAAAATGAATCGCCGGCAACGGTTAGAACATGGGTACACCATCAAACGATTGTTTTAGGCATACAAGATACAAAACTACCATTCTTAGAGGATGGCGTACAATTTCTTAAAGATCAAGGATACCATGTTATCGTTCGGAATTCTGGTGGGCTAGCGGTTGTGTTGGATCAAGGTGTATTAAATATATCACTTATATTTCCTGACTCAAAAAAGGGAATTGATATAGACCGTGGTTATGACGCGATGCTAGATTTAATCAAAGACATGCTAAAAGACTATGGAGCAATCATTGAAGCAAGAGAAATTGTCGGTTCCTACTGTCCGGGTAGCTATGATTTAAGTATAAATGGGAAGAAGTTTGCAGGTATATCTCAAAGAAGACTTCGTAATGGTGTGGCAGTTCAAATCTATCTCTGTGTAACAGGAAGCGGAGAGGAGCGGGCTGATTTAATTCGCCAATTTTACGAGGTATCTCTTAAAAATGAGCAAACCAAATTCACATTTCCTGCGATTAAACCAGAAACCATGTCTTCATTGAGTGATTTGCTGGATGTTAACCTTACAGTTGAAAAGCTTTTATATAACCTGCTCTTAACATTAAAAGATCATAGTAAAGAGCTGATTCCATCAGCATTAACCGTTGTGGAACAACAGATATTTCAGCAGAATATTGTAAGAATGAATGATCGGAATGATAAGGTGTTTGCCAAAATGAGCTAGCTGATTGATTACTCAGCTAGCTCATTTTTTGTCTGGTTAAGTTTTTCTACAATTCTTCTTTTTCGATACAACATAATACCCACTTCTGATAAATCGTTGATCATAGAACGGTTTGTCAATGCTCCAAAAACAATTCCTGCAATAGGAACCATCTGAAGAAGCTTTTTCCATCCGAATTGGTCGCGGTATGTGTAGACAACCTCGCGCCATCCTTGCAGCTGTGAAATCATTTCCGAATTCGGTGCTCCGTTTCGCTTATAATAGGAGGATAATTCATTTAAAATTGCCTGTTTTCCAACAATATCAGCAGAAGAGAATTGTAGACACTTCACAATGAAGATACGTTCCTCTCGATCTTTTGGATCGTACCCGTAAGTAATCGCAATCTCTTGAAGCGTTTTTAATGAAAGACCTAATAAAATTGGTATATCAATTGCAAGGGTAAATATTCCGCCAACGCCAGTTGTAGCACCTTGAATTGTTGCAAGTTTCCCGCGATTTGTTTTTAAATCCTTACTAACTTCATCCATAGTGGATAGAGGAAGAGATGAAATATTCTCTAGTGTTAAATCATCATGATTCGATTTCTTACGAAGCTTTGTTAAAATCAGTTTTTCCTGTGTTAAATAGTTTCCACCGGTTTGAACGAATTGCCCAAGTTCATCTAATAGAACGCCGATTTTCTTTTGAATAAAAGCAGGTGTAATCTTATCTAATAGCTTAAACGGAAGGCGGCCAATTCGCTCCCAAAACCATAGACCCTTCTGATCCTGCTCCCACTTTTCAATTTCCTTTAATTCAGTTTGTAGCCATTCTTTGTTTTCCATGTTTGTATCAACCTTTTTGTATGAGATTTTACCATAAGAGTAATACGTTGGAAGTCCTAAAAGAGTTTCAAAAAGAACAAAAGCGCTAACGCCTTGATCTGCAGGCAATAAGACGCAATTGATAGAAGACGTTCTTTATCTTCCATAGGAGCTAGGTATCTTACAATTTTGCAAAAAGTAAGATTGAAGGGGCTGTCTAGATGCCGAAGCGCTTATCCACATTTCAAGAATTTTAATTTACTAAACTAAAAAGACGTACCCCGGGCACGTCTATATAAATTTTTATTCAGCCATCTTCTCCAAGTTTCCGTTACGATCCATTTTAAACGTTGTTGGTACTGTGCGATCTTCTTCATCGAATAACACTAGTTTACGTGCGCGGTTCATGATTTTCATTAGTGTTTCATAGTCTTCTTGAACGGTTACAGTATCTTGTTCTAGTTTTTCTACTTTTTTCATTAACTCAGCATTTTGTGATTCTAGTTCTTGGTTTTCTCGTTTTAATCGTTTATTTTCACTTAATAAAGCTTCTGTTTGAAGATTATTTGTTTTATAAGACTGCAAGAATCCAATTACTTGATCCATGGTTATTCTGTTAAATATGGTTGGAGCTTGTTGCGTTTGTTGTATTTCTTTAGGTTGAGAGGATGTGATTGCTGGTGCCTTGCTGAATGATGTTGATACATCTTCATCTGCTGGCATTACCTCAGCCATATGACTCTCTAAGCTTGCTAACATTGTTTGTTCTTCTTGATGATCAAAATCATCGCTACCGATAGTAGGCTCATCTGGTGTATATAAAAGCTGTTTCTTAACAGGTTGTCCTTTTCCTAATGCTCTCATTCGTTGTTTACGCTGTTTTTTAGCAAGCTGTAGCGCCTTTTCATAGTCGTGACGTACAACGGCATTCCAACGGAACCCACATGCAGCAGACGTGCGATTCAACTTATCTCCTACTTCTTCAAAAGCATTCAATTGTGTACTACCTTCTCTTACATGTCGTAAAACGGTTTCAGCTAGCAATAAATCATTCTCTTCAGACCATGCATCTTGCCTTTGTTTCATTTTTTTCCAACTCCCTATATAAATAGATTATTTACAAGTAACTGTTAATAAGCATGGACAATATGCATTTGTTTTATACAAAATTTGTTAAGAGGATAGTAGATTTTTTCTGGAAGTATGTGAAAAGTGTTTTATATCTTTTTTGAAATCTACCGAACTGTGACGAATGGTAAATCAACCCTCTGGAGGAAGTGAAATATTTTTGACGGTCACATAACCTTACTTGCATAGAGGGAAAAATAAAGGTAAAATACCACTTAGTGAAAAAACGGTAGAACTTTGTAAGGCAGAATGCTTGAACAGTAATTAAGCGCACGACATCCAGCTTCAGCAGTCTTACTTTTTGCAAAAAAAGTATGATGCCTAGCCAATTTAGGATTGAAGGCAAAGAACTTATTGCCCGAGGATGATCAAGGCGCTTTAAGCTTTTGTTCTAAGAAAGGATTGGGAAATCGATGGCAAATGAGTTTCGAATTTGTGATGATTGCCAAGCAACAAACATCAAAACACTTGTACCAAAGTTAAAAAAGATAGATTCAGAAGCTAAGATAGATATCGCCTGTCAATCTTATTGTGGCCCAGGGAGAAAAAAATCATTCGCCTTTGTTAACAATCGCCCGCTATCTGCAATGACAGAAGACGAATTAATTGTAAAGATCGAACAAAAATTATCAAAATAACATCACCTTTGTTTGAAAGCATTGGTGATTTTTTATTTCTAGGGGTATAAAGGCTGATAGTACGTTGTTTTGGTGTCTAGCTGCAGCGGTCTTACTTTTATAATAAAAGTAAGATACCCAGCCCCCCGAGGCTTGTCAGGGCTAACCAAGGCGCTTCCGCTTTTCATTATGTCGAATGATTTTGCAGAATTTGGGTATTAATGTCGATTAGAAGCCGATATAATAGAGAGTAGTAGAAAGTAAAGTGATTAAGTAGAACGGAAGTGGAAGACAATGAAAAACGGCAAGTTGTCTGAAGAAAAGGTGTTTAAAGATCCCGTTCACCGCTATATACATGTACGAGATAAACTCATTTGGGATCTCATTGGTACGAAAGAATTCCAGCGATTAAGACGAATTCGCCAGCTAGGAACGACCTATTTAACCTTTCATGGTGCCGAGCACAGCCGGTTTAACCATTCCTTAGGTGTATATGAAATTGTCCGCCGGATTGTTGACGATGTGTTCAATGGCCGTCCTGAATGGGATGATGAGGAGAGACTTTTATGTCTGTGTGCCGCACTATTGCATGATTTAGGTCATGGGCCGTTCTCACATTCATTTGAGAAAGTATTTCACCTGGATCATGAGGATTTCACACAAGCCATCATTCTGGGAGATACAGAGGTTAACAAGGTATTAAAACTAGTTGAAGCAGATTTTCCAAAGAAAGTAGCAGAGGTTATTGCAAAAACCTATCAGAATAAACAGGTTGTGAGTTTAATATCTAGCCAGATTGATGCCGATCGAATGGATTATTTACAGCGTGATGCTTACTATACAGGCGTTAGCTATGGTCATTTTGATATGGAACGAATATTAAGAGTGATGCGGCCGCGTGAAGATCAGGTCGTGATTAAAAGCAGTGGAATGCATGCTGTTGAAGATTATATTATGAGCCGATACCAAATGTACTGGCAGGTATATTTTCACCCAGTCACCCGCAGTGCAGAAGTAATTTTAACCAAAATTCTCCATCGTGCAAAAAAATTGCATCAAGATTTCTATACCTTCAAACATAATCCCATTCATTTTTATTCCTTATTTGAAGACGAGATAACTCTTCAAGACTATGTAAAATTAGATGAATCGGTCATTATGTTTTATTTTCAGGCTTGGCAAGAGGAAGAAGATTCGATCCTACGTGACTTATGCTGCCGCTTCATGAACCGGCAACTATTTAAATACGTAGAATTTAACCCAAATGTGCAAATGATGACATTGATGGAATTGACAACTTTATTTAAAAAGGCAGGAATTGATCCTGATTACTATCTAGTTGTAGACTCTTCTTCAGATCTTCCATACGATTTTTATCGTCCTGGTGAGGAAGAAGAGCGACTACCCATTCATCTATTAATGTCAAATGGGGATTTACGCGAGTTATCAAGAGAATCTGAGATTGTTGATGCTATTTCGGGAAAAAGAAGAACGGATCATAAGCTGTATTTTCCATTGGATTTAATTGAAGATCTCTCAACAAAACGTTCGGCTAAAAAGAAAATACTAGAATTATTGAACATAACGAAGTAAACATTGTCTTAATAGATAACAAAGAAAGAGTTAGGAGATGACGGGGCATTGATGAAAGAACATGCAAAGCTGATGAAGGTTATCTCATCAGCTGGGGAAATCATTGGTCGGAAAAAATTGCAAAAAATGATTTATATTGCAAAGAAAATTGATCTTCCTTTTTACGAAAAATATAATTTTCATTTTTTTGGTCCATACTCTGAAGAATTAACATTGCGTATTGAAGAGCTATGCAATTTAGGGTTCTTAAACGAAG
Source organism: Bacillus sp. (in: firmicutes) (assembly GCA_031180405.1). Classification (GTDB taxonomy): domain Bacteria; phylum Bacillota; class Bacilli; order Bacillales; family Bacillaceae; genus Metabacillus. The sequence goes on along the minus strand of JAPSLU010000029.1, from coordinate 7,988 downwards.
TACATGAAAAGAAAGGTGGATACTTTCAATATCGTTATTCCTTAACCGAAACGGGTAATGAGTTTCTTGGACATTACGACATGGAAATGCCGCCGCTTAAGAACTGTATGGTTGATTTAAATGAACAAAGCTCAAGGTTTTTAGAATTAGTCTCAACGGTCTTATATTTTGACGGTTTAGAAAAAGAAGAAGTAAAAGAAAAGGTCTTTACATTAAAAAGCAAGCAGCGCTATACAGAAGAAGAAATTGTTGAAGCATACAGCTATATCGAAAAAATTAAAGAAGTTGCCAAAAACGAAACCGCCAAGCATTAGTTTGGCGGTTTTAACGTAAAAGTAAGTATCCAAAAGTCGAAATGTACCCCATATTCATGGTAGACTTTAAGCAAAGGTACATACATATAGTAAAAAGTCGTTATCATAGAGGAGCTCACGATGAATGAATTTAGCAGTTTTTTAGCTTTTCCATTAGAGATGATTCCGTATGTTGTCATCACGCTTATGGTTGCTTTCACTTTACATGAGTTTGCACATGCCTATGTGGCTTATAAGTTCGGTGATCCAACGGCCAAAAGACAGGGAAGATTAACGCTCTCACCACTGGCACATTTGGATCCGTTTGGTACGATCTTAATTTTTATTGCAGGATTTGGTTGGGCAAAGCCAGTACCAGTTAATCGTTTCTTTTTTAAACGACCACGTCTAGCGGGCATATTAGTTTCTGTGGCTGGACCATTAAGTAATTTAGTCCTTGCTTTCTTAGGAACTGCAGTTTGGTATATACTATTAGCAACAAACACTGTCACCTTGCTTCCTTCAAATTATGTAACAGGACTTGAACAGTTTTTTAACATCTTTGTCTCTCTTAATGTAATCTTATTTATTTTTAATTTGTTGCCATTTCCACCATTAGATGGATACCGGATCATTGAAGATCTGGCACCAGCTTATATCAGACCTAAGTTAGTTCAATATGAAAGCTATGGGATTATTATTTTCTTAATTTTGGTTATCACACCATTAGATGCCTACACGATCCAACCTATTTTTGAAATTGGCCGGGCAATTGTCATGGAGGTCTTCCATTTATTGCTGAGCCCATTATTATGATGCCTTATTAAAGAGGAGGTCCACTAAATGGAACAAGATAAAAAGAAAAAAAGTATTGGTTTTAATATTATAAAAAGTGATCCAACAGATGGCCACGGCGGTTTTGGTGTTGGTGCACTTAGTCTTGATAATGTATCACCTGTTTTTATTGATATTGAAGAAGGTGAAGCTTTCGTTGATATCGGTGCTATGCATGCGAGAAGTGTTGTAGAAAAAGGAATCAAGTTCTTGAAAAGTAAAGAGGAGGTTCCGAACGGAAAGCCATATTGGTTAGTATGGGTTACGATTGACCGTAAATCAGAAGGACCTTACTATGCGGGTGTGACGGCTTGTGAACTAACGGTAGACCGATCCATTAGAAGAGGATACAAATCACTGCCTGAACATGTGAATCGCATGGATAAATCGATGAAGCGCCATATTATAGTAGACCACATGGATGATCGCTCAAAAGAAATTCTGATCAATTTCCTGAAAAATCATGATAAAACAATGTGGGAGCTTTCTGAGCAAAAATTGAAAGACGATTTGCAGGTGTAGCGTGTAAATTTGTCGAAAGTGTGACATTTTCGTGAATAAATTAGTAAATTCTTGTGGTTCTTCATGAAAATTAGTAGACTGAATATACAGTTTATAAAACTAGGACACAAAAAACCCTGAGCAAAGTTGATGCTCGGGGCTTTTTGTTTTTGGATCAGGATATTATTTACGATTTAGAGATTTTATTTTTCGATTGTGCCATTTTATTTCCGCTTCTGGCATTATATTTACGTTTTCCCGGTATTTATTTTCTATTTGTCAATTTTCGACATAAACCTTCAAGTTTTTTCGCGCTACTGTATTTTTAATGGAAAATTAATCCCACCACTTAAATTTATCAAACCAGCTCTCTTTTTCCTGCTGATCTAGTTGCTTTTCTTCAGAAGAATTACCTTCATTCATATGTTCCTTACAATATTCCGTCGGCTCAGTACCTTCAATAAAATAAGTGAGCCGTTTTTCAGGACAACCCTTTGTCGCAAGCTTTCCACTAGCAGGGTTAATATAAACCCCAACAACTCCGTCCGGCGGGCTGAAGGCTTTGACAGATTGATCATCTAGGGCTTCCTCCATAAATGTTGACCAAATTTCCTTTGCATAACCACGTTCTTGAACAAGATTAATTGTTTTCCCCTTATCATAACCTGTCCAAACTCCAACGGCGACTTGTGGTGCTAACCCAATCATCCAGCTATCAGATGAGGTAGTCCCTGATTTGCCGGCATAATCTCGGGTGAGAGAATCAGCAATACTGTGACCTGTGACAGATGTATAATCATTTAGAGATGTGTCAAACATCCCCTTCATCATATGGGTTGTGACAAAAGCCGCTTTTTCATCTAAAATCTGCTCTTTAGCACGTTCAGATTGATAGATGACATTTCCCGCTGTATCCTCAATTTTTGTGACAAAGGTAGGTTCAATTTTTTTGCCACCATTGCCTAGCATTCCATAGGCATTGACCATTTCAATAAGACGAACAGGTGACGTACCTAATGCAGCAGATGGATTTTCCTTAATCACGGTACTAAGTCCGAATAATTTTCCAGTCTTAACAAGCTCCTCCATCCCAATAAACATATGTGTTTTCACTGCATAAATGTTATCAGATAAAGCAATTGCTTGTAGCATGGTGATAAAATCATTCGCATAATAATCGTTATAGTTACTCGGTTTATACTTAGCTTTTCCATCATCATATGAGAAGGAAGTTGGCTCACTTTTCATTTCGGTCGATGGGGTAAATCCGTTCATGACTGCTGCATAATAAAGTAAAGGCTTAATCGTCGAGCCAGGCTGTCTCTTTGCTTGGGTTGCCCGGTTAAAAGGACTTTCATCGTAATTACGGCCTCCAATTACGGCTTTTACGTAACCGGTTTTTGGCTCGATTGCGACAAAGCTAGCTTGAATGTCAGATGACTCACTAATCGAATCCCCAACAATGTCCTCAGCCAGCTTTTGCATATCAGCATCTAAAGTTGTGTAAATTTTAAGTCCCTGAGTTTGAATCGCTTGTGCATCTAGCCCTAATATATCGCCTAATTCACTAATCATCGCATCTTGAAAGTAAGGGGCAATTCCTTTTTGAGCTGTTTCGGTTTTTGTTTTATAGACAAGCCTGGATGCTAAGGCAGCTTCTAATTGCTTCTCGGTGATATATCCTTCTTCTTGCATCGTTTTTAAAATCATTTGTTGTCTTTGCTTTGCCTTTTCCTCGTTTAAATAGGGAGAATAGAGACTAGGTCCTTTCGGAATTCCAGCAAGCATTGCCGCTTCTGCAAGGGTTAAGTCGCTTGAGCTTTTTCCAAAATAATAATTAGCCGCGGCTTCAATTCCATAGACACCATGACCATAATAAATGGTGTTTAAATAACCTTCTAAAATCCGGTCTTTACTGTAGTTTTGTTCTAAACGTATTGTGTAAAGAGCCTCACTTGCTTTTCGTTGCCATGTTTTCTCATGCTTTAAAAATAAATTTCTAGCGTATTGCTGGGTAATCGTACTAGCACCCTGAACTTTTGCCATTGCTTTTAAATCTGCTAAAGCTGCACCAGCAATCCGTTTATAATCAAAGCCATTATGTTCATAAAAACTTCTATCCTCAATGGCAATCGTTGCTTGGAGAACATGCTTTGAAATGTGACTAATATCGACCCAATATCGCTTTTGACCATTATGTAATTCCCCAATTTTTGTTCCATCACTTGCATAAATAATGGTTGATTGTGGAACTGATAATGAAGGAGGACCTTGCCATTTTGCATAGAGCACAATGCTTAAGAGGATCGTTGAAAAAAAGACTAATAATAACAAACTGATAAACACAAGTGCACGAAATGTTTTTAACGTGATCCTTAATCGTTTAGGTGTAATCACATCCATAAAGCTCACCTCCATTTCTATTTTGATTATCCGTCCAAACATACTGTTAGCCATTATGAGTTTTTTTAACTGATTTTAAACATTTTCATAAAAAGTCATAGATTTTTTCCTGATTTTCTGCTAGATTCATGTATAGTTTGAAAAGAAATTAAAAAGAAAAATTTTCCGGGTTGGACAAACAAACTACCGGTTAAAATAAACGAGGCAAGGGACAAGGGGACAGGTACAGTGTCCCGTACTAAGATGGGACAAGGAACCTGTCCCTCTGTCCCAAGTTGAAAGGATGGTTAACTATGAGTGAATTATGGTACACAGAGAAACAGACGAAGAATTTTGGTATTACATTAAAAGTGAAACAAACGTTACATACAGAGCAAACTGAATTTCAATACTTAGAAATGGTTGAAACAGAAGAATTCGGTAACATGCTTTTCTTAGACGGTATGGTTATGACTTCTCAAAAAGATGAATTTGTTTATCATGAAATGGTTGCACATGTTCCGTTATTTACACATCCAAACCCTGAGAATGTTCTAGTTGTTGGTGGCGGTGATGGCGGAGTTATTCGCGAAGTACTTAAGCATCCACAAGTGAAAAAAGCAACACTTGTTGACATTGATGGTAAGGTTATCGAATATTCGAAAAAATTTCTTCCAGAAATCGCTGGTAAGCTTGATGATCCTCGTGTGGAAGTAAAAGTAGGCGACGGCTTCATGCATATCGCTGAGAGCGAAAATGAATACGACGTTATTATGGTTGATTCAACTGAGCCAATGGGACCTGCTGTAAACCTATTTACAAAAGGCTTCTACGCTGGTATTTCCAAAGCTCTTAAAGAAGACGGTGTATTCGTTGCGCAAACGGACAACCCATGGTTCACACCGGAACTTATTACAAATGTTCAACGTGACGTAAAAGAAATTTTCCCAATCACACGTCTTTACACAGCGAATATTCCAACATACCCAAGTGGTCTATGGACTTTCACAATCGGATCTAAAAAATACGATCCACTAGAAGTAAGCGAAGATCGCTTCCATGAAATCGAAACAAAATACTACACAAAAGAATTACACAAAGCATGCTTTGTTTTACCTAAGTTTGTAAGTGACCTTATTAAATAAGGACATTTTTGACAATGCTCCGACGAAGCTGAATAGAGCGGAAGGTATGAGACTCCTGTGAGAGAAGCGAGTCAAAGGGAAACCTCACAGTCTCGGTACGCCCGAGGAGGCTCCCGCCGACGGAAAGCGAAAGCGAATACCTGGAGTTGAAATCAGCTGTAAGTTTAAGCTGAAGTAAGTTAATAGAAAAAAAGAAGTGAGAGAAATGAAATCTCTCACTTTTTGAATGGAGGAAATATCGATGAAATTTGATGAAGCATATTCAGGTAATGTATTTATTAAAAGCCATCCAAACTATGAAGAAAGTGAAGCGGTTATCTATGGCATGCCGATGGATTGGACTGTAAGCTATCGTCCAGGCTCACGTTTCGGCCCTGCGCGTATTCGTGAAGTATCAATCGGTCTTGAAGAATACAGCCCATACTTAGATCGAGAATTAGAAGAAGTAATATACTTTGACGCTGGAGATATCCCTTTACCATTTGGTAATCCACAAAAAAGTATCGAACTGATCGAGGAGTACATTGACCAACTACTAGCTGATGATAAATATCCGCTAGGAATGGGTGGGGAGCATCTAGTATCATGGCCTGTTATGAAAGCAATGTATAAAAAATACCCTGACCTTGCGATTATTCATTTCGATGCACACACTGATTTACGTGATGACTACGAAGGTGAGCCACTATCTCACTCAACTCCAATTAAAAAAATTGCTAACTTAATTGGTCCAACAAACGTTTATTCTTTTGGTATCCGTTCAGGTATGAAGGAAGAATTCCGTTGGGCAAAAGAAGTGGGCATGCACATCTCTAAATTTGAAGTGCTTGAACCATTGAAAGAAGTTCTGCCAAAGCTTGCAGGACGTCCTGTGTACCTAACGATTGACATTGACGTACTTGACCCAGCGCACGCGCCAGGAACAGGTACAGTTGATGCAGGTGGAATCACATCAAAAGAGCTATTAGCTTCTATTCATGAAATCGCAAAATCAGATATCCGTGTTGTTGGTTCAGATTTAGTAGAGGTTGCACCTGTTTATGACAACTCTGAACAAACGGCTAACACAGCGAGCAAGATTATCAGAGAAATGATCTTAGGTTTAGTGCAGAAAAAAGGATAAAGAACAATGGCCTGGTACTTTCGGTATCAGGCTTATTTTTTTTGAAAAATTTGTAACAATTAAGTTATATATGTAAAAAAACATGTCCCTCTAAAAACCTGTCAACATGATCTTTTAACCAAAATAATGGTTGTGTTACCATCTATCTGGAAAAAATATAATAGTTTTACCCCTTCAATTAAATCTATCAGAACATTGATAGATTCTAAGCAATAAGCCAAACTTCATAAGACAATCCACCTATTACGAGTAAGTCTTGTTAAAATATTCCTTAAATATGACAAAAAACCACATGATACGATATCCACGTCAGCAAATGAGTTGATAAGGAGGATGACATACATGAAGAAAAAAATGATTTTGTCAGTTGTAGCAGGTGCGGCCCTTTTAATGGCGAATCCAATTGCACAAAAAGCAGATGCTGCGTCAAACACAACACAAGCGAGGGTCTATTATAATCAATCAGGTAATCTCGACAGCGAGCAGATAGACGCGTTGATCCAAAAATTTTTAAGCAACTTTCAACTTAAACAATCTACTAATCATAGAGTAGTAGAAACACCAAAAGAGGAAAAAACTCAAATCGAGCAGCCAGCGACTCAACAGCCTGCTCAACAGCAACCAGCACAAACGGAGAAAACAACTGAGCAAGCAAGTTATCAGTTAAGTGAGTATGAGCAACAAGTTGTTGAGCTAACAAATCATGAGCGTGCAAAGCAGGGACTTCCTGCCTTACAAGTTGATAAAGAGTTAAGTAGAGTTGCACGTGAAAAATCACTAGACATGCAACAAAACAATTATTTTTCACATACAAGCCCAACTTACGGTTCACCATTTGATATGATGAAGCAGTTTGGGATCACATACAAAGCAGCAGGTGAAAACATCGCCAAAGGTCAACGTACCCCACAAGAGGTAGTGAACGCTTGGATGAACAGCTCTGGACATCGCAAGAACATCCTAAGCTCGAACTTCACTCATATTGGGGTAGGCCATGAGGCAGAAGGTAACTATTGGACTCAACAATTTATTGGAAGATAACATAACGAAGAGAACACGGCTAATCCTTGGAGAGGATTAGCCGTTTTTTGTCGGCTATATGAAGAATCGAAGATAAGTTGGGCATAATCGAAGATAAATACTTAGAATCGAAGATAAATCTCATTAATCGAAGATACGATGAGCAAAATCGAAGATTCCCTTAAAAAGTCTAGAAAAAAGTTTATTAGAAGAACAGAGTGTGCTCTGTTACCTGATACCTTCTAAAAAGTTCTCTCTTGCGTAGTTGCAATTGGTTCTTTATACTATTAAAGTTAAAGGAGAATGATGGAAAGGGAGTGTCTACATGTCAGAAAGCACGCCTATTCAAATCCATGTGTTATCAGAAATCCATAAGGAAGATGATGATGACAAAGATAAAATTGAATTGCACACAACTGGTGAGCAATATCTAAAGGGTGAAACGGTTTATCTGCGTTATGATGAAGAGCACGAGCTTGGCTCAGTCAAAACAACAGTAAAAATCTCTTCAAATGAAGTGATGGTGATGCGATCAGGAGCTGTGACGATGAAGCAACGCTTTATCCAAGACGCAACAACCTTAACCGATTATGCCACACCATTTGGAAAGCTTCAGCTTGAGATACATACAAAATCTATAACGATTGATAAAACTGAGCTTGAAGATAGGCTCGTTATTTTATATGATTT
>JAPSLU010000336.1 GCA_031180405.1 Bacillus sp. (in: firmicutes) | reverse complement strand
GTTGTATCATATTGGCTTCTTGTTTCAAGCTGCACAAAACTATCATGGGGCAGGTTTAGCATCAGCCATGCGAACAGATCTTGTATCTGCTTATGAAGGTACGATTCTAAAAAACCTAATGATAACAAAGAAATGGTTTAATATTATGGTACAAAATAAATGGTTAGAACAGCCGCCTCTTGCTCCTAATAGAAAAGAAATTGCAAAAAAAGTGTAGTTGCTGAGCATAACTATTTTGATGTGATTTTTCATCAAGTTTAAAGATACTTGGAGTATTTTTTGGTCCTGTGCCGCTCTGATCTTGTTTGTTATTCCTGGAATAATAATCGGAAATTTTGCTTGAAGCTCATCCTCTATTTTTATAAAAGAGGATGAGCTTTTAATGCTGAATAGACCGCAGACTTTATTCGTAATACTTTACAATATCCATTTTATATATCTTCTCCAATTGGAGGCTAAATTGTGAATTATACCGATGAAGCTGGTAGCTCGGACAATTACTAATAAAATTACCCCAAACCATTAACAAAGGTTTAGGGCGTTCCATTTATTGCAAGTTGGTTAAAAATCCCTGCATTTCAAAACAGGAACCTTAATCAAACATTTTTATAAATGATTGAGCTTATTTAACCAAATATCAGACTTAAGTTCAGAGCAAAGCTGGATATTGCAGATTGCAAGTGAAACAGGATGTATGGCATATCCATTCTTCTCAAAAATTACAATGGCAATCTTTAACCTAAAGCTATGTACTACTTAGTTTTAATTGAGACTTTCTAATGCTTGCTTAACGTTTGCGAAAGTAGTAATATCGGATAGATTTATTCCACTATTTACAACTGTTTTTGCTAATTCAGGGCGCAGACCTGTTGTCAAGGTTTGTATCCCTAACAAATTAAGCATTTGTCCTATTTCATATAAATGACGCGCTATATCTGTATCAATTGTAAACATACCTGAGAAGTCGGCAATAATATAGTCAATCTGAAGTTCAGCAATTTTTGGTACAACTTTTTCCATAATATAATTTGCCCTATATGAATCGATAATACCAATCAGAGGGAGAACCGCAACACCTTTTTGAATCAAAACAATCGGTGCTGAAAGCTCAGCTAGTTCTCTTTGCGTCTCCTCCTTATATTCGTCGGATAGGCGTTCGAAGGCAAAAACCGTTTCATTGAGACTTATGTCCAACATATTATTTATCCTTTTAATAATGAAAGAAAAATCTTCTAATGAAAGCCCAAAATCTATACTGATTTTTGTCATTATATCAGTAAAAACCCCCCTTGTTGGTGAGTAACGAACCATTATTTCTGAAATTTTCCCTTTGGGAGATATTTGTCTAGCTGCGTTATTCTTACTCCATTCAATGAGAGTTTCAGGTATTTCCTCTTCCTCATTAATAAGGGATTCACCTAAAAATTTTATAAAATGAATATACATTTCTATCGCTTGTTCTTTCTCCCACAGAGGTATATCTAATTTCATACTAACCAAAACACCATTAACGATTTCCTCTGCAAGTGATTCTGAATTAGCAATTAAGTGGTTCGAAACATTTAATACCAAGTTCATTAGGCCAACCCCTCTTTAAAAATAATAAACTTAAACTCTTGTAGTAATAATAATCATTTACTACATTGATAGTCAATGGAAGTAAGCAGGTATGCTTTTGACCTAACGAAAAATCTATAATGTTATTAAACCAAACCTATACTTAATAACTTTTAAAAAAAATTTACTCAAATAATAAAATAAAGCCACCGCTATTTAGTAAGTAGGACTTAGATTTTTCAATTGTTTTTTAGTACCAAGCTTAGGTTTTTTTATTCCAGAAACCATTGATCTTACTTTTCTCTACACTTCTTTCAAGATATACATATCCACGTTGTAACCCACTATCCGAAAAAAGTCAGTGTACCTAGATAGCTAAATGTAAAGACAAGTCTAGATAGTTCGGATATACTACCTTATCGTAAGTTCAAGGACTAAAAAAAAACCCAAAGCCTTAAATAGGGCTTGGGACTTTTCAGTTTGGGTAACAGAGTTTATACACGAAGTTAATTTTTAAAACCTTATTTTTACCTTCTTCAGTATTCTTCACTCTTTAACAGCACGAATAATATCGGTTCCTCCACCAATTAACATGGTTGAAAAGCACAAGGCTTTCCCTTCAATTCAAGCCATTTATTGTTGTTTCTCAATTATGGTTAATAGTATTTTCATTGTTTGCAGTTATTTCTATCGCCTTTCCTTTATCTTCCAATGCCTTGCTTCTTATTTCATCCATACTCATGTTATCTAAAGAACTAAAGATATAAGATTCATAATCAGCTTCATTAATATAAATTTGGAAAACAGCAAATAACTTTTGATCTCCCTCTTTAGAGATCAGATTATTTTTCATGGGTTTTCCATTGTTATGTAATAACCGTCCTTGAGGATGAAGCATTTCATAATTTTTTTCACCCTGTAAAAATTCTGTTAGTTGAATTTCCTCACCTATAGGGATTATTTCGAGTTCCTTTTGAATCTCTTCTTTCCCAAAAGGGTATTTATATAAAAAAAGTCCTAATATAACTAGTAACAAAGAAAAAAAGAATATATTCTTTTTCAAGTTTCGAATAATTATTTTCTCTCCTCTTTTATCTCTAAATTACGACCAAATAAAAAAATTCTTCTTACAAGGGCAAAAGCAATCAACAAAGCAATGAAACTAGTAACAAAGAAACCGACTGCATATGCAGGTATTTTCTCCTCTGGTGCACTGTCATTTATCTCTAATCCTAAAAAGTATATTCCAACACCTTCACCATCAATATTTGTTCCAAGAGACCATAATTCCAATCCTTTATTACCCATTAAAAAAGTAATGATTATAAGAAAAATGAAAACAATCCAACGAATACTGGTGTTCAATTATATCCCTCCTCATTTACAAATAATACCACATTTTCTTTGTTTTATTAATATAAAATAGCAGCTGAAAGAAATCTTTAGCGAAAAAATTTAAGTCGTCTCACTCATAGCGTAGCAGTACCGTTTTCTTCCCTTGACCCGTTTTTTTTCGACCGAACCAACTCTCCAAAAGCTGCACCTCCTAAAATCAACATAGCCCCGGCTATTTGCACTAGACTTAACTTTTCTCCTAAAATGGCAGCTGAAAAAATCAATGCCGACAGCGGCTCCAAATATCCGACAATTGAAACTGTCTGAACGGACAAACCACCAATGGAAGAAAAATAAAAATAGCAACCGATTCCGGTACATACTACGCCTAATAGCAGTATAGGTATCAGATTTCCTTGCATAACGTTGAATGAAAATCCTTGCTTTAGACCGATAAAAATTGAAACCGTTAAAAAGCTAGTAAATAACTGGCACATGGCATTTTCAAGTCCTGTTATGCTTTTTGCCTTTTTATTGAAAATCACCATTATGGCATATGTGATTGCCGATAACACTCCACAAATCACTCCCCAGGAATTCCCACCCTGTGACCAAGCTTGCCCGTTTACACAAAGCATTCCGATTATAACAGCAAGAAATCCAAGTAGTTTGGCACTTGTCATCTTTTCCTTAAATAAAACAGGAGAAAGAACCATGACGATAACAGGACCGCAATAATATGCAAGGCTAGCAATGCTTACACCAATTTGTGAGTAAGCTTCATATAAAAACATCCAACTAGTACCCATCGCCATACCAGAAATCACTAAATACAAAAAGTGTGATTTATTTTTCCAAATATGTACTTTTTGTTTAGATAGTGCAAATACTAAAATTAGAAAAATGATACCTATCAAAGTCCGCAAAAAAACGATTTCATAGCTGTTCAATAAAATATAACTTGCAACAATTCCGTTGGAGCCAAACAGAAGCAATGCGGCTATATATTTGCTATATGCACTTTTCACTTTATCACCATTCCTTTTCTGAATTTCACAATTCAATCACAGTAGGAATGTGCTTAGAATAGGTTAGTAAGTTATTGACGATCTCCTTTGTTTTGACCTTCATATATCCGGTTGTCGTCCCATCGCTACATCCATACCATTCTTCCAAAAGTACGTCCTTATCAAAGACAACTTGCACAAGATTGTCTTTGTCCATTAAAACGCCAAATACAGTAGCAGCCCGATTATTACACCCAGAATACTTTCCATCAGTTCCGCAGGAGCAAAGGATACGCGTGAAATGTCGAGTGCATTGCTGAAGTCTTTTGATTTGAATGGCTTATCCGCAGTAGTTATAAGTAAATAAAACTTTGTCTTTTTACTATTGCAGAGGAACAGCGTTATTACCATTTTCATATCCAATTTTTGATTGATCCAGGTACAGTCCTCCATTGAAATTGCTTCATCTGTATTCACTTGTTCAAATGAAATCTGTAACTTTGTCAATGATTCGTAGACCATTTCTTATAACGGAGATCTATAGCTATCTGGTGCTT
>JAPSLU010000335.1 GCA_031180405.1 Bacillus sp. (in: firmicutes) | reverse complement strand
AATTCTCAGGTTGTCACCATTAGTGTTATAGATTCAAACCCAAAGCATGCTGCACGTCTAGCTAATACTATTGCTGAAACCTATAAAGAAGAGATACCAAAAATTATGGACTTCAAAGATGTTCGGTTATTATCCGAAGCAAAGGAAATACCAATTCCAATAAACGAAAATCAAAATAAAACAATTATTATTTCATTTATTGGGGGACTAGTGATTGGAATAGGGGTAGCTTTTTTACTTGATTCTTTAAACAACTGTATTAGGAAAGAGCATGAGGTAGAAGAGCTACTCGGCATCCCAGTGCTAGGAACCGTTAATAAAATGAAAAAGAAAAATATGCAAAAGAAGAAAGGGAAGCTAACTAGCTTTAAGCAGAGGAGTGAGACGCTTGGTTCTTAAGCTGAGTAAGAAAAAGGCACTAAGGGAAATGACTAAGCGTCATTTTGTTTCATATACAAATCCGAATTCAGAAATTGCAGAGCAATTCAGAACAATTAGAACCAATATCCAATTCTCATCAATTGATCATAAACATAAAACATTAATCATAACTTCACCCTCGTCCTGCGAAGGGAAAACAACATCTGCCATTAATTTGGCAATCTCCATTTCTCAACAAGGGGAGAAAGTGCTGTTAATAGATGCAAACCTTAGAAAGCCTAAATTACATATATCTTTCAATCTAAAAGATTCCTATGGTTTAACAGATGTATTAATGGGGAGGCAGCCATTAGAAGAGGCTATTTTTCAAACCCAAATAGGAAGATTAGACCTATTGCCAAGTGGAATAATTCCGCCCGACCCAACAGAAATTATTGGTTCAAATGCAATGAGATACTTCCTAAATGATATAAAAGAAGAATATGATACAGTTATTTTCGATTGTCCTCCAGTATTAGAAACAACGGATACAAAGCTTCTCGCTGGACAATGTGATGGAGTAATTATGGTATTAAAGAGCGGAAAAACGGACAGAGAAAAGGCTGTTGAAGCAAACCGATTATTACGCTTAGTTAGAGCAAAAGTTTTAGGAGTCATCTTAAATGAAAGAGAATAGTGTTTTTATCCTATTGTTCGTTATAAAGAATTGTTTTAGGTAATATATTTAGGCGATGTCTCCTAGCCTTTATCAAAGGAGGCACTCGATCATGCTGTGGGTTGAAAGAACCTTAGACGCAAGTCGTCAAAAGTGTGGTGTGAGGACGGGTTAAATGCCCATCTTTATTAAAATAATTACTTATATATCTCATATAAGAGATGTATAGGTAATTATTTTAAAAAGGAGCTGAAGACATGAAGGAGTTTGATCAATTTCCAAAGGTCATGAAAAAGCTCGTGCGATACATAAAACAAGATGCATCACTAGATCAGCTTGAGCAATTCAAAAAAGAACTTGACTCTGCGATTCAAAAACGGACAATGATGCTTAATCTAAAAAAAACATCTGAAAATTAACTAGAAGGGAGAGAAGAGATTTGTCCTATCATAGTCGAATATGGTTGTTAATTGCATTAGATTCATTAATAGTGCTTTCGACCATCTATTTTAGCAATGCATTAATTAACCCAAGTTTGCAATTACTATCTATTCCAGTTTTTATTAGCTCAATTACTTTATTACTTGGTCATCATTACTTTTCTTATTGTTATAAACTTTATAAAAAAGCTTGGGAATACGCGAGCATAGGGGAACTTGTAAGTATCTTTAAAGTGATTACCCACACAATTATAGTAGCTGCAATTGTTCAACTGTTAGCTCAGAAACAAATAGATTTTCGGATTTTGACTATTACCTGGATGATTCATTTGTTATTAATTGGCGGCTCACGGTTTGTGTGGCGTGTTTACCGTGACACATATTTAAAACATGAAGTCAAACAAAAACGAACACTTATTATTGGCGCAGGTTCAGCTGGGACGATGGTTGCAAGGCAACTACTTCAAAACCATGATGCTGAATTACAGCCAATAGCTTTTATTGATGACAACGTCAAGAAGCAAAAATTAGATATATTAGGTATACCTGTAGTAGGTGGGGTAGATCAGATTGAGTATTTCACTAAACATCTTAATGTAGAAAACATTGTAATTGCCATACCATCTCTTAATAAAAAGCAATTGAACCATATTTTTAATCAATGTGCAAAAACAAATGCAAAAACACAAATGATCCCCATGCTAGAAGATTTAATGACAGGAAAAGTTTCAGTTAATCAATTTCGAGATGTACAGGTAGAGGACCTACTTGGACGTGAAACAATTGAATTGGATATGACAAGCATAAGTGATTATGTAACAGATAAAGTAGTTCTGGTAACAGGGGCAGGGGGATCAATCGGTTCGGAAATTTGCCGTCAAATTTCAGGCTTTAAACCCAAAGCGTTGGTTCTATTAGGTCATGGAGAGAACAGTATCTATTCTATTGAAATGGAACTGAAAGAGGTATTTAAAAATACTGGGATCGATTTCATTACTGAAATTGCAGATCTCCAAGATTATGACAAGCTACTAAGTGTGATGAAAGAGTATCAACCAAATGTTGTCTACCATGCTGCTGCTCATAAGCATGTACCCTTAATGGAACGTAGCCCTGAAGAAGCAGTTAAAAATAATATCATTGGGACCAGGAATATTGCCCAGGCTTCAAGTATTCATGGTGTTGAAACCTTCGTCATGATTTCAACAGATAAAGCGGTAAACCCAACAAGTGTAATGGGATCCACAAAAAGGTTAGCTGAAATGATCATCCAGCACTTTGATCAGGTCAGTTCAACTAGATTTGTTGCTGTTCGCTTTGGCAACGTGTTAGGTAGCAGAGGAAGTGTAATACCTTTATTCAAAAAGCAAATACAAAATGGTGGTCCTGTAACAGTCACACATCCAGATATGGTCCGTTATTTTATGACAATTCCAGAAGCTTCTAGATTAGTCATCCAGGCTGGAGCACTTGCTAAAGGTGGAGAAATTTTTGTTTTAGATATGGGAGAACCAGTTAAAATTGTCGACCTAGCCAAAAATCTGATTAAACTTTCAGGGAACACTCTAGATGAAATAGGAATTGAATACACCGGAATGAGACCTGGTGAAAAGCTTTTTGAAGAGCTTCTTAAAAATGAAGAAGTTCACGAAGAACAAATTTACCCTAAAATTTACATTGGGAAAACGTCAGAATTATATATAGAAGAAATTGACTACATTATTAAAAACTTCAAGTCACTTGACCGTGAGCATTTGAGAAAATCATTACTGGATTTAGCAAATGCTAGGGTGATGTATAAAAAGAAATTGGTTTCAATTTAATAGAGGAGAGTGTTTGAGAGTGAAAGTAAGAAAAGCCATTATCCCAGCAGCAGGATTGGGAACGCGATTTTTGCCAGCAACAAAGGCTATGCCGAAGGAAATGTTACCAATTGTAGATAAGCCTACAATTCAATACATTATTGAGGAAGCGGTAGAATCAGGAATCGAGGATATTATTATAGTGACCGGGAAAGGTAAACGAGCAATAGAAGATCACTTTGATCATTCCTTTGAACTTGAACAAAACCTACTCGATAAAGGGAAATTTGATTTGTTAGATGAAGTACAAAAAGCCTCAAAGCTAGTTGATATCCATTATATCCGTCAAAAAGAACCAAAAGGATTAGGCCACGCCATTTGGTGTGCACGTAAATTTATTGGGAATGAGCCATTTGCCGTTCTATTAGGCGACGATATTGTTTCAGCTGAGAAGCCATGTTTAAAGCAAATGATTGACCAGTATGAACGATACAATGCTTCTATCTTGGGTATTCAAACGGTAGCTGAGAGTGAAGTATCTCGTTATGGAATTGTTGATGGAAATAAAATTGGAGAACGATTCTTCAATGTAAACAATCTAGTTGAGAAGCCGAAACAAGAGGAAGCGCCATCCAATCTAGCCATAATGGGACGTTATATTCTGAATCCAAGAATTTTTGAAATTTTAGAAAAACAACAGCCTGGTGCTGGTGGAGAAATTCAATTAACAGACGCAATTGCTAGACTAAATCAGTATGAAGCAGTATATGCGTATAATTTTGAAGGAATCCGATATGATGT
The DNA here is from genome assembly GCA_031180405.1 of Bacillus sp. (in: firmicutes). GTDB lineage: Bacteria > Bacillota > Bacilli > Bacillales > Bacillaceae > Metabacillus. Next base: position 395 of record JAPSLU010000335.1, on the reverse strand, counting down.
GGGAGAAAAAATGGGCTTTATTCAAACGACATTAGAGTTTGCTTTAAAAAGGGAAGATTTAAGGGAACCATTATTGCGGTATCTATCCACAAAGATGGATAAAGAACTAATTAAATAAACAAGTCTAATTTTAAAACGCTGAAAGGACTTATAGTATGACTGTCCTCTGGATCAATCTTGTTCTTGTGTTTGCATTAGCATTTCTTTCTCGGTTTTTATCAACCAATCTCGTATTATCTGGTTCAGGTACATTGGGTAAAATGCAACCAAATAAGTTGATAGCCCTATTTTCAATCGTACCTTTTATCGTAGTTTCTGGACTACGTAATAATATTGGTGATACTCCTTTTTATATGCACACATACAGAATTAATGAATTCACATGGGAATATGTT
>JAPSLU010000028.1 GCA_031180405.1 Bacillus sp. (in: firmicutes) | reverse complement strand
GCCTCGGGCAAATAAAACGCAATTGAATAGAAGACGTTCTTTGTCTTCAATTCATTTGTGGCTTATGACCTCGAGGGGCTAGGCATCTTACTCTTTTGCAAAAAGTAAGACTGCTAGAGCTAGACACCAATACTAAGTATAAAATCTTTTTATTTTCTTAAATAAAACAGCGCCCATAGGCGCTGTTTTAGTTTATACATGTGGCTCAATTAAGCCATATTTTCCATCTTTACGCTTATACACAACATTTGTTTTGTTTGTTTTAGCATCCGTATAAACGAAGAAGCTATGTCCAAGCATATCCATCTGAAGAATGGCTTCCTCACTGTCCATGGGTTTTAAATTAAACCGCTTCGTACGTACTACTTCTTCCTCGTCATCTACTTCTTCTTGAACATTATCATCTGGATAATTACTAAACACAAACTTTGGAGCCCCTTGCTCACGAAGCTTGCGGTTCACTTTTGTTTTATGCTTACGAATTTGACGCTCTAATTTATTCACAACAAGATCAATGGCTGCGTACATGTCCTGGTGATTTTCCTCGGCACGTAACACAAGATCTGTCATTGGAATTGTGACCTCTATTTTAGACTCTTGATCATTGTAATACTTTAAGTTGACATTAACATTTGCGTCAACAGACTCTTCAAAGTACCTCTCAAGCTTACCAATTTTCTTTTCTGCATATTCTCTTAATGCTGGAGTTATTTCAATGTTTTCCCCTCTGACGTTATATCTCATGATTGAACTCCTCCTTTATGATAAAGCTATGTAGTAATAGTTCTATATTTCCCTGCTTGTCTCCTGCATAAACTTTTAAATTTATTGGATTTTACTGATAGATTATGTAGAAATTTGTTTGAAAGGGTAAAGTTTGTGAAGAGATATTGAAGGGTATGTAAAGAGTGTATGATGGTTTGGAGAAATAAATGAGAAAACTCGCCTAAAATTTAGACGAGTTTTTTCTATTTGCGTTTATCGTAATACATTCCATCTGGGCTACTATATGATAATTGATTCATGTAATTAACTGATGTTCTCTTCGCTTTTTGCAGATTAGAAATGTCAAATTGAATTTGCTTTTTTATTTCTTCAAATTTAATGACAATCTCCTGATTCCATTGAATAATTTGCTTCCCTAATAATGTTTCTTCTTCTGAAAAGGGAGGATTTATACTACTTAATAATCGATCCCGTCGGTCTAATCGCAAGTGAATATCTAAAATAAGCTCTTCCCGGTCAGCTATCTGACACTCACCCCTAACCAGACTAAGAAGCTCTTCCGTTTCTTGGTAGGCCTTATGTAGAGACTCCACTATGCGTGTCCGCCTGATCCGTGTTGTTGCTGACGTGTTACCTGTATGACTTGCTTCCATGTGTCACGGAACTCAGTGACATGGCCCTCAACTTCTTCTAATATGGTAAGATCGTTTTTTATATTAGCTTCTATTAATCGGTGGTGAATATATTCATACATAATAGCCATGTTCTTCGAGACTTCAAGATCCATATTCAACGTAATTAGTAGTTCACTAATAATCTTTTGCGCTTTTTTAAGATTCGTATTTTTTTCCTCAATATTTGATTCCTTTATTGCCAAAGACGCCTGTTTAATAAATTTAAGACAGCCATTATAAAGCATGAGCGTAATCTCACCTGGAGATGCCGTCATAACTGAGTTTTGCTGATAAGCTGTATAAGGATTTATTGCCAAAGTCATTACACCCCTTTACTTATTACATTGAGAATTGCTGCATGAGACTTGCTGACTGTTCATTTGCACGTTGGATGGCCTGTTCCATAGCAGTAAATTGCCGCCAATATCGCTGCTCAACTCTTGTTAACCGATCCTCAAACCGATTAATCTGGGAATCGACTTGACCAAGGGTTCTCCCAATTGAAAACTGCTGGTTCGTCCAAGCTGGCCTCCCTGCTTTCTGTTCAATATTACTAATTGTGTTTTTAATGGTTTCGCGAACTCGTACAGCTAACCCCATGTCTTCCTGATTCGTCCCACTTGCATTAAAAAGCGTAAACACAGCATCAGGATCTTTTTCAACAGCTTCCCTTAGTTTTGCTTCATTAATTACCAGCTTTCCTTTATCTCTAAAATTAGTCGATGTGGTAATTCCAATTTCTGTAAGTTGGTTAAGAGTGGAACCTGTTTGGTTTACTGGGTTATAGATATCCATTCTTAGCTTTGACAGCGAGCCCGAGAGAATCGAATCATTACGAAGAAGCCCACTTTTCGCACGCTCCTCCCAAAGCTCGACCTGCTTTTCAGACATTTCTCCTTTTTCCTCGGCTGTCAAAGGCTTGTAATCGCGATAATGTGATTCTGATAGCTTGCTGTTTATTTTTTCAATCATCTCATTGTACTTGCTAACAAATTCAACAATTTTATCAACCGTATGATCTGTATTCCCGGAAACAGTAAGACTAGCTTGTCCTGGACTATGCAACGTATAATTAACATTATTAATTGTAAAAGTGTTGCTTGCACGATCTGTTACTCTTAAGCCGTTTATTGTATAGTCGGCATTTTCCCCCGCTTTAGCCCCCAGGCTTGTGTTAAACGTTACATTATTCGATGCATCAGAGGTAAAGCCCAGCGATTGAAATAAAGATTGAGCATCACCATCTACTAGCTTAATAGCTGCTTTAGCCCCAGTATCATTTTTTGTGATTACTACTTTACCAGATTCAGAAAACGCGGAAATGCCTAATTCTTTTTTATTTGATAGCTCCTTTAACACATCATCAAGCGTTGCGCCAGCCTTTATCGTGAGCTTAATGACATTTGAAGTGGTCCCGTCAGGATTTGTCACACTCGCAACTGTACCATCTCCATTTGTAACAGTTAATTCAATCTCTGTATCAGATGCCACTGGAGAATAGGTAGAGTTATTTGAAATCCAGGTTGCAGATTTTGCTGTGCTTGTAACATTGACCGTTGTATTAATATTTGCAGCAGAAGAGTTCGCAGTAGCGGTAACAGCACTTGAATTTGTACTCGTTACTTGCTTTGTTATCATTTTGCTCTTTAGGGAAATGTTATCAAAAACAAACTGATCAAAATCACTCAGCAATTTATTCATGCTCCGATAGTCATCACGCTGCCATTCAAGAATTTGTTTATTTTGATTTAGTTTATTGAGCGGGATTCGTTCAGCCTTCATTAAATCACCTACAAGTGTATCTATATCCATCCCACTAGCTAAACCGCCAATTCGTATCGCCATCTAAGCCACCACCCTATTTTTTCTCTTATATTTTATATCGGCAAGCATAGGGTGAATTTTAAGGAATTCATTTCAAAAAGGTTTTAAAAACAAAAAGGGCTACATACTGAAGCCCTCTTACAAAATTAGAAATTATTTTAATAATTCCAAAATGCTTTTTGATTGTTGATTTGCTTGTGCAAACATTGCCTCAGTTGTTTGTGTAAGAATCGATTGTTTCGTATATTGAATAAGCTCCTTAGCCATATCTACATCACGAATTCGAGATTCAGCTGCTATCAGGTTTTCCGAAAAATGTAATACATTATTATTAATGCTTTCAAGCACACTTTCGTACGCACCGAACCTGGAACGTTCAGTTGTTGCCTTTTTGATCGCTTGGTCTAGTTTTTCAATCGCTTTTGATGCTTCCTCCCATGGATCAACCTTAATGTCTTCAATACCAAGTGCCGTTGTCCGTGCATCGGTTAGTTCCATTTCAAAGGTTTCACCTTCATTAGCTCCTATTTGTATCGTGACCTTACGAGGTAAATTCACATCTTCACTTGGTTGTTGTATGGTCGTATTAATATCTGTTACTAAATCATTTTTTAACTTATTTTCAATCTCTTCAGCAGTTGAGATTCCTGTTGAATAATATTTACCCCCTGTTGTCTGGACAATTGAATCAACATCACTCTCACTAATACCCGAATAATAATTTTGGCCAAAGGCAAATACATATGTTTGGATATCGTCTTCGTCAAAGCCGGAAGAAAGAGTTGAGCCTTCAACCGCATTCATTGCTCTGCTTTCATTGTATGGGTAATAATCATCCGAAGTATAACTACCTACCTCGTCTTCTGCATCCGTAAACAAAACAAAAATTTTCTTAGAATCTTCCCGGTATTCTAAATTTCTACCAATCTCCCCCGTAGGTATAGACTGTTCTATATTTTGGTAGGGTCTTGTCCCGCTATCCCAATTACTAACATTTTTTAAATTTTGTTTGATCACCTCAGGAGAATCTGACAATGCTGCATAAGAAGGGGTACTGTTTGTAATGTTAACAATCCCCACTTTGGCATCCATTGTATTGCTTAATTCAGATACAAATCCTTCAATCCCCCCCATTACTGCACCCAGCCTGGTAGTAGGTGAGTCTGTATATCCCATGCTACTTGAATAATCAACTAAAAAGACAATATCTACTTTTTGTTTTGATGGGCTTACCGGGGCTGAGTTCTGATTCCCCAATGGTACTAAAGGCTTTACATCATTAAGGTGGGTATTATATGCAATCTCATTAATTGATTGCTTTACCTGGTTTATTTCCTTTTGAATCATTTGTCTTTCTGTAGATGAAAGTGTGTCATTTGCGGCCTGTACAGCCAATTCTCTTAAGCGCTGTAAATTCGGGTTGATAATTTCACCTAATCCACCCTCTGCTGTTTGAATCAATGAAATTCCATCTTGGATATTCCGTTGTGCTTGTTCCAATCCCCTAATCTGAGACTTCATTTTTTCTGATATCGATAGACCTGCTGAATCATCTGCTGCTTTATTTATTCGTAGCCCTGATGAGATCTTTTCGAGTGATTTATCAGCAAGTCTTTGATTACTAGTTGCTCTATTTAATGTTTTAAGCCCTGCTATATTATGTCTAATGATCATAAGTTACGCCCCCGCACATGTAGTAATATTCTATATATCGGCAAAAGGTACTATATTTTTACATTTTCAACAAAAAAAATTTCTATTTTCTTCTAATTAATCTATCTAAAAGACTATTTTCATAAAGATTATTCTCATAAAATTTAAAAATTGAGCAAATCTTGCTCTTTCATTAAGTAAAAAGACCCCAGTTTTACACTGCAATATTATTTTACTTACCAAACGTACAAAACATCACCTTTCATATATAGCCTTTTTCTATTAGTGACAAGTAATTGTCAGAACAAAAACAAACATTAAATGATCTAACATACAATTCAAATACCTTTTTGCCACTGCTCATAATTCTTCATTCTATTTCCCTCCTAAAACGAAAAAAGGCTTCTCTCTTCCGAGAGAAGCCTTTAATAAAGAATGTACATTCATATCTAAAATATAGGTTTATTTATTCATTCAACACATCTTATGTACTAGTGCCTTAATTAGCTTTATCCTTTAATATCAATTCTACTGCCTAAATGAGGTTGAACAGACTGTTCAAGTGCCTTTAGTAAATCGGCTGAGTTAGTCTGAGCTGTATCCATCACAGTTTTCATTAAAGATAGATTAACTTGCTGCTTAACATTCGCTTGGTTTAATACTATGGATAACGCCGAAATATCCATAACCCGCCTCCCTTTTCATATAAAATTCAGCTAATTTATAGTGAAGGAGCCAAGCTTTTCAGCTTGGCCCATTCAGTTATTCTATTTCGTTTTTACTTGCACGGTATCATGTCCGATAACAAGATAGCCGTTTACCATAGCTCTAAACTCCATGGTTCTGTTCCCACTTGTCCAAGTAAAATCTTCACGATCAAATTTAAATTGACCTTCTTTGCTTTGATTAATTAATCCATTTGTTCCCGTATTCGCTTTAACACCATCTAGTTTTGCTGTCTCAAGGTCAAACCCATTAGAGTCGAAACCAGCAGGTAATGTTACACGAACCGTAAACTTACCTGTATTTTCTTGGATCACACCTGGTTTAATTTTTACAGTAGCAGGGATATAAACCACATAGGATTTTTCAACTGTCGTTGTCCAGCCTGCATGATCCGTTACCGTTAACACTACATTGTAATTACCTGGTTGATCAAGGGTAATATTAGAAACTTCTTGACCATTGACAGTTAATACTTTAGAAGCAATACCAGAAACAGCGTCATTTGCTGTATAGCTAGGCAAATCAGTACCTAATGCGTACTCATCGGCAAGATCCCAACTTACTTCCGGAGCAGTTTTGTCCACTTTCACTTCAACTGTCTTTGCTTCTTCCACATTTCCTGCTTTATCAACACTGTAGAAGCTTACTTCATGGATTCCATCTTCACTAATCGTGAAGCTTGTTCCTTCAACGTATTCGGAACCGTTAACAGAATAGTACGTCTTGTCAACTCCGCTTAGATTATCAGTTACCGTTAATTCTACCGTGAAGTCTTCCTTAGACCAGCTATCCATCACGTTCGAATTAGTTTCAGGTGCGGTTTTATCGATTTTCACTTCGATTGTTTGAGCTTCTTCTATGTTGCCAGCTTTATCTACACTGTAGAAGGATACATTTGTTACTCCCTCTTCACTTACTGTAAAAGAAGTACCTTCTAAAAATTCGGAATCGTTGATAGAATAGTAGGTTTTATCGACTCCAATTAGATTGTCTGTTGCCGTTAATTGAACGGTTACATCTTCCTTAGACCAGTCTGCTGGTGCATCAGATGTTGTAACAGGAGGTGTTTTATCTACCTTCACCTCAATCGTTTTTGTTTCTTCTTTATTACCAGCTTTATCTATGCTGTAGAAAGATACCTGGTGAATACCTTCATCTACTAAAACAGTAGAGCCTTCTACAAATTCGGAATCATCGACAGAGTAAAAAGTCTTGTCTACTCCACACCCATTATCCGTAACTGTCAACCCAATTTCTGTATCTTGATTTAACCAGCCTTCAACAGCATTAGAGGTTGTAACAGGTGCTGTTTTGTCTACATGTACTTTTACTGTAGTCGCATCCTCTTTGTTTCCGGCATTGTCTACACTATAGAAGGAAACCTCATGTTCCCCTTCTTCGCTAATTGTGAAGGTTGTACCTTCTACAAACTCAGCGCCATCAATAGAATAGAATGTTTTCGCTACTCCGCTCTCATCATCTGTAGCTGTTAATTGAACCGCTACATCTTGATTTGTGCATGCTTCTACTAAATCAGATACCGTTACAGGTGGAGTAACGTCAGACGGTGCTGTCTCGACTGTAATTGTGCTGTAGTTTTCTGATTCTTCTCCTGCTGCGTTCACAGGCACGATTCTGAATTCAGAGCTTCCTTCTGGAAGGTCTTCAATTGTTAGGCTAGTCTCAGTTGTGTTCTCGACTAGCTTTAGTTCGCCGTTTATGACTTCGTAAACATTATAGGAAGCTGCTCTAGTGACTTCATCCCAAGTCAACGTTGCAGTATTTCCTTCGACAGAAGCGTTTGTTTCAGCTGGTGCTTGAAGCGGAGGTCCAGCATCTACAACTGCTTTATTTGAGTAAACAGATTCTCCAAAGCGGTCGCTATTGGCAGTCACTACGTATTCATACGTTCCTTCTGGTAAATCAGGAAGAGTAAAGTCAGTGCTATATCTAGTTCTTAAGAGTTTAACCTGTCCATCAACTACTTCATACACATTATAACTAGTAGCGTACGGTACAGATTCCCAAGTGATTTTTGCAACGTTTTCATCAATCATTTTTACGCTTGCTACAGGAGCTTGGATAATCGGATAAACAATGTCCACGCTAATTGAGTTTGTAATTTCAGACTCTCCAAAACGATTGCTATAGGAACTGACTTCGTACCAAAATTCCCCCTCGGGTAATCTTGAAAATTGAATAGAATTCCCATTGGTGATGTTTAACAATTCCTTTTGACCATTAATAATCTGATAAACCTTATAAGATGTAGCATACATTACGTTATCCCACTTAAGAAATACATCATTACCATTTAGGAGAACTGATTTTAAACCAAATGGGGCCTGCATATCTGGATGAATAAGGTTTATGTTTATTAGTTGAGAAAGAGATGATTCACCAAAACGATCACTATAAGCGGAAATAGCATACGAATAACTTCCCTCAGGTAAATTCCTGATGGTTTCTGACAAGGAGTTAGTCGTTTTTATTAATTTTGATTCACTATTCGTTACTTGATAGACATTGTATGATATAGCATAATCAGACTTATTCCATGTTAGTTCAATATCATTTCCGTTTTTTATTGTGTAGGTAACCAATGTTGGAGCTTGCATATTTGGATGTACTAAATCAATATTGACAGATGTAGAAAGAGTAGATTCTCCATAAAACGAATGTACTGATGAGATAGCATAACTATATGTTCCCTCTATTACATTATTAAGAGTGATAGATGTACCAGTTGCTGATTTAATTAGCTTTTTGTCTCCATTAACGATTTGATAGACGTTATAAGATTGCGCATTAACCGCTGTACCCCATGTTAATTTAATATCATTTCCATTTATTACTTTATAATTAAAAGATTCAGGTGCATACATCTCAGGATAATTAATTTCAATTGTCACAGGATTAGACAATACAGACTCACTAGATCCTTTTAGTGCTGACACTGCTAATGTATATGTTCCCTCTGCTAATTTAGTTAGGGTTGTACTGTAGTCAGTTGTTTCCTTAATTAGTTCCTTTTGCTCATCCACAATTTTATAGAGGCGATAACCATTCGCACCAGACACTGTATCCCACTTTATGTACACATCACTTGGATTATAATTTTTAGCAATGACATTTGTAGGAGCAGCTATATTTTCGGTAGCGTAGATTGCCCCATTTGCCACAAACAATTGAAGTGCTAAAGTTAAAATCATTAAAATAGAAATTTTCTTCCCCAAAAACAACATTTCCTTTTTCCACCTTTTCCTTATGAAAAAGGACATAGAAAAAACTCTATGGCGGCTGGGCTGCCATCCATCCTGTTAGGCGGTACAGGCCCCTGGCTTTGCGTCTCACAGTTTCCCGTGATTTGCCTTTTTCATAAACATATTTTAATAGTCCAAAAGAGAGATCATTTCTCGATGATCTCTCCTAATTGTTAACGTAATAATTGAAGTACGCCCTGAGGCTGTTGATTAGCTTGAGCCAACATTGACTGAGCTGCTTGAGAAAGGATGTTGTTCTTTGTAAACTGCATCATTTCCTTCGCCATATCTACATCACGGATACGAGATTCGGCAGCTTGTAGGTTCTCAGAAGTGGCATTATTAATATTGATATTGTATTCCAAACGGTTTGAAGCAGCCCCTAAACCTGAACGACCTAAAGAAATATCTTTAAGTGCGGTATCGACATCAGTTATTAGGCTACCATAATCAGTAAAGGTCGGAGTAAAAGTAGTGTCACCTGCAGTTAAATTATTTGTACCTGCAGCGAGAATACCGTTTAAATTCACCATGGTAGTAGTCATCTTTTCCGTACTATTTGCCCCAGTTTGGAATGTTAAATCTGTCCCTGTAAGGACTGAAGTACCGTTAAACTTAGTATTCTCCCCAATACCTTTTACCGTTTCAGATAATTGGGCTAACTCTTTATTAATTGCTTCCTTCTCATCAGCTTGAATTGTCCCATTCGCCCCTTGAACACCTAATTCTCTCATACGTTGAAGTACATTTTGCGCCTCTTGTAAAGCAGCATCTGCTGTTTGAAGAAGAGAAATACTATCTTGTGAATTACTGGAAGCTTGATCTAGTCCACGAATTTGACCTCTCATTTTTTCGGAAATTGAAAGACCAGCTGCATCATCTGCTGCACGATTAATACGAAGACCTGAAGATAATCTCTCCATGTTTTTCCCTGCATTTGCACTGTTAGCAGACAACTGACGATAAGTGTTTAAAGCTGCAATATTATTATTAATTCTCATTTCTATTTTCCTCCCTGAATAAACTCATTCACATCCTTGTGAATGAACATTTGTTTTTTTGGAAGAAGCACTTTATGTCGGCCGCCAGTAAGTGTTTCTTCCTTACACTAGTATTATCGGCATAAAGGTAGATAGTTTTATAGTTTTATTTAAAAAATTCAAATAAAAAACCTTAAGTTATTTTACTTAAGGTTATGGGTATGTTTTTTTAGCTGTTCTAGCAGGGAGGCAGGGAAAGATGCAGCTTCATCATTTGATTCTTTTATGGAAAGATAGACCTCTTTTCTATGTACCTCAACTTCTCTGGGTGCTTTGATTCCTAGTTTGATTTGATCGCCCTGTACAGACAGGACTGTGATTTCGATATCATGACCTATTTGAATGGTTTCGTTTGTTTTTCTTGTTAGGACAAGCATACATCCTCCTCCTTTTTATTTAGCTGAAGCTGCGAAAAGTTGATGTTTTGTTTTATATCTAGGGTCCGATAAGATAATCTGCTTGGCTAGTCCTTTTGTTGTGTTCAAAACCAAGGGTGCCTGCAGGTTGGCAGTTGAATGGGAAAAGTGATCCTTAAGCGTTACGATTGATAAAACTTGCACATCCTCTTCACTGCTAATACATAGCTTCTCTTTATCAGCTTCTCCTAAATCAAATTCATACTCCTTAAAGAATAGAAATGGATTAACGACAACAAAGCCTAAATCAGGAGTTTGCATTGATTGTAGTATAGAAAAAGGAGAGTCTTGTTCTAATTGTAATAATGTAAAGCTTTTTTCTTCAGGAAAGCCTGGTATTCCCTGTTCAATCTTGATGACATCTTTACTATTCACATGGATTTCCCCATGATATTTTGTACGAATATCCATTTTTCACCATCCTACTATGTTTAAATCTTGCCTTACTAGTTTAATCATAAACGTATCTCACTTAAAACCGTATATGAAAAAAGGCTGATTCTCTTTTTAGAATCAACCCCTTCATGCTTATCGTAAAAAATCCAATAAGGTTGGTTGGATTAATTTTGAGCTTACGGCTAATGAAGCACGATGAATGTTTTCTTGAATAGTTAAATTCGTTATGGCTTCCTCGATATCAACATCGTGATTTTCTGAAAGCATTCGAGTTAAAGCCATTTCCGTATCATTTATACGAGATTCAACCATCTCAAGTCGATTATAACGTGCACCTATGTCAGAACGCTCTGCCAATAATTGATTAAAGTGATCATCTAGCTTTCCTAAATGGCCATCGGCACTCTCTACATTCCCGCTATTGAAAGAATTCTCGATTGATTCTAATGTTTGAAATAAATCTGGACCAAATAGATCTTGGGAATTTGAATTTACTTTAATTTGAATCCCTTTTGATACTTCTATCATGAATTTAGATGAACTTTGATCAAAAGTATAGGAACCATCTCCCTCAACTTTGATTGGAGGAGTGGTTGTTTGCGCTCCGTTAAAAACATATTTACCTGATACTTGCATGTTGGCAATCCCGACAAGCTCTTCCCTTAGCTCGCCAATTTCAGCACCAATTCCCTTTAATTCATCAGGGCTATTTGTGCCATTGGTTCCTTGAATCGTGAGCTCCTTTATACGCTGAATAATATCCGACGCCTGGCTTATGCCTGCTTCAGAAGAATCCATTAATTTATAAGCTTCCGAAATATTTCGTTTATACTGTTCAACCTCAGTTAATTCAGTTTGATAACTTAACCCTTTAATGGCTGCAACAGGATCATCAGACGGGCGATTATATTTTTTACCTGTTGCAATTTGCTCCTGGTATTTATCTAGTTTTTGATAGCTTTGACTCAAATATTTCGTAGAATTTCCTGCTAGCATACTTTGAGTAACACGCATATTTCCTTACCTACCTTCCTGACAGTCCCATACCATTTATTATCCGATCAAGCAGTTCATCTTGTAGAGTAATCATACGTGCTGATGCATTATAGGCTTGCTGAAATTGGATCATATTAGTCATTTCCTCATCAAGTGAGACTGAACTAATTGATTGTTTTCGATCATTGATAGCATCCTTCATCATTTGAGAGTTTGTAGCTGAACGGTCTGCTTCCTGAGAAAGGATGGCCATGCCGCCTATTATTCCTTCGTAGTAGCTAGAAAGTGTTGTCTTTTTCCCGTCTATGATAAACTCATTATGTTTTACCCCTGCAAGTTGTATTGCATTTTGACCATCCCCGATATTCACTTTACCTTCTGAATCAGGCAATGCTGCAGCGATATAATCTGCTGAGGATATAATCTCATTAGACACTTGAATCCCTTCAGCTGCTCCCTTAGAATTCGTTAGCTGACGGTTTCCAAATGAAAAGAAGTCTATTGGCGTATGAACGTCAGATTGAACGTCTTTTACGCTCCATCCTTCCCGATGAACATTATTTATTCCTTTGGCAAAGTCAAAAGCCATGCTATCGAGCTGTTTGAGCAGATCAGGGTATATTCCTTCCTCAATTACTGAGTCCTCACTGCTATACATATAACCGTAAGAATCTATTAAACCGCTAATCTTACCTAGACCTCTAAAATCAAGTACATCAATTTCCTTGGTGCCAATCGTTAACGATTTTACTAAACCTGTTTCAGAATCATAGTTAGCAGATAATTCGTTTGTTTTCTTTTGCTTTGCATCTATGAGGGTTCCAATACTATTTCCCTTATCATTCAGAATTTCGACAGTTGCTACTCCTTCAGCCAATTCATTACTATTTCCTCCTGAAGGGGAATACGTTACTTTAATATTGGCAAGGGAAGATAATTGATCAAGCAAACGATCTCGTTCATCATATAAATCATTAGCTACATACCCGTGCGGTTCAATTTCAGCTATTTTTTGGTTCAGGTGATTAATTTGGCTGCTTAGAAAATTAACATCTGTTACTGTGACATTTAATTCTTTTTTCAGCTCAGTCTGTACAGATTTTATTGAGGATGATAGATATTGAAATGTCTCTGCTAAAGCAATCCCCCGTTCACGAACGACAGAGCGTGCTCCGGTACTCGAAGGGTTAACAGCTAAGTCTTGTAGTGATTGCCAAAAACGATCCATGGTAGCTGATAACCCCGTTTCGGATGGCTCATTTAAAATATCTTCCATCCTTTTTAGAGCATCTGCTTTCACATTCCAATATTCTGTTTTTGTACTTTCATTTCGATATTGATTATCAAGAAACCCATCTCTCACACGCTCAATTGTTTCTACTTTGACACCAGCGCCAATTTGTCCTTGTTTAGCAGGGCTATTGATGGATGTTGGTGGAAATGGCTCCATTTGAACAAAATTCACTCGTTGCCTGGAATACCCTTGCGTGTTGGCATTTGAAATATTATGTGCGGTAGTATTTAGAGCACTCTGCTGTGCAGCCATCCCGCGCTTTGCTGTTTCTAGTCCGAAAAAAGTGGATGTCATTCGTTTTCCTCCTTCCTTTATGCTTGTGAATCGAATATTGATCGTCGCTTATTAGGCTGGAACTTATCGTTTCCATTTGGATGGTTATAATTAGTAAGGCTTTCCTGTGGAATGAATAAGTCTAATGAAAGTTCAACAAATTGTAATGCTTGCTGTGTTAGTTCTCTATTTAATTGGTTGGCATCCTTTATTTTTTTTACTACTACAGGAAAAAGGTGAGCTAGCTGTATTAGCTTTTCTTTATGCTCTCCCTGTGCCTTTTCAGCACAGGCTGAGAGTGTCATATCAGCTTTATCCCCGAGAAACTCAGGTGTTAACTTAATTCTTTCCGCTTCGATTTGTTTAATCGCTTGGACAAACATTTGCTCTTTTTTTAGCAGCTCTTTTAGCTTTTCTACATCATTGCTCTTTAAATAGTCTGTTTTTTGAAGGGTTACTTCATAGAGGTTTTGATGAAGCTTTAACAATTTCTCTAATGTGTTGATTAATTTTTCCGCTAGCATGACGTACCCTCCAATATCAGCATCTATTTTTTATAGAAGTTAAGTAATCCCTTTGCAATCGCTTGTGGATCAATTGTATATGTTCCACTCTCTAGTTGTGTTTTAATGGCTTGTACTTTTTCCTGTCTGGCTTTCACCACTTCATTTGACTGTTGAAGATCGATAGCTTTTGAAGAGATCTCCACTTTATCTTCTTTAGATGGAGTTGTTTGTGCTGCTAAATTATTTTTTTCGATATTCCGTTTATATGGGTTCATACCCATTGAACCTAGATGATTTATTTTCATGGTTTTCCCTCACTTTCACAGCGAACGTGCAATGTCATACTATTAGTATCGGTTTTCCCCAAAAAAACTTTAGCTTTTCATGAACTTCTGGGTCTGTGGGAATAGAACGTAGTATTGTTACTTAATTGATTTTTTTCACGAATTAATTGTTCTTTTTCAATTTGGTCTAGCTGCCTATAAATATTGTCTTTGCAATCTCCACATAAGCGATCTTCTCTGATTGTTTTCCCGCATTTCTCACACGGGTAGCCTAGGTTAGGAAAATGTGTAAGCGTGATTCGACCTTGACGAATAAACTTAATAATAAGTTCTTTCGAGACACCAGTCCCTTCTGCCACTTCTTCTAGTTCTGCTGTTCGGTTTTCCCGTTTTCGCAAAAATTTATAAACGATGTCATACGCTTTTTCTTCTTCTTTATAGCATGTATCACATACTGTTCTAAATTGTGTTTGAACAAATAAAACATCACATTTTGGACAATTCGCTAGTTCACCCATTGTCATTCTCCTATCGATTCCTTATTACTATTTATATCGGCAGGATTTTTATTATTTTTAACTTCTTACTAATGTGAATGATGAAACAGATGTTGCACCATTATCTATTAACAGCTTTGCAGCATGTCTAAGTGTGCTTCCTGTTGTATAGATGTCATCTACCAATAAGATGTTCTTCCCTTTTATTATACTAGCATCGGTGGTAGAAAACACATTCGATGATGTTATTCGTTGTTGACGGGATTTTTTTGATTGCTTTTCATGATGGGTACGTTGAAGAACTTCGAATTGTGGGAGAGGGAGGAAATCAGCTAGTAGTTTTGCCTGATTAAATCCACGTTCATATAGACGCTCTGGACTTAGAGGAATTGGGACAACGGCATCCATTGTATTTTTGGGAAAGGATCTTTTGAACCGGGCTTGGAGATCTTTTTTAAATACATATACGAGCGCTGCGTCACCGCGGAATTTATAGGTTGATAGAATGTCTTTCATCTCGTTAGTATAACTATACACTGATACATTCCTTGTGAGAATCCCTTTCCATTTTGAATCTTTTTCCCATGATTGGCAGTCTGGACAAACTTCTTCATGAGCCTGAGGCCGAAAACAAGTTGGGCAGGTTGGCTCTTGAATTTTTGCAAGTGTTTCATAGCATTGATCGCAAGCGGGTTGCTCTGAAGATAGTAGCAAACTTCTCCAGACTAACTGTCGGAATATTGGTTCCTTACACAGCAAACAATATGTAATTGGGATCTCCCTCCTTTTTATTTAGTTTGACATAAAGGCTTGTCTAAAAACCATTTATCCCACGCCACTTCTATATAATAGTGGACATCCTAAATTGTTCTATCCTTTCAGTAAGTAACCCTCCTTTTCCGCTTCCTCATTCATTTTTACTATATGCCTTTTAGCCTCTACCATCGCTTGAGTTTTCCCAAAATGAAAATATGTAACGTTTCCGTTCGGGTAGGTCGCGCTTCGCCCGACTCTCCCGGCTATTTGGACAAGGGCACTTTCTGTGAAAATCCCATCCTCACTCCCTAGAACCGCTACATCACTATTTGGAATGGTCACCCCACGTTCAAGTATCGTCGTCGTCACAATAACAGGCATTTTTTCGCTTCGGAACTTATTTATTTTTTCACGCCGTTCTGGGTCCTCTGCGTGAACACCTTCTATTTTTCCATCCAATTGCCTACATATCTCCACCACTTGATTTATGACTGATATTGATGGGACAAATAGAAATGCTTGCCTAGCGCTTGTTATTCTGGCTCCTAGCCACTCCATCACTTTTTTTGGTAACCGTCCCTTCTCAAGCTGCTTCTGCCAATTGCCTGTCCACACAAATTCGGGCACTGGTAGTGGGTGGCCATGATACCGGGCTGGGATGCGAACTGCTTCACGTTTGTTTTGTTGTACCTCTTGTTTCCATTTCTTATTGGGTGTTGCGGTTAAATAAATGAGGGAGCTTTTTTCTTTTCGGGATTTTAAAACGGCAAATTGCAGAGTAGCATCAGCAGAGTATGGAAAGGCGTCGACTTCATCGACAATGATGCAATCAAACGTTTGTTTAAATCGGTAAAGCTGATGTGTAGTTGATAGTGTGAGAGGTGAAAACGTATGGCGATCTTCACTACCACCATATATGGCTGAGATGGTGATTGAAGGAAATACCTTTTGAAGACGAGGGGCTAATTCTAAGACAACATCTGTACGGGGCGTGGCGATGCATATTCGCTTATGATTGGCGAGGGCTTCTTCTATGCCTTTAAAAAGCACCTCCGTTTTCCCTGCTCCACATACGGCCCAAACAAGTAATTCCTTGTTATATTTCACTGCCGTGACCACGCGCTCAGAAGCGATTGTTTGCCCTTTTGAAAGCTGTCCTACCCAATTCAGTGTAGCAGGTGATGGTTCAGAAATGGAAGGTCCGCTCCAGCTAAAAAGTGGTGTACACGCACTCACTCTTCCCATCATGATACAGTTTCGGCAATAATAGCATTCCTGTTCACCACACTGTGAACAGGAGAACGAGGAGAAAAGAGAAGGATGGGAATTTCCACACCGATTACAGGTGAGCTGCTGTTGTTTTTTGACAATCCCAGCATCTAATTTAACATAGCCATGCTCATAATGACTCAGCAAAGCATCAATCGAAAAGGGAAGTTCAGTTAAAAGTAATAGTTTTCCAATGAGGTGTTTTTGAAGATCAGGTGAATACGGGAAATTAGGGATCGTGGTCTTCACAGGAACCGGATGATACCCAGAAATTGGTAGACCCTCTGAATAGGAGAAAACCGGAGTTAAAAAACCTTTGCTTATATCGAATCTCATTTGCCACCTTGTTGATAACTAGTTATTTTACGATAACGCTTTTCTACACTAATAGCAGTACGTGATAATTGTCCTGCAATATGTTTAAACTTCATTCCACTTTTACGTAATTCTAAAAGCCTTCGGTCTTCTAAAGTTGTCCAGTGACGATATGTACGTTTCTTTTCTCCTTGCTTTGGTAGCGTGATTTGATTAAAATCCCCCAATGATTTAAAACCTCCTTAATAATTTTCAATCTCTAGTATGAGGTACTATCATCCAAATGTCCACGCTCAAAAATAAATATGAGAGGTTAGAACTAAATGAAAATAGAACTTTCCTCCCATCATTTATTTTATTTCTTATACCACCCAATCCCAATCGCACCCTCACCTAAATGAGTCCCAATAACAGGGCCAAAATAGCTTACGATGCATTCAACATTCGCATATTTTGCCGAAAGCTCCTGCTGCAACATTTCGGCTTCTTCTGGGCGGTTTGCATGAATCACTACCACCCGCATTGGTTCGTTATTTTTAGCTACCTCATCAAGTAAGTCAACTACTCTATTCAGCGCTTTTTTACGGGTACGTACTTTTTCAAACGGAACAATGACTTTATTTTCAAAATGCAAAATCGGTTTCACCTGAAGTAAGCTTCCAATTAATGCTTGAGCACCGCTTAATCGTCCACCTTTTTGAAGATTTGTTAAGTCATCTACCATAATATAGGCTTTCATTGATTGCTTCATTTCATCTAGGCGGGCCAAAATATCTCTAGGTCCCTTTCCTTCACGAGCCATTTCAGCTGCTTCAAGTGCATAAAAACCTTGTACCATACAGCTTATTTCTGTGTCATAAGTGTAAACCTCTATGTTTTCGACCATATCTCCTGCCGTTGCCGCTCCGTTGTATGTACCACTAATACCGCTTGAAAGATGAATGGATATAACTGCATCATACTCTTTTGAGAGCTTCTCAAATAACTCCATAAACATGCCGACAGGTGGCTGAGATGTTGTTGGGAGCTCTTGTTGTCCACGCATTTTTTCAAAAAACTGCTGTGAAGTGATTTCGATTTCTTCCTGATATGTTTCATTCCCAAAGTTCACACTTAAAGGGATCATATGTATATCGTACTTTTCACGAATCGGTTCAGGGATATATGCTGTACTATCTGTAACAATAGCCGTTTTCATGTTTTTATTCCTTTCTTGTCCTTAATCGTTTTGCTACCCTTCATTTTAACGGAAAACACATTGAATTTCACTATTCGTTTAGTATATGGCATAACTTCGGGTCTTTATGTTTTTTCTACAAAGGCTGTTATTGTAAACTTTGTCGCTAAATAAAAGGTATTGGGGAGGTTGATTTTCGCTACAGGATGCTCGCTTTCCATAGGGCGGGCGGTGAGCTTCCTCGGTGCATAGCGCCTGCGGGATCTCACCTATCCCGCTGTCCCACAGGAGTCTCGCACCTTTCGCTCCATCAACCTAAATAGTTTTTGTTCAAAGGAACTATATTAACAGCTACAAGCATTTAAAAGAGCCTTTGCAAATCCAAATTAAGTACATACAAAAAAAGCCAGAACCCTAAAGGATCCTGACCCCTCTTCCTTATTTTACTTCTACCCAACCATTTTTAATCGCCACAACAACCGCTTGTGTACGGTCATTTACATTCATTTTCTGCAGAATGTTACTTACATGGTTTTTAACGGTTTTTTCACTGATAAACAATGCTTCTCCAATGCCGCGGTTGCTTTTTCCGTCCGCTAGCATTTGAAGGACCTCGCATTCGCGTCGAGTTAAAATATGTAATGGTCGACGAATTTCTGGCTGTAATGGTTGCATGGTTGCAGCTTGTCCACTTGAAGTGGCAAGTCGTCTGAATTCATTTACTAAGTTATGTGTAACTTTTGGATGTAGATATGAACCACCGTCTGCGACAATCTTGACAGCTTCAATTAATGTATCAGCATCCATTTCCTTTAACAGATAGCCTCTTGCACCTGTTTTTAAGGCATGTGTTACATAATTTTCATCATCATGTATTGATAAAATAATAACCTTTGTGTCTTCATTTGCTTCAATCAATTGCTTCGTCGCTTCAACACCATTTACTTTTGGCATATTGATGTCCATGATAACAACATCTGGTTTGTTCGCATCAACAATTGCTAATGCTTCCTCACCGTCATCACCTTCTGCAATTACCTCAAAGCTTGGTTCGAAATCTAAAATGCGTTTAACACCTTCACGAAATAATTGATGATCATCTATAATGACAATTTTCGTCTTCATGTATACGCCTCCCCATTCTCTACTTTAGTCTATAAGTCAGTTCGTTTCTTCGTCAATATGCTTATAGTCATGTAACTTAGATTAATTACCCATTAAAAGGAACTTGAAACATGATAAAAGTCCCTAAATCAACTTTAGAGTTAAGCGTCATTTTACCGCCTAAAAGATCAACACGTTCCTTCATACCAATAAGCCCAAAAGATTTCGTATCTCTATTTCCAGTAGCTTCCTTAATATCAAAACCTTTACCATTATCTTTTATGACCATTGTGATATTTTTACAAGTTACCTCGACTTTAACCGAAATCTCTGTTGCCTCAGCATGTTTTAATGCATTTGTGACAGCTTCTTGGGCAAGACGAAATAACGCCACTTCAAACCGAGGTGGAAGTCGCTTTTCATCCATTTCACCTACACTTTGGAACAAAATCTTTGTTTTTCCGTTATATTCTTCGATCGTATCCATATATTTTCTGAGGGTCGGGATGAGTCCTAAGTCATCTAATGCCATCGGCCTTAGGTCATAAATGATTCGCCTCACTTCATATAATGCGTTTCTCACGTTCATCTTTAAACTCTTAATTTCTTTAAAGCCTTCCTCTGTCCCTCGTTCACGAAAAATGCGTTCAATAAGCTCAGAGCGCATCATCACGTTCGCAAGCATTTGAGCTGGTCCATCATGAATTTCTCTTGATACACGTTTTCGTTCTTCTTCCTGAGCCTCAATGATCCGCAAACCAAAATCCTGTTTTTGTTGAGCATCCTCTAACAGCATCCCTACTTGTCTTAAATCACTATTTAAATAATTTAATACAACAGAAATCTGCCCAACAAGTGCCTCTGAACGCTCAATGATCTCCTGAAGACCCAGCAAACGTCTTTCAAGGTCATCACGGCGATCACGAAGCTGCTTTTCATGCTGTTGTAGCATCGTATGCTCCACCTGAAGCTTATGAGCCTTTTCATACGTTTCTCTTATCTCGCCTTCAGCGAAATTCTTAAAATTTTTACTAACCTCTGAAAGGCGATTCCGAGCAAGCCTAGCATGAAACTCAAGCTTTTCTCCTTCCTCAATCACCGAACTCACCTGTAATTTTATCTCTTTCAGCTCTTCAACTAATGATTCATATTGCTGACGCGACTGTTCACCGATTTTAAAGATCTCGTCCTTACTGCCAGCGACCGTCTCAATCATCTTATCTAACACTTCATCGAGTATTTTGCTATCTATTTTTTTATTGGAGTTCAACTTCATCCCTCCGACATTTTTGAGAGTTATTTTATTTTGCCACATTTTTTACGATTGAAGTAAAAATTATGTCGTTTTATAATAAAAGAATGTGCTATTCTAATCTTGCTTGCTTGTCAGGAGGTGTACAAGCATGCTTTCACATTATTATACCGTAAAAGGCTATGGAGAGCATGAGCTAATTATCCAAAAATCACGTTTTATTTGCTATATAGAACGCGTAACTTCGGAAGAAGCAGCTATTAGCTTCATTCAGAAAATAAAAAAGAAGCATCACGACGCAAATCATAATTGTTCTGCTTATTTAATTGGGGAAAATGATCACATTCAAAAGGCAAATGATGATGGTGAGCCAAGTGGAACAGCTGGAGTTCCAATGCTTGAGGTGTTAAGGAAGAAAAAACTCAAAGACACAGTTGTCGTTGTGACACGATATTTCGGGGGCATTAAGCTTGGAACAGGTGGGTTGATTCGTGCTTATGGTAAATCTGTTTCAGAGGGCTTACAAGCTACTGGAATGGTTGAGCGAAAGCTTATGCGGATCATGAACACAAATATCGACTATACGTGGTTGGGGAAAGTGGAAAATGAATTACGAAATTCTACATTTTTATTAAATAATATCCACTATTTAAATGACGTAAATGTGGAAGCCTATGTAGAAGAAGAGAAAAAGGCAGATTTCAGTGAGTGGATGACAGAGCTGACGAATGGACAATGTGAGATTTCGGAAGGCGATGTTGTTTATTTGGAGGAAGATGTCCAAATTTGATGGTTAGAGGAGAAATTTTATGGATAGAAAAGAAATGAAAAGAGTGAAAAAGAAGAAAAAACGTCCAATATTGCGACGATTATTCTTTCTTGCACTTGTTTTATTAATAGGAGTTGGATTATACGTTGGTTACGTATTTTACCAAACGTTAGAAGCAGCAAATAACTCTTACGATGACCTAGGCCGTGAAAAGTCTAAACTACGTGATAACGCAGTGAGTATTTCAAATGATCCAGTATCTATCTTGTTACTAGGTGTTGAAGACTATTCAAGTGGCGGAAAAGGTGGACGTTCAGATACATTGATGGTCGCAACTTTCAATCCAGCAGATCAAACGATGAAGCTTTTAAGTATTCCCCGTGATACACGGGTAGAGGTTCCGGGAGAAGGGTTAGATAAAATCAATCACTCGTTCTCAAAAGGCGGAAAAGAGTTAACAATTGAAACTGTTGAGGACTTTTTAGAAATACCAATCGATTACTATGCAACTGTAAACTTTGATGGGTTTAAAAATATTGTAGATATTGTTGGTGGAATTACGGTTGATGTCCCTTTCGACTTTGAACAAAATAGTGATGACCCTAAAGCGGAAAAACTTCAATTTTTTGAAGGACCTATGGAATTAAATGGACGATATGCCCTAGCATACGCGAGAATGAGACTTCAAGATCCAAACAATGACATCGGGCGTAATGAGCGTCAACAGCAAGTTGTTAAAGCGATTATCGATGAAATTGCTTCTGCTGGTACACTACTCAAGGTTGACCAATTAACCGATGAAGTTGGCAAAAATGTCGAAACAAATATGAAAGTGTCTGAGCTTTTAGGTTTTTATCAAAAGTATTCTGGATTTAGCACAAGTAATATTGAAACAATTAAATTAGATGGTGTTGGGGAATACATCGGTGGAGTATCATATTGGCTACCTGAAGAAGAAAGTATAATTAAGGTTCAAGATGAACTGAAGGGACATTTAGGTATTACCCTTACTGATAGCTCTGAAGAAACTGATACTACAGACGGCTTTGACACTTCAGCAGCATCACAATAAATTCAAAGAGGGCTTAAACCCCTCTTTTTCTATGCATAAAAAAGGACCAGTCGTCTAATTGACTGGTCCACAAAGTCTGTTAAGTAGGCATCGAAAAAGATAGTATATTAAGCAACGGCCTTTTCCCGATATTCTTTCGGGAAAAGGCCGTTAGTTTTTCTGAAATCATTCTCGATTATTCAATTTGTTTTTGAGCATCCTCCGTTGTTTTAAACGAAATAAACAGAGCATTTCTGCCTTTAAATAAGAAAAGAAAACTTTCAATGCATCATCGGCATGACAATTACCATGTCTAGAGTGACGTTCCCTGGCTTAATTGTTTCAAATGAATTATCATTTTGTATTTTTTTACCCAGTGTGCAAATCTGCACCACTCTTTATACCTATATGCTCTCTCTAAGATGTCTATATGGCCAGCCTTCATCTAATTTAGTCTTACTACTTCACGTTTAATTTTTCTGTATAGGTAGTATAAGCTTGCCCTTACTTAGCCATAAAAAAAATCCCATTCAGGTAGACTATAAGAACTTTTTATATGTCCTTTTCCTGTCTACCTGAAGGAGATAATACCTTAATCCATATTTTAATTATCCTTTTGTGGTTTCTTCACCGGTGTTGCTATTCCGGTTATTCTTCTAAATGTATTGATAAGAGGCTTACGATTAATACCAATTAATCCAACTACTTCTGCAATAAATTGGATCGCGATTAATAAGATGATTAGTATTAGCAAAGAAAGCCATAATGTAGCATTTGAAAAAATAATAGCTGAGAATCCAAAACATGCACTAAAGAAGTAAATCAGTAGCACTGCTGCTCTGTGGCTAAAACCTAGATCGACTAAGCAATAGTGAAAGTGAAGCTTATCTGGAGCTGCTATACTACGCTTATTTAAGAACCTTCTTACAATGGCAAATACCGTATCAAAAATCGGGACTGCTAAAACAATAACTGGGATAACAAAGCTGAATAAAGTAATGTTTTTAAACAATCCTAACATTGATATGATCGAAATCGAATAGCCTAAAAATAAAGCACCTGTATCTCCCATAAAAATTTTTGCTGGATAGAAGTTATGAACAAGAAACCCTAATGAACTTCCGATCAAAATCGTACATAATGCAATAACGACAATTTGAGAATCGGCAATTGCCATAATAAGAATACTTGTCATGGCTATAGATGAAACACCGGCAGCCAATCCATCAAGACCATCAATTAAATTAATTGCATTTGTTATGGCTACTATCCATAACACTGTTACAGGATAGCTTAAATAATCTAAATAGATAACCCCAAAAAAAGGGACTGTAATTTTTGATATAAGTAAACCTGATGAAGCAACAATAATTGCCGCAACAAGCTGGCCTAAAAATTTATATTTAGCTGGTAATGTAAATCGATCATCAAGAATTCCGACAATTATGATCAAAACTGCTCCGATGACTACCTCAGTCATATACATTGATTGCGGTTTTAAATACAAGAATCCAGCAATAACTCCTATAAAGATCGCAAGACCACCAAGTCGAGGCATGATATCCTTATGGATTTTTCTTTTATCCGGTTGATCAGTAGCGCCAATTTTTATCGCAATCTTTTTTACTAAAGGTGTTATGAACACTGCAACAGCAAATGAAAGAATAAAAGCGACAATATAGTCAATATAAGAATGCATCGTTTACCCCCACTTGTGTGAGAAATTTTCACTTCTTTCATCATAGCAAAAATATTTTAACTTTCAATTGTTTTTTTCTTAAAGTTTTACGACATAAATTTATCATATCTATACGATTTAGCATGGACAAATGTGTCTAAACATATAGCCTGTTATGTAGTATGAAGTATTTACCTAATTCTTCAAAAGCTTTTGATAGAAAGAAAACAGTTTTTCTTCCTCAGATTTCCAATTATAAGTATCTAAAAATGCATTTTTACCATTTTCGCCCATTTCCTTTACTAAACTAGAATTGTCTAATAACAAGAGCATAGCCTTTGAAATTGACTGAGGTCTCTCCGGATTAATGAGTAATCCACTATTAGAAGATTCAACAACCTTACGATAATGGGGGAAATCCGACGCAATAACAGCTACACCTGCAGCCATGTATTCAAATAGTTTGTTCGGCAAGCAGACTAGATGGTTAGGAACAGGTAAATAGGGAATAATACCGATAGTCGCTTCAGATAAGTATTTTTCTATTTCCTGATAGGGAACTTTGCCTTTAAATTCAATTTTATCTTTTAAACCAAGCATCTTAATTTTTTCGTAAATCTTCTCTTTAAAAGAGTTAGATTCAAAACTACCAACAAATAAAAGTTTGGCCTCAGGTTTAAGCTTAGCGGCATGAGCGAACCCATCAATTAACTCCTCTATTCCTCTAATTGCAGTTATACCCCCTAAGTATAAGAGGTACTCATCTTTTTTATTTGCCCGTCCTGTAGTGGGAAACATTTCAGGTAAAGGGTAGTTTTCAATTTTACATGAAATATAGTTTTTATACCTTTCTCCAACCTCTTCTGTTGTATAAATGACACCTGATAACATAGGTATCGAAATCTTTTCTACTATTTCATAGGCTATTCGAACCGGGTTCTTCAACCATTTCTTCAAATATTTTTTACTCATGATCGCATTAGGATAATGCTCATGTACATCAAAGATAACTGGTTTTCTTGTGAAAAGACGTAGTAAAACACCGACAGGTAGCAATTCAGGATCATGAAAATGGTACAAATCTGCATTTGTTTGTTTTGCTAGCTTGAAAACAGAAAAAGTATGTAAAAATCGCTTCCATTCCTGTTTAGGCTTCTCGATCGGTACCAAGTTGATCCCATCATTTTCAATTCGTTTATCTGGCTTAGGAGCAAGGAGAGTGACCTTATATCCCGCTTTTTTTAATGATTTACACTGTTTATGGTAGATTCGTCCATCATAAGCGTGGTGGACTGTCGTGACTACACAAATTTTTGTCATAATATCATTTCCTCTTTTACAATATCCAAGTTGTAACTTTCCCACTAATACTTTACACTATTATATTGATAATTCCTAATTTTTTACGGAAAGGGATCCTTATGAAAATTGTTTATATCACTCAGCATTTCCCACCTGAAATTGGTGCTGCACAAGGGCGAGCATATGACATGAGCTCAAATCTTTCAGATATAGGTCATGAACTGCATGTACTAACGACTTTTCCTAATTCAAAACCAATAAAAAAATTCTATAAGAAAGAAAAAGTCAATGAGTTGACCGTATACCGTTCCTTCCGTATACGAGATACAAAAACAAGCTCAATACGAAGACTTGCTAATTACCTATCATTTATGATCTCTAGTTGCCTCTCTGGTTTATTAGTAAAAAAACCTGATGTCATTTATGCGACCTCACCACAATTATTTCAGGGGGTAACAGGGTATTTCTTAAGCAGGGTTCACAGAGCCAAATTTGTCTTTGAAATTAGAGATCTATGGGTTGATTTTGCAGAACTATTAGGCCAGTTTAAAAATAAGAAACTTTTACGGCTTGCTCGAAAGCTTGAAAGCTTTCTTTACAAGAAGGCAGACCACATAGTTGTCGTTTCGTACGGATATAAACAACGACTCATTGATCTTGGAATAAAGGAAGATAAAATAACTGTTATCCCAAATGGTGTAAACCCTGACTCATTACCGTCCTTAACTGGTACATCCTCTATAAGGCATCAATACGGGATACAAGATAAATTCCTTGTGTTGTACGCCGGGAATATCGGAGCTGCACAAGGATTAGCAACGATCATAACAGCAGCTGAGAAACTAAAAAATGATCCAACGGTGGCTTTTATGTTCATTGGTGAAGGTGTTGAAAAACAAAAACTTATGCATCAAGCAACATCCCTCAACCTTACAAATGTGTTGTTTATAGACAGCAAAAAAAAGGATGAACTCCTAGGCTATTATGAAGCTGCTGATATTGGGATTGTTTCGCTAAAAAAGCATCCATTATTTGAAATTACGATTCCATCTAAGGTTTTTGACTATATGTCCATGTCAACACCGATCCTAATAGGTGTTGATGGTGAAGCAAAAGAAATTGTGGAAAAGCATAACGCTGGCTTTTACTTCGAGCCTGAAAATGCTGATGATTTTGTTCGGGTGTTGAAATATGCTCAGCAGCATCCTAAGAAGCTAAAGGAAATTAAACTAAATGTTAAGAATAAGCTTATTCAATCGTATAACCGAGAAAGACAGGCAAGAGAACTCTCAGATACTCTCATTAGTTTGACGAAGCGAGATGATAAAAAGTCACTAAAAGAGACCCATAATTAACTTTTTTCAGATATAAACACTTTACCTTTGAACGCTTGGATTAAAACCAAGCGTTTTTCACTTTATTTCCCCACTCAGATGATAAACTTTTCAGATATAAATACCAGTTTAAGTGTAATCAATTCCGAATGTATGTTAATAACAACATTTAGGAATCCTTTTTCCCTATTGAATTTAACGAAGGAACGAATAAGAGCTGTAGTACCAGAACTCCTTACGTAACAGGAGTAAGATTCTTTGTTGAATTGTTTTAGTTATTTAAAAGTTTTTCATTTGAATAGAAAAGAGTTGTTAAATTTCAAAAACAGGTAGGGTACAACTATTTCAGAGGCCTCAAATACATCAACAAAATCTAAAACTAGATAAACATTAGGTAAAGTGATAGAAACTTTACTTCCTAAATATTTAACAATAATAAAGGCATGATAGTGTGTTATAATTACCTCCTGTAAATCACAAACATCATAGAAGGAAGGAAAATATAATGAAGAAAGTTCAATATTTAGAAGGCTTACGTGGTTTAGCTGCTCTTATAGTTGTTTTTGCACATTATGTTCAGTTTTATTATTCCGATCCGCTATTTTATAATCCACAATCATCATTAGAATACTATTTAAGTAAGACTCCCTTTAACCTTACGTATAATGGGAATTTTGCTGTTTGTGTTTTCTTTGTATTAAGTGGATATGTCTTAAGTATGAAATTTTTTCAAGAAAAAAGCATGGACATTATCTATTCTAGTGCTGTTAGAAGGTATATTAGATTGGCTATTCCTGTTTTATTCTCTGTATTCTTAGCATATATTTTATTACTTTTAGATTTATATGATCAATTTGGAAAATACACTGGTGACTTACGATATGAAAGTATGGAGCATAACTTCTTCTCAATGTTAAAGACATCATTATATGAAATTTTCTTTAATTACAGTAACACATATAACGGTGTACTGTGGACTATGACATATGAGTTTTTAGGATCTTTCTTAATTTTTTCCTTTTTAGCACTTTTTGGACAAGCAAATAAACGATATTATTTATACATTTTTTTAGTTGTGTTTTTTTGGAATAGCTATTATCTTGCTTTTATATTGGGGTTAGTTTTAAGTGATATGCATAATTCTAGTCAGGTACCTAAAAGTAAATACCAAGGTAAGTTAACGTTTCTCGTACTGTTAGTTGGATTATTTTTTGGTTCCTATCCTTATGGTAGTACGGATGGTACCATTTACCATTTTCTAAATATAAATATATTAAATGTAAAATATTTTACTTTTTATCATATATTGGGTGCATTTTTCCTTGTTTATGCACTGTTAAACTCTAAAATTTCACAATCAATATTTTCTATGAAAATATTCGTATATTTAGGGAGAATATCTTTTCCTTTATATTTAGTACACATGCCTATACTCGCTTCTCTCTCTTTTTTACTATTTGATTATTTTTCGGCTATTTTTTCTTATCGGATTAGTTTTTTAATTTCTTTTTCTCTTTCTATCTTTTTCACCTTTTTATTATCACACTTTACTGAAAAATTCGTGGACAAAAGAGCAATAAAGGTTTCTAAATATATCTATGAAAAATTCTTTAAAGTAGAAAATGGTACTAAAATTAAGAGAATTAAGCAACCAGTTCAAACTATGAAAGTCAACTGATGTAAGGAAAGATATAAAAACACGACCAGCGGCTCAATACTGGTCGTGTTTTTCGTTATGGTTGAAAGGGTTCGGGCTTAATGTCTCTCTTCCCAAAATGATGAAGAATCGCTCTAACAATACGGTTTGATGCATTTCCATCACCGTAAGGATTAGATGCTTGTGACATTTTTTTATAAGCATCTTTATCATTTAAAAGCTCATAAGCCATTTGATAAATGGTTTCTTCATCAGTACCTGCTAATTTTAACGTACCAGCTTCAATTCCCTCTGGTCTTTCTGTTGTATCGCGCAATACAAGAACAGGCACTCCTAAAGATGGTGCTTCCTCTTGTACACCGCCAGAATCAGTTAAAATGATATGAGCACGTGATGCGAAATTATGGAAATCATACACACCTAGTGGTTCAATCAAGTGGATTCTAGTATCATCGCCTAGGATTTCATCCGCTACCTCACGTACAGCAGGGTTTAGATGTACCGGATAAACAACTTGAACATCATCATGCTCTGTAACAAGGCGCTTAATTGCACGGAACATATTTCTCATTGGCTCTCCAAGATTTTCTCTGCGATGAGCTGTTAACAAAATGAGACGATCAGATCCAACTTTATCTAACACTTCATGTGTATAAGCATCATTAACAGTTGTTTTCAAAGCATCGATAGCTGTATTACCAGTTACATAAATCGTTTCAGCCTTTTTGTTTTCTTGAAGTAAATTTTGTTCAGACTTATCAGTAGGTGAGAAATGTAAATCCGCAATTACACCAGTTATTTGGCGATTAACTTCCTCTGGGAAAGGTGAGTACTTATTCCATGTTCTTAAACCTGCTTCTACGTGTCCAACTGCAATTTGATTGTAGAAAGCAGCTAAGCTTGCTACAAATGTCGTTGTTGTGTCACCATGCACAAGGACAAGATCTGGCTTTACATCCTTCATTACTTCGTCTAGACCTTCAAGTGCACGAGTTGTAACACCAGTCAATGTTTGACGATCCTTCATGATATTTAAATCATGATCAGGTGTTACTTTAAATAATTCAAGAACCTGATCAAGCATTTGGCGATGCTGTGCAGTAACCGTTACAATTGATTCTATTTCATCTGGGTATTTTTCAAGTTCAAGAACAAGAGGTGCCATTTTAATTGCTTCTGGTCTTGTTCCGAAAATTGTCATTACTTTTATTTTACGGTCCATTGTTGACGACTCCTTTAACATTTTCAAAAGTTAAAAACTCTACTTACTAAATTAGCATAAGTGACAATATTCTACAAATACATTTTATTCGGTAAAGATTGTAGGAACAGTACCATTTGAACCAATTAGAATGTGAGGATTTTTATTCTCACTTAACCGCCCCAGAACATCTACAAGTTGATTTTCAGCAATAGCGATACATCCAAGTGTTGGACTAGAAGAATTCTTCCATACATGAAGGAAAATTGCACTTCCCTTTCCTTTCACAATAGGGTTCTCATTATAACCAATAATAACAGCATGTCGGTACAGGGGAACGGCCAGCCTTTCATAGGAATTCCATTTTAAAGAAGGATTTCCACCATAGGTAACCCATTGATTATAATCAGAAGAATTTGGATCATCTACCCAATAATCATTGTCCGTTGTCTTAGTATAAGGATATGTAACATTTTTAGGCTTGGTATTCGTTCCAAATGCGTCTCTTAGAGGGAAGATGCCCGTTGGAGTTTTCCCATCACCTTCACGTTTATTACTTGCTACACCGTTTTTCCCTAGGACAGCATTCGTCGTTAATGTCCTTTTCCAATTATTATTGACTTTTTCATACATCGTTAATTTTGCGTAGATGGATGTCGTTGATTTTGACTCAACTACAATGACCTGTTTAGAGTCAATTCCTTTTCTAGATAAATAGTGAT
>JAPSLU010000027.1 GCA_031180405.1 Bacillus sp. (in: firmicutes) | reverse complement strand
AATGAGAAGGCCGTTTTAAAGAATCATATCGAAAGATTAAAAACGGCCATATTAGATAACCGCGCGAAGATAAAAGAAGCTAGAGAGGAGAGCTTTCGACTAGAAACTGAAATTCAAGAGCTGAAACTAAATATCAAGCCCCTGCAAGACAGAGTTTCTATAATTCCAACTTATGATTCAACACTTTTGCCAACTCACCAAAGGATCCAACCGATTCCTTCAGCATTGGAAACGACCAAACAGATTATAACTGAAACTGAAACACTTAATCTGTTAATAGAGAAAGAAGAAGCAATTAAAACTAAATTAAAGAAGCAGCAGAGCCTGGAACTCGAACTAAAGGGTATGGCTGAACTTTTAAGCGAGCAAATAGCTGAAAAAGATAAGCTTCTTTCGGAATTAGAATTTAAGGAAAAACAAAATCATGAAGTTAAAGAAGCCTTGGAAAAAGAAAGCCAAATGCTCTCTAAACAAAAAACTACTATTGAAAAAGCGATTGAAAATGAAAAAGCACGGAAGAATGGGAATTTAGGAGATTTACAAGTTGATAAACCTAGCACATCAATTTTTGTTCCATCGTCTCCTAAGGGCCAGGTACCTCCTGAATACATGAAGTACTATCTACATGCTGAAAAAGAATATGGTATCCCTTGGTACTACTTGGCATCACTACATGGAATAGAAACTGATTTTTCTAGACACCCAACAATGATTTCATCAGTAGGAGCAGTCGGTCACATGCAGTTCATGCCGGCAACTTGGGTAGGTCATAAATATGAAACAAGCGGCGGGTTAGTAGCCCCAGACATTGATATAACGGATATAACCCTAATTAAAGCGGGATCTGGGTACGGAGTAGATGCAGATAATGACGGTATAGCAAGCCCGTGGAGCATCGCAGATAGCGTGGCTTCTGCCGCTAAATATCTTGCTAGTCATGGATTCAAAAAAGATGTAAGAAAGGCGATATGGCACTATAACCATGCTGATTGGTATGTAGATAAAGTCATAGCGCAAGCAGAAGTATATAAAAGCAGCATGAAGGTTAATGAAAATGGTGAAATAAATATTACTCCTGGTACAGACAAGGATGTAACCACTATAGGTAACCGGTGGATAAATAACTCAGTATATGTCTTTGGGGGTGGAAGAAACCAAAACGATATTAAAATGGGAAGATTCGATTGTTCCAGCTTTGTCCATTGGGCATTTTCTCAGGTCGGTGTTAAATTAGGGGAGTTAACATCTGTCAGCACTGAAATACTTAAACACTTAGGTACAGCCACTAAGGTGGAGGATATGCAGCCGGGTGATCTCGTATTCTTTGACACATACAAAAAGGATGGCCACGTGGGTATCTATTTAGGTGATGGGAACTTTATAGGGGCTCAAAGTTCTACTGGAGTAGCGATTGCAAATATGAATGATGGCTACTGGAAAGAAAAATTTAATCATAGGGTAAAACGCATTGATTACGTCAAAAAATAATATTGTATAAATAGTTGTTAGAAAGCAGGAGGAGCATTTAAAAGCTTCACCTGTTTTTTTAGTTGAAAAATGAAGAGGTGCCTCTGACGGGATTCGAACCCGCACTCCTTTCGTAAGCATAGGCTAGGGGAGAACACGCTTCCCTACGGACTTTCACCGGCTAGGAATTTCACCTGCCTCAGCTAATTTGCTTTTCGGTGCTTCTGAAACCCTTGCCTTGCGACCCGGTTTCTACAATGTTTTCCGGCGCTCTTCCCTTCTAGAGCTACAGAGGCATTTTTGTATTATATTCTTTAACTTTATGGAGTATCAATAAATTTTTCTTTTATTAAATTTAGTTTCCTATGAGTAAAAAAATTACAATTATCAAGCCTAATAGCGGGGTACCATATCTTTTCTTGATTTTACGATTAGTTCCAGGAATCAATGGAATTAAGTAGTAAAGGGGCATTATAATTAACAGGGGAAGCAGGGACTTTGCAAAGAATGGGAGATTTTCAATGCTTAAAAAGAACCTACCAATAATCAAAAGAGGGATTACAGTTATTAAATAGGACAGTGACACCATCTCACACCTTTAATTTTCCTAAATTGTACCAAACAACTATTTGAATCACAAGGTATATTAGGTATCTTAGCAGGTAATGAAAGTCGGGGAGCTAGTACACTTAGACGACATCTTTAATATGAAATTTATGTTGACCTTGGTAAAGTACTTAGCGTTTAAATTGTTTAATGGAATCTCTAGAGCTTACGCTGGTATTAGGCTATTTAGGGCCAAATGATATTGTGTTTATATAATAAAGGGGCTATTTTCCTCGTATAAACGAACTGTTTTATTGAAAATTCGGAAAATAAATTTACTTTATCTATCTTCCTAAAGATAATAGACATAACTAAATGAATAGGAGGGAAACATTGTGACCAAAAAAGTACTCATCGTATTTGCTCTTTTTGCATTATTGATTACCGGAGGGACAAGCCTGTCACTTGCCGACAGTATAACCGAGCAGCTTGAGTTAAATGGAAAGACGTTAAGCACGGTTACTGTAAATGGAAAGCCTTATGTATCAGTGAAACAGGTAGCCCAAGCTTCAGGAGGGGAAGTACATAAAAATGCCAATACATTCGTCATTGGCTCAAGGCTCGACCATATTTTAAAGAAGGGTGTGATACGGGTAGGAACAACTGGTGATTATAAGCCATTTACGTACTTTAATCCGGAAACAAAAGAGTATGAAGGATATGATATCGAAGCGGCTAAATTAATGGCAGCAGACCTTGGGGTGAAGATCACTTTCGTTAAAACTTCCTGGCCAACCTTAATGGAGGACCTCCATAAAAATAAGTTTGATATCGCGGTTGGCGGAATCAGCCGCAATACAGAACGGCAAAAAACAGCACACTTAACACATCCTTATATAAATGACGGAAAGGCTCCTTTAATCCGACAGGAAGATAAAGAGAAATATACAAGTTTGGAAGCGATTGACCAGCCAAATGTCACCATCGGTGTAAACCCAGGGGGAACCAACCAAAAATTCGTGAATGCCAACATTACACAAGCAAAGGTTGTCGTAATCGAAAACAATCTGGATATTCCGAACATGGTTGCTGAAGAAAAAGTAGACGTGATGATTACGGACAGCATTGAGGCCATCTACTATGCAAGCCAGGATTCCAGGCTTTACGCGGCTCTGACGGACAATACGTTCACGAAAAGCCAAAAAGGCTACCTTATGCATCGCGGGGATGCAGTATTTCAGAACTGGGTTAATCTCTGGATGGAGGAGATGGAGCTCAATGGAGAATTTGACCGATTAAAAGAAAAGTGGATATACAATAAAGGGGTATAATAGAAAAGATAGGCCAGACATCTATATCCTATGCTATTCTATTAGAAAAAGAGATGACAGAATAAAACGGGTGGTTTTGCAGCAGAAATACTACAGGTTTAACTTCAGCTGTGATTGTTGCTGCCAGTACAACAGGAAAATGCTCTTCTATTAGAATAAAATTTAGATTATTAAAAGACTTTATAGTTATTCATTTAAGCAATGTAATTCACAATACAAAGATATTAAACAACTATTTAAACACCGTCTAGGTTAACTGGACGGTGTTTGTGTGATTATAAAGGCAGAATTAAACATTTTTATTGTAACTGAACAGAAACGCCCTATTATTCTCCAATTATCTAAAGCGGGTATGGAGAAAGAGGGGAGCTTTAAGGTTTATCACATTACTAAGAAAGTTGAATTCCTATGGAGGAGCATTTAAAAGCTTCACCTGTTTTTTAGTTGATAAATGAAGAGATGCCTCTGAGAGGATTCGAATCCCTCTCCTTTCGTAAGCATAGGCTAGGGGAGAACATGCTTCCCTACGGAATATGAGTAGGCTATAAGCAAGAGCATTACCAGCCAATTCCTGTTGAAAGCATGCAGCGCAAGAGGTGCCTAGTCCCATTTTTTCTTGAAGAATGGGTACTGATCTATTCGAACCATTATATTATTCACCTACCCAAACATTTAGAAAATGGTTTATTACTGATCCTTTTTATATTTCTTAAAGATTTGATTCTGCTGCAAACTGAAGACCTTTCTCTTGAAGACACGATCTTCTAAAATATAGCCTTCTTGTTTGAAGCTGAAAAAGTCCCCTTTGGAGTTAACAATCAAGTGATCAATTAATGGAATCTCAAGGACTAATCCCGCTTTTAGCAAGGATTCTGTTATATTTAAATCTTCTTTTGATGGTTTTATGTCGTTGGAAGGGTGGTTGTGCGCTACGATAAAGCTCCTTGCGTTATTTAGGATGCATGCTTTGAAGATTTCGCGAGGTGAAACGGTTGCAGTGGAAAGAGTACCGATATGACTTCTATGTACGGCAATAACGTCATTTCTGGTGTTGAGGCAAATAACGAGAAACACCTCTCTATCATCATCCGCTATAAAGTGATGGGCAACATCTTTTACATCCCAAGGATTACAAACTCTTCTTTCAAATCTTCTATCTTTCACTTCTATAATGACATGCTTGATTCTTGAAACTTCATAAATTGTTTCCATTAGGCGTGCTCTTTTCTGTTTGGATTTGTTGATTTAATCATAAACCCATTACCTATTATTGTATATAATTAGGGAGATTTAGACATTAAATATTCACATATTTCTAAACAATTTTATTCAATACCAAAGTTAGGAAGAGTAGTCACTTGCTGCTCTTTTTTTGGTGAACAAGCTTAGATATATACATATATACTCAATGAAAATAAACTTCGAGAATTTAGAAAATGATGTTATTATTGTTTTATTAAGGGGGGTAAGCTAATATTTTCCAATACACTCTTAGTATGAAATCCATAGTTAAAGAGAAGGAGAAGGGTATGTTAAGTGAGACAGGGATTAGAACTATAGCAGAAGTATTAATTGGTGACATTCCAGGTTACTACTCTTATAAATCAGGTGGAAATATAGTTAAGTTTTTTAATAGTAACTTTGGATTTACCGATGTTTACGGTCAAGGTTTTCCATCAAGATGGATTTATACAGTCGAGAAGCTAAAAATTCTTTGGAATAAAAATAAATTTGATGATTTTTTAACCTTAATTCTAACAAAGAGATTTGTAATGGTTGACAATGGATTAAGTGAAGTTAAGGCGCTACAAAAAATAGATGAAATAATTACCTTTCTGAACAATGAACTTAGTATTGAAGGTTATAAAGTTTATAAGCGCGGAAATAGTTATACTTTGATTTCAGAGGATACAGACTTGCAATTTATAGGAGAGGGCGGTTTTGCTAACGTATATAAATCTCTATCAACTGGATTCATTGTAAAAAAATTAAAAGATGATTTTAAGGCTCATACCGGTATTAGACATAGGTTTAAGCGTGAATTTAATTTAACCAATAGCCTAGCCGATATTCCAGGTATCATTAATGTGTATAAATTCAATGAATCAGACTACTCCTATACAATGGAAGAAGCAGAATCAACTCTAGAAGATTTTTTGGTGAACCATGACCATAGCGAAAGTGCAAAACTTGTTATGATCCGTCAGATATTACACATTATGAAGACAGTTCACGATAGGAATATAATTCATCGTGATATAAGTCCAAAGAATATATTGTTGTTCCATGGACTACTGAAGATTTCCGACTTTGGTTTAGGTAAAGACCTAGATATGTTTCACTCCCACAGAACTATGAGGAGTCATTCGATGGGTCAGTACTATTATTGTGCACCAGAGCAATTCATGCAGCTAAAGGAGGGGGACAAGGGAAGTGATGTATACTCTCTTGGTAGTTTGATAAATTTCATAATGACTAAAGATCCAAGAAATAGTAGGCACTTCTTAAGAAACCCAGTTGAGAAAGCCAAAAATGAAAATCCCAGCTTACGCTATAGTGATGCTGGACAATTACTGATAGGTATTGAGAAGGCAATTAGATACCATCAGGATCAGGAACGAAAAGAACTTGTTTCTACAAAGATTAAAGATAAATTATATGATGAGGATGTAGAGAGTTTTATTTATGAACTTGATGGGATTGAGCTTTGCAAAGCAATTCTTGATATTCCGAATATGGGGAATGCAGTCATAACTTTTATTAAATCTGATGAAAAAAGAGCAATCGAGACTATCAAAATGTTGGATAATGAATACCTAAATGTCTGCCGTCGATGGGAAGATTATGATAAATTTGGAGAGATTGCTTATAAAGTAATAAGAAATAACCTCCCGTATGTATCACAAGAGATTTCAGCCCAAATACTGTTTGATGTATCGAGTAATAAAAATCGGTTTGATATGAAGCGTTTAGTCGATAAACTAATAGAAACAGGCATAGATCCAACAATTGAAGAAATATTAATTTAGAATTTGTTATGTGTTATGAGAAATCTATCAAATGCAGGCCGATTTTCTCACACAAATTTACAGCTGCTTAGGGCATTAATAAGAAATTAATGCTCTAATTTTTTTGAATCGGGATTATGTAGACAAATTTTTGTAGGCAGATTCTCTTCAACGGACAGAGCCCTTAAGTTACGAGGGGAGTGCAATACCACTCGAGTAGTATTATTCGTATAATACTAATTTTACGAATAATAATAATGTGGTATAATATTCCTGCAGAATAAAAGCAAATGGCATAAAAACAGATTTCTTACTTTATGAAATTGTTGTCGGTAAACAAAAAAGTTAAATGGAGGCTAATTTAATGACTATGGTAATTGCAGTAAAAAATGACCCGCATACTATAATTATGACAGCGGATAAAAGAAAAACGTCCAGTAATTTAGATGGGGAAATTACTGATTTTTTTGACGATTACAAGAAAACTCTCATAATAGAAGGTAATTTTATTTTATCGTTTGCCGGACGTACTTACATAGTTGAATCTGCATTAAAATACATTAACGAACATTTAATAGAATTAAGAAACATTCAACCTGGCAAGCAAATAGAGTTTTTTCAAAAGGCCTTCCAGTTTGGGAAAATTTCTTTTGAAAAACAGTTTCCATGGTTACAACCAATTGCTGTTTTTTATCTGGGTTATTTAAACAATGGGATTGCAACCCTTTTAGGTTTTTCTTCAGATGATAATTTTGAAGGAGAAGAGATCCAAGCAGCGATAAAAATTAATGCAAAAAATGCAGATGAAGAAGATAAGCTGAGAAAAGAAACAGAAGAATTTTTAGCTAATGAAATTAGTAGGAAAAAAGGAACCCTTTCTTCCTATAAGGAATTGGCTAATTTATACTTTAAAGCAATTATTCATGTAGATGACCCGCAAATTGGAAAAACAGGTACCACTATAGTATTAACTCCAACGGGTATTGAGGAATATGAACACTATTAGTTTTTGTAGGGGGATTTATATTCGATTATATAATACAAATCACGAAATTCCCCCCTTTTTTCTTTTTGTACCAAGTTATTGGGGTTGAAATTGCAACGCCACTTAAAAAAATGTTTAAAGGAGTTCTTGCATGTATCGGAATATGGAATTCGAACATTTAAGGCAGTTTTGTAAAGCTCAAATCGAATCCTTGGAAATGTGGTTAAGGAGACTTATAGATATAGAGCTTCGTGAGAATTTTGGAGAAAAGTATCTCTGGTATCAATATGGAACCGGAAACGACTATTTAATAAAAAGATCAGTCAGGGAAAATGTTATCAAAAGAACTGAAGAGGAACCAAAACGTTATCCTAGAGAAATTGATGCAATTTTATTGGATGACGCGGTTAATATTTTACTCCATCAGAATCTATACCAAAAATACTTTAGACAAGCCTTAAGTCTTGCTTTTCCAGACGGACCAGACGAAGCAAGAACTTTCTTTAACCGCATTATCGTGCCTAGAAACCACTTGTCACATGCAAATCCAATTTCGGTTCGTCAAGCAGAGCAAGTAATATGTTATTCAAATGACATTATTGATTCTCTTAAACACTATTTTGAAAGGAAAGGTTTACAAAAAATGTATAACGTCCCAAGAATAATTCAATTAACTGATTCTAAGGGCAACTCATTTTTTGAAGCACAAATAAAAAATAATCAGAATTCCACAGGTCGGTCTTCCTTCAATCTTCAAACCGAAGGAAATAATTTATATCCAGGAGAGACTTTAAGAATTGAAATTCAGATTGACCCAAGTTTTAATCCAAATGATTATAGGGTTGATTGGATTTATACCGATAGCAATCCTACACCTGTTCGCCAAGGGTTAACATTTGATTTAGAAATTAAGGAAACTCATATTCGAGAAGATTTTACTGTTTACTGTTCAGTAACTTCAATTAATAAAAATTGGCATCGCTTAGGTGATTGTGATGATTCAATATCAGTCACATACCGAGTATTACCACCTCTTGAGGTATAAATGTAATAATTCGTAAAAATTGTATTATACGAACATTTATTCTGTTACCTTACATATGTTGATATAGCATAATTCGCTCTTTTTTAAATTTCCCTTTTGAGATTGTTATTATGCGTTCCGGTCAATTGATATCCTCTTTTTTCATGTCAACTAACTCTGTAAGGCGCACAGCCCTGGCATAATGTCATAATGTAAGTAAGGTGTACTCTAGCAACACCAAAGGAATGTCTCAATTTGAAGACATTCCTTTTTCTAACTAGAAATTTTTAGTTCCCCTTCTTAAATAAAAGCCCCGTTAGTTTAGAAAAGGGACGCTTATTAAATAATCGCGGCAGATTGTTTAACACCACATTAGTCTATTGAATAGTATGGTTGAACTGCGCATTAAAAAGATCCTGTTAAAAATGGCACTCCTTGTTCAATTAACAAAATCAGATAGTTTAAATTCACCGTTTTTTTAAAAGCATTTTGGAATTTCCTTTTAAAAAAATATATCAGACACCATAATTGGTAGGGTCTGATATTTGGATTTTTGCACTTATCATTGATAGATATTATCTCAAGGTTTTTAATGCACCGATCCAAGCGTTAACTTGATCACGCATCAAATTGACATTAGGAAGATGTAATTCAGCTGCATAAAAATACTCCTTTAAATGAACAAAACATTACCCAATTTCACTTATAAAAAATGTTAAAATAAAATCCACCCAAATCTCTGTGTTAGATTTCGGGTGGATCACCTATACCTACAGTGGCCAAAGCGTCACTGCTAAAACATTATATCCAAAAAAACTCATTATTTCCCCCGCAGTGTAAACGAAACAAAGCAAATACATAAAATAACATGAACTCTTATACAATTGCTAATAACTTTACTTTACTAATAATTCATCTTTCCAAAGAAGGTCTTTCCTTAGCAACTGTGTATTGTTCAGGTATAAAAAAGGAGATTCTTCTGCTGTCCAAAAATCCTTTTGCTTAGCTCTGTATCTCATAGTTCCCTGCATAATATAACATGCTTCAATAGCTCTAGTAATCCCCACATAAAAGAGATTTAGAGATTGGGTATAATCTTCATTAGTAACCCACTTCCCTTCAGGTGGCAATATCCATTTATAAACATCGAGTAAAAAAACACATTTAAACTCTAACCCTTTTGATTTATGCAAAGTCATAATATTTACTTCATTCTCAGTAGCAGGTTTAAAACTATCTAGCTTTTGTTCATCGTCTACTATACGTTTTAAATCAGTGCATACTTTTTCATCTTTATGTTCTGGATATGTTAAATGTGCGAATTTTATAAATAAGTTTGTTTGATTTCCCAACTGATTTTCTTCTAACGAAAAAATTTCACTCAAAATTTCTAATCCTTTTTCAAACCTCTTTTTTTCATACTCTTCATTAATACGGCTCTCTACAAAATCTAAGATTGTTGTTAAGCCCTTTTTATATAAAAAGAATGAAGTTAACATTTCATTAAACAACATACCCCAGTAGGAATTACTTTTATCAAGTGCTGTATCTACAAATAACTTATTTTCAGTTTTTAAAAATAGTGAAGCTCTTTTAGCAGTTTCGTTACCTCTACACAAAATGGCAAAGTCACTATTATTTTTAAATCCATATTTTTCTTTCAGAATAGGTAAATTACACTCTATTGAATTGATTACATTCTCATCAGTGCCTATTACATTAACCTTAAATACCCTTGATTCATCTTCTAAAGTAATATTTGGAACTCCCATAAGAGCTAGTGAGTAGTCAGAGACAGTCTTATGACATCTATGATTATGGGTTATTTCTAGGTGAGTAAATCTTTTATCAGACATTAATGAAAATAAATATTTTGAATATCTATTACTAAATGCATAAATTGCCTGATTTAAATCCCCAACAGCAACACCAAAAATCCCTAAATCGACAAGCTTTAAGAAGATTTCATGTTGAATCTCCCCACAATCTTGATACTCATCAATAAAAATATGAGTATATTTTGCTTTTAAGTATAATAAACAATCTGGAACCTTATTCAAAATAAAAAATGCTGTTTCTCCACATATTTCTAAAAAAACGTGGCCATCTAATAAAGATTTCTCTAATAATATTTGTAATTCTTTATTCCTGAAATCCACCTTAAGTCCTTTTAATGCTTCATACTCTGGAAAGTCACTAAATGAATCTTTTACTTCTAATTGTATGTTCTTACCAGTAAGAATTTTTGAAAACGGCATTATTATTTCAGATATATAAAATTTATCAATAGTTCCAAAAAAATGATTTCTTCTTAATATTCCTTTTCTTTTACAACGCAATTCTAATTCTTGACTAGCTTTTCTAGTAAAAGAGATTGCAATAATCCCTTGGTATTCCATTAAACCTTCAGAAATAACTCCGATCTTTTCAACTACTGTAAAGGTTTTCCCACTTCCAGGTTTTGCAGTTATTACTAGGTTTCCGACTTCATCGATAATTCTTTCTTGTTCTTTAGTGGGTTGGACTGATTTATTCATTCACACGCACAACCATTTCAGCCAATGCTTGGATTCTTTTTAGAGGTTCGGCAATCTTATCCTCTTTTAAACAATCGAGGGTATCAAATTTGTTACTTAAAAAACTTAACATATTTTCCGCCTTAGCTTGTTGCATCTTCTTTACAGTACTTGTTTCTGTTCTCGTATTATAATAGCTTTTTAAAGAGCTGAATAAATTACTCATTACTAAATCATGTTCTAAGTCCACACTTGATAAAAATATATTATCTTTTTCTATTTCTTTAGAAATATACTGTAAAATGCTATTAGCTCTTGCAGGTGCTTTCTCTCCACTGTCCCATTCATTGTATTTCCCGTTCACTTTCCAATATTCAATTAAAGGGTTAGTCTCTTCATTTTTTAGAAGTTCTTCATAAATCCCCATAACGCGAGATACTCCAGCATGATATGATAATTCAATTGTCTCTGTATCGGATACCTTTTTGGACTTATTAAAAATATCGTTATCCGTTCTTAATACAAAAGGAATATCTAAGGCTAAACAAATTTTAATATAGGGTTTAAATCCAACACCGTTGACAGAAATTATCGAAACATTTAAACGGTCAAGATCAATTTTCATTTTTTTTGCTAATGCTGTGTAAAAAAGCTTTTCTGATGGACCTTCAACTAGAAAAACTGCATTTACAAAAAACACATCTGCTGTGATTGCATCTAGTCTATATCCAAAATCATCAAAATTCAATTTTAATTCTTCACTACATCCACCTTTTGCTACCATAGTTTTCTTGTTTCTAGAATATAACTTTACTATTTTATCTGGTCTGAATTCCGAAGCAATATGTGGTGAATGGGTTGTTATGAATACCTGTTCTTCAAAGTTCTCTAGTAAATAGTTAGAAAGTTTCTTTTGTTGATGTGGATGTAAATGAGCTTCAGGCTCTTCAACTGCAAAAAAGGTTACTTTTTCAAGTGTCTTTTTATTTTTTTGTTTTGCGACCCAAGTAGCTAAGAATATTTGATTATTACGACCATCCCCACCTAAAGTAAGCGTTTCACCATCTGATGCATAAGTTAATTCAAGATTATCAAGTAAGCTGTCTATGTCAGAATTAGCATTTTTAAAATTTAGAGTTTGGTTCTCGTTATGGATAGCTAACTTTGCTAACTCAGTATTCACACTTTCTAAAGATTTTTTTATGTAATTTAAGTTATCAACCTTTTCA
The DNA here is from genome assembly GCA_031180405.1 of Bacillus sp. (in: firmicutes). Classification (GTDB taxonomy): domain Bacteria; phylum Bacillota; class Bacilli; order Bacillales; family Bacillaceae; genus Metabacillus. The sequence goes on along the minus strand of JAPSLU010000027.1, from coordinate 18,074 downwards.
TTTAATATCTTTAAGTCATCCTTCATAGTAGAAACTGCTACTTCATCGATTTTTTTCAACTCTTCCCCCAAAGTTGATTTCGCATCCTCTAGAATCTGATTTTTTTCTCTTTTCATAAAGGTAGATAAATTACGGTTTGTATTAACGTATTCCATATTTAATCTCTTTATATAGTAGCGTGATAGTTTGTTTTCTAACGCTTCTTCCGAATGACCCGTTAAGATTTGGAATTCACCAGTCTTTGTATTTTTATATTGAATAAATACTGTACCATCCTTTATGTCCCCTTTAAAAGTACTAATTAGACAGTCCTCATAAACTTCAGTAACTTTAACTGTAATTTCAATTGATTCAGTCTTTGTATAAACATTATAATCACTGTTATGTAATTCTAAATCTTTATCACTTAGGCCTCTATCGAACAAAATCCTTAAGGCATAAATTAAATTCGTCTTTCCAACATCATTAGCACCTATTATTAGTGTCTGATTAGCAAAATTTATTTTTTCATCAACAAAATTTCTAAACCCCTTTATCCTTATCCAATCAATTCTCATAAGACCAACCCCCGATAACATAATTTAAAATAGTTGTAAACTTTTTATTACTGCCTACAAAAATATAGAACACTAGATTTACAAACTTCCCTACCGACAAAAAAACACCCCTTTAGACAATATTATCCAAAGGGGTAAAACATCGCAATATATGAAAACACAAAAGAGATCCTCACCATCTAGTGAATTAAAAAATCCACATCAAAAGGGAACTTTGATTATCGGATGCACCTACAAGCGTTAATCCTTCTTAATACTTATTTATGATATAATTAAAAAATGCCCAATCCCTTATATACCAGGGGTTTGGACAATTCATTAACCATGTTTATGGAAGCGTTAATTTGTATTATACGAACATTTATTCCGTTTTTTTACATCCATTTATATAGCATAATTCACTTTTTTTTACGTTTCCCTTTTGAATTGTTATTATGCGTTCCGGTCAATTAATATCCTCTTTTTTCATGACAACTAACTCTATAAGGAACACAGCCCTGGCATAATGTCATAGAAAAACCAAAGGAATGTCCCAATTTTGAAGGCATTCCTTTTTCTAACTAGAAGTTTTTAGTTCCCCTTCTTAAATAAAAGCACCCTTTTCTTTAAGTACATTTCTTCACACACTTCTATATATGTAGAAGTGCAGCCCCTTTAGCAAAAAATCTCGCCTAATCGGCAGCTGTTCTTTATAATTAGTACCTTTTAGAACTTCAGGTAGTGAACTTCATTGATTCAAATATTTAGAATCATCACCATTCCTTATACTTGTTCACCAGGGTTTCATCTAGATTTCTCACTAATGTTGATGGTGGTGATTGTGTCCAGATGATTCAGCTTTCACTTTACATAAAATTGAATTGTCATGCTGATGGGCAGACGTTTCTAATTGTATTGTTATATGGTGAATGTTTTGGTGTTCAAGATCATGTTCGATTTGATGGAGCAATCGTTCACTATCTCCAATTGACATTTGATCACCTACAACTGCATGGCAGGAAAGCGCATTTAACCCGCTTGTAATCGACCAAACGTGCAAGTCATGAACTCTCTTTATGCCTTTGGTATTTTGTATTGTTTGGATTACCTTGTTCACATCTACATTTTGGGGAGTCCCTTCCATTAAGACATGGAGCCCTGATTTCGTAACATGGTAGCCGCTCCGTAATACAAGTGCTGCAACAATAACACTTGCGAGTGGATCTGCCCATCCCCAGCCGAAGAATATCATAAGTAGTGCAGCAACAATGGCACCGATCGATCCAAGCATATCGCTCATCACATGCAAGTATGCTCCGCGCATATTCAAGTTTTCTTCTACATCCCCGCCACGCATCATAATCCAAGCAACAATAATATTGACTAGTAATCCAATTGAAGCAATGATTAACATTCCAGTTGAAGAAACTTCTGGTGGATTTTGAAAACGTTCAATTGCTTCGTAAAAAATGTAAATTGCAATTAAAACTAGTGTTATCCCGTTAAGAACCGCTGCCAATATTTCAAATCTTTTATATCCATATGTTTTACTATAGTTAGCAGCTTTTTCTCCAAGTGTAAAAGCCAATAACGCTATCCCAAGTGATATGGCGTCACTTAACATATGTCCTGCATCAGATAAAAGCGCAAGGCTGTTTGTAATGTATCCTCCAATTGCTTCAATAACCATATAACCTGTAATAATAATAAAACTTATCATTAGTGTCTTTTTATTTGCACCATGTGTATGGTCATGTCCGTGATCGTGTCCCATTATTAGTCCCCTCCTAATTTAAATTAATGGTGTTCAGCATGCTCAATGGCCTGTTTGAGTAAATTCATGACGTGGACATCGTCTTCCGAGTAGTACAAAGTTGTACCTGCTCTTCTATATTTGACCAATCTTAGATTTTTCAAAAAGCGTAACTGGTGGGAAACAGTCGACTGACTCAAATTTAACGTCTCCGCAATATCATTAACTGAATGCTCCCCTGTACATAATAAACTCAAAATGCGAATTCTAGTTGGGTCGCTCAAGGCTTTGAACGTTTGCGAAACGATAAACAATGTCTCCTCATCCAAATGTTGCGTCCCTTTAATAAACGTTTCTTGATGTTCCTTCTCTTCACTCATTGATTTCACCCCTATATAATATATTTTTCATTAATATATGAACACATAAACATATATTCATATACAGATTATTATACTGTCTACATATTGTCAATCCCTAGGCATTTGTTCATTTATTTTTGCGTATTTCTTTCCCAAACCAAATCGCAGTAAGATATTTTCTGTTTTTTCATCATAAATTACCATCCGTTAAAGCTCAAGCGTCCTACTTCCATCGTCGAGTTTTCCTACCTAAATAAAGCATATCGTTTTCGACACTTCTCTTGTTGAATTACTTACTAAGTCAGTGCCTCCCCATGATGGTTATCCCATTAAACACCAGCAAAAATGCGAGCAACCGAAAAAAATCGAGTAATAGGAAATACCCATATTATGTTAAACCCCTCCTTTATATCTGGTATATTTCTTCACTCTTAAGATAAAAAAAGCAGCCAGGATTTCCTCACCCAGCTGCATGTCGTTTCAAGTGTTTGAACAGTTCGTCACGACTAAACTCATATCTCCAATACCAATTACCAATATTATTGTTTAAGATTATTTACTACTTTAGACGTTCTCCTAAAAATTGTTTGATCAGATTAGCACTAGTTTCTAATTCTTCTTCTAAAGGAAAATGTCCAGTATCTAATAAATGAACCTCGGAATCTTTTAGATCTTTTTGGAAAGCCCAGGCTCCATCTGGTCCAAAGAAAACATCATTTTTCCCCCATACTACTAATGCAGGAGGCTGATATGTTCTAAAGTATTCCTGCCAGTTAGGGTAAAGTTTCACGTTGTTTTGATAATCATAAAGTAGTACAAGTTGTATTTCTGTATTACCTGGACGATCCAAAAAGAATTGATCCATATTCCAAGCATCAGGGCTAATTTGATTAGGATTGCGAGTCCCATGGGTATATTGATACTTTATAAAGTCCAGTGATAAAAGGGCTTTTAAATTATTCTTATTTTCCTCAGAAGGATTTTCCCAATAAGTACGTATAGGATCCCAAGCAGATAATAGTCCTTCCACATAAGCATTTCCATTTTGAGTTATAATGGCTTGAATTCGTGCAGGATGTTTTGTTGCTATCCTGAATCCTACTGGAGCACCGTAATCATGAACATAGATACTAAACTTCTCTAATTTTAATTTTTCAACAAAGTCATTCATTACATGGGCTAAATTATCAAAAGTATATTCAAATTCATCCATTCCGGGTTGATCACTATTTCCGAAGCCTGGATAATCTGGCGCGATAATATGATACTCATCCATCAATTTAGTTATCAAATTTCGAAACATATGAGAAGAGGACGGGAAACCATGAAGCAATAAAATTGTAGGATTACTTGTATTACCAGCTTCTCGATAAAAGATATTAATGTTATTAACGTTTACTGTTTTATATTGTACTAACATAATTTCACCTCATGTTATTAGAAGTACTATTCTCCACCACTTATTTTTGCCACTTTAACACTATCTAAAATATAGCAATTAAACTCGGATTACTTTAAATTGTCCCCCACCTAATAAGGTCTTTATATAGTCAATTTTTGTATTTTCAAAATAAACCCTATCTCTTTCATTAACTAGAAACTGGATTCCGCTTTCTTCAATAATTTCATCATTTCCTAAAGCTGACTCTTCCAGAGCCAGACGAAGTTGTGGACCTCCTCAGCCAATTCCCATTGATAAACGAATTAATGGCTTCCTACCCTCACTTATAAGGTTTTTAATTTCCTTGCTAATTTCCAAAATTGCAGCCTGCGTTACTTTAACCATATATTCCCTCTCCCTTATAAATAAATTAACGTAAGATACTTATTTTAAAATTGCCCTATTCTTATGTTAAATTAAGCCACTGTTGCTTAAATTAGTCTATTCCCAGATTATAGTGTTTAACGGATTATCTACAAATCTTCCACTTATTAACTAACTACATTTTCCTTGGATAATAAAGTTACTTTTCCTTCAACATCAATTTGAACATCTGCTTTTTTCAACATATTTCCAACTGCGCATCCTTTATCTGCAGCTACGATTGCTCTATTTGCTGATTGAATCTGATCTTCTGTTGCATCAGCAGATAAATTAAGATGAGGATGATGGGTTATCTTAAGCGCTTCTTCTTTTGAGCTGGTTGCATTAGAATCCATTGTCAATCCAACAATAGGTAACTTTCTGATTTCCAGCATCGCAACAAGAGTTGTTAAATAACAAGTTGCTGCTGAACTTACAAGTAATTCTTTAGGATCCGTTCCTTCCCCACTTCCGTTAAAGTACTCTGGTATAGCAAAGTTTGTTTCAAGATTTTCGGCTTTTAATGTTCCTTTTCCCTTTGTATCCCCAGACCAAAAAATTTTTAAATTAGCCATTACTATCACTCCTTTATTAAATAATAATTTCATTAGTCACTTAACTAGTTAACTAATAAACTAATATTAGTATTAAAAGTTATTGCCCGTCAATTATTTCATCTTCTAAAGGATTTTTTAATTAAACTTGATTTTTTGCTTCTTGTTCAATAAGCTATTTATGATTAGTTCATTAGTTAACTCAGAAGGTTGGTTGTATTAAATATGGAATATTCAGGTGCACTTTTTAAAATCGATTCTCAATCTCCCCTACCCATAAATGTGCAGATCAAAGAGCAGATCAAATGGTTAATCGGAAAAGATCTACTTAAACCAGGAGATACCCTCCCTTCGACTAACCAGCTGGCGGATCAGCTGTCTATTAACCGAAATACAATTCAGGGAGTCTATTCACAATTAAAAGAAGAGGGCCTACTTCTTGTAAAAAAAGGAAGTGGAACACAAGTAGCCGGAGAGGAAGAAATTAAGAGGTTTAAAGCCCAGAATCGTTATTTTCCTTTTGTTGAACAAACAATAAAGGCTGCTTATGAGTCTGGGTTCAATATCGAAAATGTGTTGTTGTCCGGCTTTGCTTACATGAAGCTGTTTGGCCAACCAATGAAACAAAGTCTTCATTACCTCTTTGTTGAATGCAAAGTAAGTTCTTGTATCTTTTATTTGGATGAAATAAAACGGATAACTTCTGCAAACATTCATACGATCGATATGTCATCGTCAACAGAAAATTCCCTTATTGAAGCCATTAACAATGCAGATGTGATTGTGACAAGAGCAGACCTCGCCGAGAAGGTAAAGAGATTTGCCGATGCAGCCAAAAAAACGGTCATCTCCGTTGGTTCCACAAACGATGTATCGCTGCTACTCAATATGATAAGGCATCAATAATTAAACAGCATATTTACTTCTAAGGAATTCGGGCCACTTCAAATTAACTGCACCATAAAAGAAAAATTTTACTTGGTTTAAGACATGTCCCGAAAAACAAGTTGTTTATTAATCATTTAAATCGCTTTGGTTCCAGAGCCCGTAGTCTGCAGTTTAAAAAAATTTAAACCCTAACATGGTACGAACATTCTTCGTGAAGAATTTGTGGTCTATTTCTACGATGTTATTGGAGTATTTGTGCCCACATTTTTTCAACTCTTTAATGGCTTTAAGGATAGCTGGTTTTTTTATCGACCATTATGACGAAGAAAAAGAATATATAGCATTCGGTATGATACGAATGATATTACAAAGTTTCAACATGCGATGTATTCAGCTATGATTGGTGAGAGCTTACAACTAGCACCGTTTTCATCTGAACAATTGGTATTAAGTTAGGATACAGAAAACATTCTAGTGCATAGACTTAGTGAATTGGGAGATATAAATATAATTAATAAGTTGGTAAACTGATAATTAGTAACCTATACTTTTATGAAATAATTAAAGCCTAATTTCTCGTTATTGTAACTTGAAATTAGGCTTTTTATATATTGTATTTCCTTAGCGTTGTTAATCCGTATCTATCTATACTAAGAAGTAGAAAGAATTTATTTCATAAGGCTATTACCATTAATGACATGTAAACAACCTATTCGTTTGGACATTGAGTCCCGTTACAACGAATTCTACAACCTGTAGTTGCCTTCAAGGCAACTAAAACGCCTTGGCGTTTTCAATAAGTAGAAATACGGGAGCAATGGTTTGGATTAGCCAAGTACCGATTCGATACTTTATCATTGCCAATACATCGCTACCTTGAATACTTCAACTATACTAGCTTCAATACTTTATTTAATAATAAAGATATCAAGTGTTCAAAGAAACTTTTCATTCAATTTTTCTTCATAGAATACTTTAAATACTAATTTTTATGAATCATATGCATTTAAGGAATTCACACTGTGAGCTAAAGCTGAACCTGCTTTTAATGCCGTTGCAACCATAATAGATTCTGCTAGTTCTTCCTTTGTTGCATTTGCCCGTTTTGCCCTTTTCGTATGATCGTCAATACAGTATGGGCATCCCGTTGTATGAGCAACCGCAACCGCAATCAATTCCTTCTCTTTTACACTTAAAGTACTTTCTTTCATTGCTTTTCCATCAAAATCAACAAATGACTTAAAAACTTCTCTATTGAGTTTTGAGAATTCTTTTAATCTATTAAAATATGATGCTCTATACAATTCTTCGTCTTCATTTTGATCGTATGCATTTAAGGCATTCACTCCATGAGCAAGCGCAGAGCCTGCCTTTAAGGCTGTTGCAATCATTATGGCTTCAGACATTTCTTCTTTAGAAACATCCTTCGATTTTCCTTGTTTAACATGAAGTTCAATACAATAAGGACAGCCTGTTGTATGAGCAACCGCAATGGCGATTAATTCTTTTAGCTTTTTTGTTAGTTTCCCCTCTGCTAATGCCAGTCTGTCAAAATTCATGAAAGCTTTAAAAACATCTGGTACAAGATCACTTAATTCACCAATACGGTTAAAATATGATTTTTTATACAATTCTTCTCTACTCAAAGTTTTCCCTCCCCATTTTCTATACTTCTTTTTTCAATCGTATTAGGATACCTATCTTCTATGCCTATTTATTAACCCTTACTCATGCCATCACCTTTTGTTTTTAATAAATTATCGCCCTAAAGGTTCAGGCAATTATATTAATTAAAAACATTTTTTCATTTGTACGCACAAATGAAAATTGACACAAGAAGATAGGGTAGGAATTTGATCAAAGATATTGACAAATCTCCCAATCCCTTAGGCAAACAGAGTAAAGGCAGAGTTACTGTCTGAAATATCGGTTTGTTATCACAAAATAAATTTACCATACCTCCGTTGGGTTTGTCAACATATACAAAATATAATACCAGGTAGGGCAATCTGAATAATCTCATAATCCATCATCACAAGGAAATTCGCAAAGCATAACAAAGCAAGTGCTTTCCAGCGCATAGGATCAGGTTGCGCAAGCGTCCGCGAATTATTTGGCATAATAAATCTGCGCCAATTTTTAGAATTAATTTCATTGAATACTGATTTAATACTCCTAATGTCTGTCAGAGACTTTGGTTGATATATCAAAATCCTTGCCTTGATTATTTAATCACAATCACAACTAGTGAAAGTACTTTGTTCTAATTTATTAATTGATCTCTACCTACTCGTTTAAAAAATTTATAGAATGTTTCCCGCTTTTTACCCATGCTTAAATAGTCAGAGATAATCTTTTCTACAGTATTGTACAATTCTTCTGGTATTAGATTCACCATCAGCAAGGAACCAATCTCAGCGCATTTCCCTTTTGCTTTGCCCCCAAGCTGTCCTATTGGTTGCGGTGAGTCCATGTTAAGCGATATAGGGATAATGAAAATGAAAGATCATTACAATTTATATAAATACGATTCAGGGTGTCTATTCGCAACTAAAAGAAGAAGGTCTTTTGCTTATACAAAAGGGACGGGGAACACAAGTTGCCAGCGAGGAAGAAATAACGAGATTTAAAAACAAAATCCCTTTTTTCCGTTTGTAGAACAAACAATGAAGGATGCTTATGAATTAGGTTACAATGTTGAAAACGTATTGTTTTCCGGATTTGCTTACATGCAGCTGTTCGGCCAATCTCTAAAACAAAAGATGTGTTATCTCTTTATTGAATGCAAAGCAAGTACGTGCATCTTTTATTTAGATGAAATGAAACGGATGACATCCGCGGAGATTTATACAATTGAAGTGTTTGAATTACAAGAACACACAACTAATGAGGCAATTCAAGATGCTGATGTCATTGTGACACACTCCGATCTAGTAGATAAGGTGAAGGAATTTGCAGATACAGCTTAAAAAACCGTCATCTCTGTTGGTTCGACTAACGATGTGTCCTATTGCTTAATATGTTAAGAGGGTAATAAAAATTAAAATACGCATACTAGGACTTACCTATGTACTGAATACTTCGGACCCAAGCTTATAGCGGTTTAAATAAGCTATTTTTTATTTCAATCTAAACCATGAAGCAAAATAAAAAAAAGCAGTCGATGAAGTATATCCCCATCGCCTGCCTTTAAATAAACTATCCCTTCGTTCAATTATACGTCTAATCGAGACGCTCTACACTCTATACAAAAGGTCACCTATCTCAACTCTTCTTGGAATAGAATCAATACTTTTTTACAAAATCTCACCATTTGACTTAATTACGTTCTTATACCACTCAAACGATTTCTTCTTACTTCTTTTGAGCGTCCCATTTCCTAAATTGTCCCTGTCCACATAAATAAACCCATAACGCTTCTTCATTTCTCCAGATCCTGCACTTACTATGTCAATACATCCCCACATTGTATAGCCCAATACATGTACACCATCTAGGTCAATCGCGTCTTTCATCGCTTTAATGTGGGCTGATAGATAATTAATTCGATCATCATCATTTATGTTTCCTTCATCACCCTCAGGTATATCATTAGCTCCTAGGCCATTCTCTACCACAAATAATGGTTTTTGATACCTGTCATATAATTCAATTAACATTATTCTCATACCTAAAGGGTCAATTTGCCATCCCCATTCAGAAGATGGTAAATATGGATTTTTAACAGAATCAAAGATATTTCCAGTCGTTTGCTCAGCTATTTCAGGATTAGCAGTACCAACACGAGACATATAATAAGAAAACGAGATAAAATCAACAGTATTATTCTTTAATAATTCTTCATCGCCTTCCTCAAATTCAACTTGAATTTCTTCTCTTTCAAACTTTTTAAGCATATAAGTTGGATATTCTCCTCTTGCTTGAACATCCGAAAAGAAATAGTCTTCTCTGTCTCTTAATTGACTTACAAGGACATCATCTGGACTACAGCTATATGGGTAATGTTTTCCACCAGCTAACATACAACCTACTTGATTATCTGAGTCAATTTCATGAGCAATTTTAACCGCTAATGCGTTAGCAATTAATTCATGATGAGCAGCTTGGTACTTCACTCGTTTTGCTTCTTCTTCATCTAAATCCCCAATATATAGACCTGCTCCCATAAAAGGTGCATGTAAAACCATATTGATTTCATTAAAGACAAGCCAATATTTTACTAACCCCTTATATCTCGTCAAAACTGTTCGACAATATTTTTCAAAAGAGCCTATCATCTCTCGACTACGCCATGAACCGTATTTTTCAACTAGATACATGGGAACATCAAAATGAGAAATTGTTACAAGTGGTTCAATATTGTATTTCTTACACTCTTTGAAAACATCTTCATAGTATTTCAAACCCTTTTCATTTGGCTTTTCTTCTTCGCCATTTGGAAAAATTCTTGTCCAAGAAATTGACATCCGATAAGTTTTAAAACCCATTTCTGCAAATAAAGCAATATCTTCTTTGTAACGGTGATATCCATCAATAGCATTCTTTGCTGGATAGAAATAACCTTCTTGAAAGTCGAACATTTTTTTCTCACCGAAAACCACTGCTCGTCGATCTTCTCCTGTCGGCAACAGATCCACGTTTGCTAAGCCACGTCCATCTTCATTATACGCACCTTCATATTGATTAGCGGCAGTTGCTCCACCCCATAAAAAATTCTTTGGAAATCCCATATTAATCGTCCTCCTTAAGGTTTCATTTCTATCATTGGCTGAAGTTTTTCAACAGACTCATTTTCTTTAAGTAAACTTGTTACCTTTTTATTTGTTGATGAAAGATTTGTCACGACAATTGGTGTTGTAACATCATATCCTTGAGACATAATGTATTCAATATCAAATTTCAAAAGAAGATCTCCGGCTTTTACCTGATCGCCATCTTTTATTTCTGGAGTGAAACCATTTCCCTCAAGTTTTACAGTATCTATACCAACGTGAATTAGAATTTCATCTCCTTTATCAGATAAAATCCCAATTGCATGACCAGTCTTAAACATTACTTGGATTTTCCCATCAACTGGTGAATACACCTTACCTACAGTTGGTAAAATTGCAATGCCGTCTCCTAATAATTTTTTGGAAAACGTTGCATCATTTACTTCTTCTATTGGTACAATCACTCCTTCCATAGGTGACAATAATTGATGTCCATGGTTCCGTTTACTATTTTCGTTATTGTTTGCTTTTTTATCAGTTAAGTCTTTAAATCCTAATACGAAAACAGCTATAAAAGAAACGATTGATGCAATAACAGCTACGATAATCGCATTTATAAAGTTAGAAGATTGCTCTGGTGAAATGAACTGAATCATCGATATAATTCCAGGGGAAGCCAAAGCATACGATTTTATGTTAAATATACCGACAAATATCCCTGCAACCCCAGAGCCAATCATAGCAGCGAATAATGGTTTTTTTAGTCTTAGAAGAACGCCGAATAAACCTGGTTCAGTTATTCCAGCCATAAGAGCTGAGATAGCTGATGATATTGCAACCGATTTAAAGTTGCTATTTTTTGTTTTGATTCCTACGGCTAGACAAGCAGCACCAAGCGCAAAATTAGTCGCTAGCATAAGTGGTAGGAATAATCCATCAAATCCGGGCCCAGCAAAGTTCGTAAACATAATTGGGTCGAAAGCATGATGCATTCCTGTAATAATCAACAATGGCATTAAAGCAGAAAGAACAGCCATAGTAAGCCAGGGTGAGAACTGTTGAGCAATTTCTGTAATCTGTGTTAAGCCAACCCCAATAATTGCACCTAATGGAGCAAAAATAATTAATACGATAGGTACTGTTATTATTAATGCCAATAGCGGTTTAAATATTGCCTTTGACCATCCTGGTGTTAGTTTATCAACCACTGGTAATACTACGCTTAATACCCATGCTGCAAAAAGCGGAGGAATAACCGCAGCTGTGTAACTGGTAGAATAAATCGGCATTCCTAAGAACGATAAACCATCCCCAGACATAGCTTCAATTAACATAGGATGAATTAATACAGCAGATACAACCATTGAAAGCACAATATCTGTATTTAGTTTCTTAGCAGCAGTAAATGCAATAATTACCGGTAAAAAATAGAAACCTGTATCAGCAATAATATTCAATACATTATAGGTGGGCGTTCCATCCAGTCCGACCATTCCAATAATAACCAAAACGAGTTTTACCATTCCACACCCGATAATGGCAGGAAGCGCGGCCACTAAAGATCCTGAAATGTAATTAAAAATGGAAGTTAAGTAACCCTTTAAATCTTTCTTCTTGGGCTCTTTATTGCTCTCTTCTTCCCCCGAAGTGTTGCGAATTGTCTTGGGTAAAGCATTAAAGACATTAGCAACTTCACCCCCAATGATTATTTGATACTGACCGCCTTGCTTCATCACACCTTTAACACCTTCAATATTTTCTACCGACTCATCATCAACTTTTGACTCGTCTTTTAATACGAATCTTAATCTCGACATACAATGAGTGGCATGTTCGAAATTATCTTCTCCAATTGCATTGGCAATCTCTTCTGCAACTTTTTTGTAATTCATTCTCTTTTCCTCCTCTACAAAATCTCCCAAAAGGAACCAATCATCACTTTTAAATGCCTAGTTGTTTTACTCTTTTTTTTATGTCACTAATAGTGAGAAATAAGCTTCCTACGATAAATGACTTTCATGATCGAAAGTGGCAGCTCGCCTATCCCGCCTTTTTGGTTCCAATAAAACAAAAGACCCAAACTCCTATGATTAAAGAGTTTGGGTCAAGCTCGATCAATTCGATAACAATCCCATTTTATTTATCATTTATGACACGGTTAATGTGAATAGTAATATATGATAACTCGGCTGGTGTTAGCTTATGTCTTGTTTCTTCCAAAACATAATCACTAATTTTGAATGCACAATCATATTCTCTCGGATAGCTGTGACGAATCATAGAGAACAATTCCAAATTGTCGTCAGATAATGAACGATTCATCGTTATTCGCTGGACGAAAAATTTTAAGTGAGTTAACAATCGTCCGTATGCTAAGCTTTCTTCAGAAAACTCCATATTAAATGTATACTGAATAATACTTACTATCTGCTTAATAATTTTCGTCATACCCACTGTATGATCCATTGTATTATCCAATTCGGCATTCACAATATGCAATGCGATTGTGATTGCTTCATCAATCGGAAACTGCACTTTTAATCTTCTTGAAATAATTTCTAACGCTTCTTTCCCAATCAGATACTCATGATGATAAAAATGCTTCACTTCCCAAGCAAGAGCATTTTTAAAATCCATACCTTTCTCATGGCGTTCAATGGCAAAGTGAAGATGATCAGTAAGAGAAAGATAAATACTATCACTTAACCTTTTCCCAAGGGATAGTTTAGCATATGATACAATTTCATTAATTGTTTGGATTTCTTCCAAAGGAATATCTCGTAGTAATAGCTTAAATCTATCTGTATTACTAGGATTATCTAAGGTATATACTTTTTCAATTCGACGGGGATCTATCTCTTGACCAATCTCTTTTTTAAACCCTACTCCTTTACCCATGATAACAACTTCAGTCTCATTTTGTATTGACGTTACAATATTGTTATTAATTATTCTTACGATTTTCATCACAACCCTCCTTTCAATACTTTATTGTACAAAAAAAGTTATCTCCAACACGAAAAAGTCGGACATAACTGGGTTAAGCTTACATTCATAATAACAATCCCTATATTATATCAAATAGTTAATCAGTTTAAATTTTTAAGTCTTGCCCACTTAAGGTAACAATCTAGGTAGATATTATCACGCTTACATAAAAAAAGCAAGACATGTTTTTCGTATCGTGTACCAATATACTTAAATCATTTGACTTATCCCTTGAAGCTTTTTTACGCCTTTATCAAATTCATTGACTTTATAAAGGTACGTCTTAGGGTTTCATTTTGCAAATCCTCGTAAAAATGCTATAAAACAAACTGTCTTAGTTGATTCTCCCACTAGCCAATAGCCGTTTTTCTTGTAATTGGTCGGTTACAAGCACAAATCGGTGTCGTGAGCAAAAACATAAACTTTTTAGGCTAATCACATTAAAAAAAGCCGATACTCATTATCCCTAATATCGCAGGAAGAATCAGCTCTTTCTAATCGCTATTCTAGTCGATTCATCTTTTATATAATTGTAGATACATACTAAGACAACAAGATCCTTGAAGATTGTTAAGTTATTCAAAAATGTGATAAGAGGGGCTACAGGCTTAGATATTAGGACCGTACAACCTTTTTTTAATATCCGAATTTTCCCCCTTTTCCACTCTTTTATGTAATATTTTTTTCCAATTTTCTGCTAAGTGTATACAAGAAGCCAATTCTGCGGCAGCCTCTATATCTTTCTTATTTACATGCATAATTACATTGCATCTCGCAATCGTCCATTGTGGGTAGGGACGATTTAATAACGTTAATGATTGACCTCCTTCGACATACCCCTCTTCCAAAACGCGCAAATACCACCCTGTTCTTCCGGTATTTTGCAGTTGCAATGCCAAATCTTTTATTTGGAAACGGCGAGCTGGTTTCCAGCATGGTTGTCGCGGTTGTGACACCTGAACTACAGCTCCTCCGATTTTATAAATATCCCCAATGCAAACGTCTTCTTCAAGTTGCCCATTTAATGCAAAATTTTCCCCCATCGCTCCAATGGAAAGGGTGTCCATCTTGAATTCTGTTTGCCATTTTGAATAGTGTTGAACCGAATAAACAAAAACAGCTTTTTCTAGACCGCCATGATTTTTTAAGTCTGCTTGTCCATCCCCTGTTAAATTCGTTTTAGCGAGCCAAACAGGACCATTGACCGGTTCTTTAAAGATTCCGCTCGTCCATTCTCGTTTCATTGGATTTTTAGAGTTTTTCTCCCCAAATGTTTTTGGCTTTCCAACTAATATTTTCTCGACAATGCCTTCACTCATTCTTAGTCCCTCCAGCAGCTTTTCAAGATATTTTCTACTGTTCATTAAACAAACTTAACATGAAGTTTGTTATTTTCGTAAGTTGAATTGTTTATAATTAAGTTGCATCCTTAATATTAATGATTGATTAATATATTCAGTGATTTTAAGAGTGTTGATAAAATCCCGAAACTTAGTTGCTTCGGGATTTTCCATTTATTTGGTTTATATTATCATATTGATTTTCTCATCAGCTTGATAGGAGAACGGCGGTCGATTCTTATGACTTTAGTGATCTAACAAACAGCAATGCTAACACAGCGCCAGCAAAGGCCACCATACCAGACCAGAAAAATGCTAGTTGAAAGCCCTCGTTCAGAGCGACGACCGAGTCTCCTGCGGTACTGGAGGCCGTTGTCGCTGCAGCAATTACAACCATGATGGCTAGGCTAATCGCCCCGCCAATCTGGGAAGTAGTGTTGTATACGCCTGATACCAACCCTGACTCTTCCGGCTTGGCACCTGATATAGCCGCCGTTTGAGCTGGGATATAGGCTAGTCCCCTACCGAGAGAAGCCAATAGTAAAGCCAGAAGGACGTTGGCCAAGTAGTTTCCATCTACTGGTGTGTCGAAGGAAAGCAAGAACATGGAACCTCCAAGTGCGAGAAATCCCACAAATAGAACGGTTTTCAACCCGAATTTTTCAACCAATTTTCCAGTTATAAAAATCATAGTAATCGCTATTAGTATCGGTGCCGGAATTAAGGCCACTCCGGCTTCGAAGGGAGAAAATTTCAATACCTGCTGTAAGTACAACATAATGAAATAATTGAATGGAATCCACATTCCATTTAGCATAATAAGCGCAATATTGCCCGCGGCCAAGTTGGGAATCTTAAAAATGCGAAGCGGCACTAGTGGCTCCTTCTTCTTGGCCTGGATAAAAATAAATATGATGAATAACAACGCCCCAATCGTCAATGTCCATACAGTAGAGGGTGAACTCCAGCCATTGTGTTCTGCGGTTACGATGCCGTAAACGAACAGAACTATAGCAGCCGTAACGGAGATAGCGCCAGCGTAATCGATGCGGCCATTTCTACGTATACCTTTCTGTAGGAGCCCTAGGGACAAGACCAAAACCAGAATACCGATGGGAACGTAGATCAGAAACGTCCACCGCCAGCCCAGCCATTCCGTAATGATGCCTCCAAGGAATACACCGGCCAATCCGCCCGCCGCACCCGAAAGGCCCCAGAAAGCAAGCGCCTTATTCATTTCCTTCGGGTTTGCGGCAAACAGTGTCATTACAATGGACATTGCAGCCGGTGTAATTAAGGCGGAACCGGCACCCTGGAACGCACGTGCGACATTTAGGGCCGAATCATTCCAAGCCAATCCTGCGAGTAGAGACGCTAGGGTCAGGATTGAAAATCCCCACATGAATATGCGTCGTTGGCCGAACAAATCGCTCAACTTTCCTCCCAATAGCAGAAGTCCTCCGAAGAAAATAATATAAGCGTTCAGCACCCATTGCAAACTCACCTGCGTATAGCCGAGCCCTTCTTTGATGGCTGGCAGGGCAACCTGCATGATCGTTGTATCCATGATAGTCAAGAAAAACGCAGTGCACAATAAAACAAGTGCTTTCCAGCGCTTCGAGTCGGCTTGCGCAAGCGTCTGTGATTGTGTTGACATAGATTCATTTCCTCCAATTTTCGAATTTATTTTCAGTATTAACTTATTAATTGATCTCTACCTATCCGTTTTAAAAATTTATAGAATGTCTCCCGTTTCTTTCCCATTTGTGAATATACAACAATGATCTTTTCTACTGTATCGTACAATTCTTCTGGTGTTAGATTCTCCATCAACAAGGAACCAACCTCAGCGTCTTTCCCTTTTGCTTTGCCCCCAACATATAAATTGTAATGCTCTTTCATTTTCATTATCCCTATATCGCTTAACATGGGCTCACCGCAACCAATTGGGCAGCCTGTATAAGCAACCTTCAAGGTAAATGGGACAGGTTTACCAGCTATACGACGATTTATTTCTTTTGCCACTGGCATTCCTTCCTCTTCTTCCCCTTTGCAAAAATTACAAGTTCTTAGACTTTTTACGAAACTCCCTACTGGGTAACAAGACAAGCCCACTTCCTTAAATTTTTCTTTTACGAATTCCACTTTACTTTCAGGTATCTCAATGTAAAGTTGTTGGAATGTTGTCAACTCCAGTTCATCACCTTCGTTCATGTGCTCAGCAATGACAGCCAATTGTTTGGCATTTAGTTTTGCACCGAATGATATTCCACCGTTAACAGCTAGTTTAACCATCTTATCTTTTTGATTCATTCCTAGTTTCACATCCTTGTCATCTTTTTTCTTTCGTTTAGAAAATCTTAATTAAACGCTCTACTCGTATTTAAAAGGATCACCGTTGAATGGGCTGTCTGCAACTTTAATAGAATCTGTAGGACATCCTTCGAAAGCATCCATCATGTCCTCATATAAGATTTCAGGTACTTCAATTTCCCCTTGGTTATCATCTAATACAACAAAAGCAATTCCTTCATCATCATAATCATATATATCAGGAGCAGCCGCGCCACAAGCTCCACATGCAATACAAGTTTCTTTATCAACAATTGTATATTTGGACAATTAAATGCACTCCTTTCTATTTTTAGTGATTAATAATACGATACTACGGGATGGTATCATATTGATTGAATATAAACCTGCTGACCAATTCAGTAGCAGGTTTATAATATCAGCTACCTATATTTAATATCTTCTTTAATTCATCTATATTTTGTTCAAACCCAATAAGGACCTTAGGCTTACTCATCCATCCTAATAAGGATTTATTTTTAAACACAAAAGCTGGAACAATTCTGGTACCCGTAATTTTAATTAGATCTTCCTCTTTATGTGATTGTTTTGTTAAATCATATTCAATATAGGATATCTTATTTTGGGAAAGAAACTCTTTCCCCGCCTGGCAGTCTGTTCAGGTAGGTCTTGTATAAAGCTCAAGCTGAACTTTTGTCATACTAATCACTTCTCTCTTTTTTGTTTATTTAACTTCTATAACGAATGGGTAGACATTCACTTGTCCTTCAAATTTGAATTCAGCCCAAATCTTATAAATGCCCGGCTTATCAAATTTCGTGTCA
>JAPSLU010000334.1 GCA_031180405.1 Bacillus sp. (in: firmicutes) | reverse complement strand
TTCGTTGGTTCAGGGATTTTTAAATCAGAAAATCCAGCTAAATTTGCACGTTCAATTGTTGAAGCTACAACACATTATCAAGATTATGAATTAATCGCTAAACTTTCAAAGGGACTTGGATCTGCTATGCAAGGAATTGAAATTTCAAGCCTTTTACCAGAGCAAAGAATGCAAGAGCGTGGTTGGTAATACAAAGGAGTTTTTAACATGCTAAAGATTGGTGTATTAGGATTACAAGGTGCTGTAAGAGAACATATCCGTTCTATCGAGGCATGTGAAGCTGAAGGGATTGTCGTAAAGACAACAGATCAACTTGCTGACCTTGATGGGATAATAATTCCAGGTGGAGAAAGTACGACGATGCGTCGACTTATTGACAAATATGGGTTTATGGAACCATTAAAACAATTTGCTGCCTCTGGTAAGCCTATGTTTGGTACATGTGCAGGTTTAATCTTATTGGCTAAAAATCTAGTTGGATATAGTGAACCTCATTTAGGTTTACTAGATGTGACAGTAGAACGTAATTCCTTTGGTCGTCAAAAGGATAGCTTTGAGGCTGAATTAATGATAACTGGTGTTGGAGAAGATTTTGTTGGTGTCTTCATCCGTGCTCCTCATATAGTTGAGGTAGGAGAAGATGTTGAAATTTTATCAAAACACAATGGTCGAATTGTTGCAGCACGTCAAGGACAATTCCTTGGATGCTCTTTCCATCCAGAGCTTACCGATGATCATCGAATGACTCAGTTATTTATTAATATGGTGAAAGAATCAAAATAACTGTATAAAAAACTTGCCAGTGATGTAAACTTATAGTAAGTTAAATTATACCAAATGTGATATGTAAACGTGATGATAGGAAATAGTAGCAAGATGTTCTATCTTTTAGAGAGCCGATGGCTGGTGAAAATCGGTGATAGATGCCTGTGAATCCATCCTTGAATGAATAGTTGAACTAACTAATGTTACAGTAGGCTACTCCGGCTATGACCGTTATTCATTAAGTGAAGAGTACAACTGTATTCTTAACTAGGGTGGCAACGCGGGTAACTCTCGTCCCTTTTTTGGGGACGGGAGTTTTTTGTGTTTTTAATAAGGATTTTGAACAAAAAGTTTGTTCCTTGAAACGAACCAACAAAGTTTTGCAAAGACAGTTTTTAAAAAAGGAAGTAAAGGAGAATGAAAAAATGTTGGATATTAAATTTTTACGAACTAACCTTGAAGATGTAAAAGAAAAACTTTCTAAACGCGGTGAGGATTTAACTGATTTTGGAAAATTTGAAGAGCTAGATAAACAACGAAGAGAACTGATTGCTTCTACTGAAGAACTAAAAAGTAAAAGAAATGAAGTTTCTGCACAGGTTGCTCAATTAAAAAGAGAGAAACAGGATGCTGACCACTTAATCAAAGAAATGAAAGAAGTAGGAGAAAAGATTAAAGGATATGATGACCAATTACGTGAAGTTGAAGCAGAATTAGATCTATTATTGCTATCTATTCCTAATATTCCTCATGAGAGTGTCCCTGTTGGTGACACAGAAGATGATAACGTTGAGGTTAGAACATGGGGTAATCTTCCTAACTTTGAATTCGAACCAAAGCCTCATTGGGAAGTAGCTGATGGCTTAAAAATACTGGATTTTGAAAGAGCGGCAAAAGTAACAGGAAGTCGTTTTGTCTTCTACCGTGGATTAGGTGCTAGGCTGGAAAGAGCACTCTTTAATTTTATGTTAGATCTGCATGTCGATGAGCATGGATATACTGAAATTCTACCACCTTTCATTGTGAATCGTGATAGCATGACAGGAACTGGTCAGCTACCAAAGTTTGAAGAAGATGCATTTAAAATTGATGGTGAGGATTATTTCTTAATTCCAACTGCTGAAGTTCCTGTAACTAATTTACACCGTGAAGAAATACTAAATGTTGAACAGCTTCCAATTAGCTACGCAGCGTTTAGTGCAAATTTCCGTTCTGAAGCCGGATCTGCTGGTCGAGATACAAGAGGATTAATTCGACAACATCAATTTAATAAAGTAGAGCTTGTGCGTTTTGTGAAACCAGAGGATTCATATGAGGAGCTTGAGAAGCTTACAAGTCATGCAGAGAAGGTCCTTCAGTTACTAGGACTACCATATCGTGTATTAAGCATGTGTACAGCAGATTTAGGCTTTACAGCTGCTAAAAAATATGACCTTGAGGTTTGGATCCCGAGCTATGGAACATATCGCGAAATCTCTTCTTGTAGTAATTTCGAAGCATTCCAAGCACGTAGAGCAAATATTCGCTTTAGAAGAGATCCAAAAGCGAAGGTGGAACACGTTCATACATTAAATGGATCAGGCCTAGCGATCGGTCGAACTGTCGCAGCCATTCTAGAAAATTACCAACAGGAAGATGGCTCTGTAATAATTCCAGAAGTGTTGAGACCTTATATGGGGAATAAAGAAAGAATTAGTGTAGAAGACTAAGATAAACGGAAAGGGAGTCTTTTTGGCTTCCTTTCATAATGTTTTTTTTGCTTTTTAAAAAAATATAAAAAAATTTTTATTGAAACGTTGACAAGTATACGAGATTTATGATAAATTATATCTTGTCAATACGGAGGAATACCCAAGTCCGGCTGAAGGGATCGGTCTTGAAAACCGACAGGGGTGTCAAAGCCCGCAGGGGTTCGAATCCCCTTTCCTCCTCCATAATTTAAAATATATTCTCATATTAAGCGCATAAAATATGGGAGATTGGTAAAACCGT
This sequence comes from Bacillus sp. (in: firmicutes), assembly GCA_031180405.1. Lineage (GTDB taxonomy): Bacteria > Bacillota > Bacilli > Bacillales > Bacillaceae > Metabacillus. Next base: position 1,728 of record JAPSLU010000334.1, on the reverse strand, counting down.
TACACTGTAACGGTTTTTTTTATTTGAAATAGAAGTGAAAGGAACTATGGAGAAGTTTTCCGGCATCCATTTCTAGTTCCTAGATCATAAGCTCGGAGTTTATAAGCTCTTGCGCTTTTGCTCTCCTTTTGAAAGTAATAACCCATAACGGGAAAATAAAAGAGGCATTAGAGATCATTTATGAATCGATCTCTAGATGCCTCTTATTTTTTTAAGAATTTTGTTTGTTCAATAAAGTGACCAATTCGTTCAATAATTGGCTCAATTGAATGATCATTTGTCATAATATCATAGTCATTGATGTTAATTCGTAAAACAGGACAAGCATTGAAGTTGTTAATCCAATTCTCATATCGCCCATGCATTTCTTTCCAATATTCAACAGGTGTTTGCTGTTCCATAGGGCGACCTCGTAATTTAATACGAGATAAAATGTCGTCTAGGCTTCCTTCTAGATAAATAAGGAGATCGGGATGTGGAAAATATGGAGTCATCACCATTGCATCAAAAAGATTTTTGTAGGTTTGATAATCAACCTCAGACATTGTTCCTTTTTCATAATGCATCTTTGCAAAGATTCCTGTATCTTCGTAGATTGAACGATCTTGAATAAATCCGCCACCATACTCAAAAATTTTCTTTTGCTCTTTAAAACGTTCTGCTAAGAAATAGATTTGTAAATGGAAGCTCCATCTTTCGAAGTCTGCATAAAATTTATCTAAATATGGATTTGAATCAACCTTTTCATAGGAGGTTTTAAAGTCTAGTTCCTTTGCTAACGCCTTTGTCATCGTAGACTTCCCTACACCAACAGTACCAGCTATTGTAATCACTGCATTGTTAGGTATTTTATATTTTTCGCGTAAATTCATCTGTCGCTGCTCCTTTTTGCAAAAACTGATCTAATGTCTTGAATATATATGTTAAGTCCTGTTTATTTTGAACGAAATCCAATGTATCACCATTAAAACGAATAACTGGTATTAAAGGATTTTCTTTTTCCCACTGTGTCATGGCAGTTTCGTAGTCTTCCGAAAGCTGTTGTAAATAGTGGGGATCGATTTGGTGTTCAATTTCACGGCCCCTTTTTGCTATTCGTGTAAGAAGTGTATCCAGGCTAGCCGTTAGGTAAATGATAATGTTAGGTTTTGGCATACCTTCAGTTAAAATATTATAGATTTTTAAATACTTGTCATATTGCTCATGCTTTAAAGTGCGTTGTGCAAAGATAAGATTTTTATAAATATGATAATCTGCTACAACTGGCTTATTTATCTGAAGATATTTTTTAGTGATATCTTCTAATTGTTTATATCTATTACAGAGGAAAAACATTTCTGTTTGGAAACTCCACTCTTCAATATCAGTGTAAAACTTTCCAAGGAAAGGATTTTCTTCAACTATTTCTTTTAATAAATGATAATTGTAGTACTTAGCAATTGCTTTTGATAATGATGTTTTCCCAACACCAATCGGTCCCTCTACAGTAATAAAGGGTATGTTCATAATGGGTCCTCCTTTGAAACGAAACACCTAAACTTAAAAATCGGCAAATTTCATTTTAACATGGCTAACTCTTTTTGAGTAATTATTTAAGGGATTGCTTACATTTTCTATTTTTCAGGACAAAAAAGGCACCCAAATAAAAATGAGTACCTCTGCCTTCTTATATTATTTTTTTTCGATTTGAAAATTATCAGCAAGTAATAGCCAGTTTTGGGGAAAAGA
>JAPSLU010000333.1 GCA_031180405.1 Bacillus sp. (in: firmicutes) | reverse complement strand
AAATTGGCAATATGATCGTTAATCCAAGCCCTACTGCTTATCAAGGGCCAGGCTTGAACAAAGGGGCATTAGAAGGGCTTGCATCTGGTACTGCAATTGGACGAATCGGCAAGGAGCGTATTCAGATCACAAGCGGTGCTCAAGAGGTATTTAAGTTAGCCCAGCAAGGGAATAAGAAGGCACAGGAAATTATTGACGAAGCAGTTAATTACCTTGCAATTGGTATCGCAAATATTATTCATACAATAAATCCAGAAGTGATTGTCATTGGTGGAGGGGTAATGAAATCAAAAGATCTTTTTTTGGAGCCCCTAATTAAGAAAACAAGAGAATATGTTTATCCAAGTTTGAAAAACTCCTTAGTTATTAAACCCGCTGTTTTAGATCAAAAAGCAGGTCTTATTGGGGCAGGATTATTGCCTAGTTGATGAGCAAGAATATTAGATATAAAACCTCGTATAAAAGAATTAGTCTCTTTTAGGCTAATTCGCTTATTCGCTATATTTAGGTCTTAACATAATGGGTATTATGATCTATAATGAGATATGACTTAATGGGGTATATTTGGTTGTTTTGGAAAAATATGTCCTAATCTAGGGCGGAAGAAAAATCAGCTGCAGAATACCAAGAACAGATCAAAGAACTAAAGATCGAAAATGGAAGATTAAAAATAGAAAACGCGAAGTTAGATAAAAAGCTAAAGACGTTGGAAAAAGGTATGCAGCAAACAACAAAAGAAGAGAAATAAAGCTTGAGCGGCTCCATATGGGGTCGCTCTTTTCTATGGAGATAGTAAAAGGCAAAGCCTAAACGAAGGGATTATTATAATAGATTGAGTAAGATCGTGAGCAGGGCAGTAAGGATCATCGTCACGATAGGGATAGAAACATACAACATCATTTTCTTTTTTCTTTTTCTTCTTTCTATGTCCTCAGGTGTAATCCAATGATTGTTTGACATGAAATTAAAACTCCTTCTAATTATGTTGGCTAAGGATTTTTTTGAATAAGGGAAATCCTTCTTTATTATCAACTAGAAGGAGTCGGAAAGTGAATAGGACATAGGCGCTAAATATAAAGGGATTATTTGTTCACCTTTCGTATAGGAATTCCACCACTCACCCGACTAAGCAATTGATAACAACCATATAAACTAAAAAATAACATCATCCCAGCTAAGTCATAGCCAACATCTAAAAAACGTCCACTTCGTGAAAAATATAGTTGAGCAACTTCAGTTGAAAGAGCGGCTGCAAATGAAATGAGCAGCACGAGACCAAGACGTTTCCAAGCCCAGAAAACAAGAACAGCTAATAGAAAGAAGTAAATAAAGTGACCGACCTTTTGCATGACATAAGTAGGATCCTTAGCATAGACAAGATCATTATGAAAAAAACTACTAACATCAGGGTAGGGATTGAAATGAAAGGTTAGCACCCAGTCCGATAAAAGTTGAGTCAAACTGTATGTACAGGTAAAGACAAATAAACCTATTAGATAAAATCCTACTATAAAAGCTCTCATACAATGCACCTCATATAGATATTAAACAAAAAATGGTGATATCATACCAGTAAAAATATACCTTGAGTATACCCAATAAGAAAGATTTTAAGTGAAAAATTAAGAATAATTATTTTTTTTGCAAAAGAAAACCCTTTCATTAACTGTGGTGCAAATTTCCTAAAAAAAAGATATAAAAAAATGGTGTAATTCATGTTAGAATTAAGAAGCGTTATGCAAGAAATGTAAAAATTCACCCCTTTTTGTTGAGTATTGTAGAAATGTGGTAATTACTATCTTGTAATAATATATTCACTAAAATAAATAGATTACAATTTACGGAGGTTCATTATGGAAGAAACAATCAGCTTGAAAGAGCTGTTTCTAACACTAAAGAAACGTCTCACACTCATTATTATCATCACGGCGATTGCAACAGCAACAAGTGGAATCGTTAGTTATTTTCTCCTAACACCAATTTACCAGTCATCAACCCAAATTCTAGTAAACCAATCCAAAAATAACCAGCAGCAAGTGTATAATCCACAGGAACTGCAAACAAACCTACAGTTAATAAACACATATAACGTTATTATTAAAAGTCCAGCCATCTTAGATGAAGTGATTTTAAAAGAAGGTTTAAATATGTCTGCGGGTGCGTTAAACGGCATGATCACCGTCTCAAGTGAACAGGACTCCCAAGTAGTCAATATTTCTGTTCAAAATGAAGATCCAGAAAAAGCAGCGACAATTGCTAATTCAATTGCAACAACATTTCAACAAGAAGTTCCTAACTTAATGAATGTTGATAACGTTAGTATTTTATCAGAAGCGAAATTAGGAGAAAATCCTGCACCAATCAAGCCACAACCAGTCTTAAATATGGCGATTGCGCTAGTCGTTGGCTTAATGGCAGGAGTTGGGTTGGCATTCTTATTAGAGTATTTGGACAACACGATCAAAACTGAACAAGATGTTGAACATCAACTAGGTTTACCAGTGCTAGGAGTAATTACAAGCATCAATACTGATGGTGAAACGAAAGATAAGAAAAATTCGGCAACATTAAGAACGCGAGGTGAGTCTGTTGGCTCGTAAAGATCGAAAACAGTTAGCTCAATTATTAAATAGAAGTTTAATCTCAATGACAGCGCCGAAGTCTCCAATTGCTGAACAGTTCCGTACAGTCCGTACGAATATTCAGTTCTCAAGTGTTGACAAAGAAATTAAAACGTTGATTGTAACCTCAGCAAGGCCGGCAGAAGGGAAATCAACAGTTGTTGCCAATTTAGCTGTTGTGTTTGCACAACAAGGTAAAAAGGTCTTGTTGATTGATTCAGATATGCGAAAACCAACCGTACACTATACGTTCCAAACAGAAAATCACAGTGGTTTATCAAATATCCTAGCAAGACAAGCGACGTTAAATGATACTGTTCATGAAACAAAACAGGATAAACTTTGGGTGTTACCAAGTGGACCAATTCCACCAAATCCATCTGAGCTTCTTGGTTCGAAGGCAATGCAGACGTTATTAGAGCAAGCGGAGGAAGAATTTGATGTGATTTTACTTGATACTCCTCCGATTATAGCTGTAACAGATGCTCAAGTATTAGCAAACGTAGCAGACGGTGTTGTTTTAGTTGTGGGTAGTGGAAAAACAGAAGTAGACTCTGCAAAAAAAGCAAAGGAATTATTAGAAAGTGCTCAAGCGAAAATTTTAGGTGTAGTATTGAATAACAAGAAAACAGAGGATGACCAGTATTATTATTACTATTACTATGGAGGGAAATAGTCTTTTTGACAGTCTCTCCTCTTTTCTGGTAAAAACATAGGCATAAAGTCTTGTGTGAATTGTTCCGTTGATTGTTAGAAGAAATATTTAATAAAAGGGATATGTTGTGTCAAAGTCTCTCGACTACTGGTAGGTCAATATAAAAGTAAAGACTAGATATCTAATTAAAGAGCACAATAGGATCGTATGTCGTATGTGTTTTTCCATTAGATATTTATTTTTGGAAAATAAACGTGAAAAGAAGGGATCATGATGAGTTACTCAAGAAGAATGTCACTGTTAGTAGGGTTGGATTCACTGATAGTTTTATTTTCAATTTACATTGGATACTTCATTTTAAATCCATACTTTAATTTTTATTCTTTGAAAATGCTAGTGATTAGCTCTATCACACTGCTAGTTAGTCATCATGTGTTTGCATTTTTGTATCGTTTATATCATAAAGCATGGGAGTATGCGAGTGTTGGAGAGTTATTAGCCATTGTAAAGGCGATCACATTTTCGATTGTGTCTGCTGCTGCTATCCAATTGCTTATGGAAGGACATATCTATGTAAGAGTGTTGGTTATTACATGGCTATTACACATGTGCCTCATTGGAGGTTCACGCTTTTCATGGAGAATGGTTCGTGATCGCTATATTAAATCAAAGATTGAAAAGAAGAATGCTCTTATTGTGGGAGCAGGATCAGCTGGATCAATGCTTGTTCGTCAATTATTAAAAAATAATGACAGTGAACTACACCCTGTTGCCTTTGTTGATGATGATCACTCGAAGCAAAAGCTTCAAATCTTTGGTGTCACTGTTTTAGGGAAAACAGAAGACATTCCTAAAATTGTCGGAAGTCAAAACATTGATCATATCATCATTGCGATTCCATCACTTAGTAAAGCAGAAATTCAAAAAATCTATCAAGAATGTAGTAAAACAAAAGCGAAAACGAAAATCATGCCAATGATTGAGGACATTGTTATTGGAAAAGTGTCTGTTAATCAATTTCGAGATGTACAGGTTGAAGATCTGTTAGGACGTGACCCAGTAGAATTAGATATTCAAAGTATTTCGAAAAAAGTGTCAGGTAAAACAATCCTCGTCACAGGTGCAGGCGGATCAATAGGTTCAGAGATTTGTAGGCAGGTTAGTAGATTCAAACCAAAAAAACTCTTGTTATTGGGGCATGGAGAGAATTCAA
>JAPSLU010000332.1 GCA_031180405.1 Bacillus sp. (in: firmicutes) | reverse complement strand
TCCTCCATTTTTATTGGTGGTGTCGGACTTACACTAGATGTAAATGATCTGAAAAATCAAAAGTTTAATAAATATAATTCTATTTTCATCCTAGCTGAGGAAGAAGATATTGAAGGCCCATTAGTTACAACCTTTCAAAAAGGGACGTATGCTAGCATTTATTACAGGGGAGATCATAATGACTCATTTCAATATTATCAAATCCTGCTAGATTATATTCAGAAAAATAATCTCCAAATAATAGGGGATGCCATCGAAAGGACCATCATTGACCATTACATTTCAAGAAGCAAAGAAGATTACCTGACAGAAATACAAATTCAAGTTATCTATTGACCTTCCCCTTACAGGAAGGTTTATTATTTGTATTGCTTCTTAAAAAAGAAAGAAACAAAAAAGGAGAGAATGAAATGACAACTATAGAAAATAAAATTTGGTCACTTTCGTTTATTTTCGTAGTGATTTCCAATGCATTAGTTTTTATGATTTTTGAAATGCTATTACCGACTCTTCCCTTATTTGTCACGGTTTTAGGTGGAGGAGCAAGCCAGGTCGGTTTAGTAACAGGGATTTTTATGTTATCAGCCATTTTAATTCGCCCCTTTGCAGGAATTCTTGCAACGAAGCTTGATAAAAAAATCCTTTTAACTTTAGGTATTCTTATTATTGCTCTATCCACAGGTGCCTATTATTTCTCTAGTAACATATCGACGTTATTACTTATTCGTTTAATCCATGGAGCTGGATTCGGTTTAGCAACCACTTACTTTGCCACGCTTGCTGCTGAAATCGTTCCCAAAGATCGTCGAGGCGAGGGCATTGGCTATTTTGGTGTGGGAGAAACAGTTGCCATCTCAGTAGGTCCAATGATTGGTATTATGACCCTAGAATTATATGACTTTCAACGGTTATTCTTTGGAGGTATGGCCGTTCTTTTACTAGCTGTTCTTATGGCTCTTCTTATAAAAAGAGCACCTAAAGGAAAAAAGTTAGATAAACAAGTGAGTGGGAAATTTAAATTATTGGAAAAACGAGTTTTGTTTCCTGCATTACTCATCTTTTTAATTGGAATTGCAGCAGGAGGAATTATGTCTTTCTTTTCTTTATACGCGATAGAGAAGGATTTTACTCAAGTAGGACTGTTTTTCCTATTGATTGCCGCAGCAAGTTTTATCATTCGTTTATTATCAGGAAAGTTATTTGATAAGTACGGGCCGTCGATTATCTTAATTCCAGGCTCTATTTTGTCCATTATAGGATTGGTTATTCTGTATGTAGCAGCCAGTGATAGCATGTTTTTAATCGCAGCTACCTTTTATGGATTTGGTTTTGGTGCAATCTTCCCAGCCGTTCAAACATGGTGCATGAACTTAGTAGAGGAACATGAACATGAGGATGCGATGGCTTCATTCTTCAACTTTTTTGATTTAGGTATTGGAGGAGGTTCCTTCATCCTTGGACTTGTCGCCACAGTTGCATCGTATCAAGCGGTATATCTTGTCGCATCGATTGTTTAGGTGTGGTTCTAGTTATTTATCTTGTTAACCTTGTTATAAGAGGACAACTAAAAAAAAATAGTGAAAAAAGTGAAGAAATGAAAAATCAAGCAATCTATTAATTCTATTTATTCAAGAAGATACCAGCGAAGGGTTATGAAGACATGCAGAAGGTTTTGGTAAAATAGTTCGATAAAGTACAAAAAAATAGGTTAGCAATATTTGTGCTAGCCTATCCTCCTTTATGTACTTATGTTTAGACACCGTACCTTATAGTAGATCTTCTAATTTTGTATCTGAATAAATGGCGATAAGGATGACTGATTTTGTATCTCCAATATTTTTTACACTATGCGGAACACTTGCGTTCCAACTAAAAGAATCGCCTTCTTCTGCAATAATTGAATCTTCTCCTTGTTCAGCAAGAACTTTTCCTTCTAGCACTAAATGGCACTCTTCGCCTTCATGGGCATGGAGTTCATCTTCTCCAATGGAAAAACCAGGTGGAGATTCAACGATCATCATTCGTAATGGACCCTTTGATGTTAAATGCTCAATTTTTAAATTTTTTAACGATGAGGTTCTTCTAGCATCTTTTCGAACAACACGCATGTGCTGTTTTTTTTCTAATAGTAAGTAGGGTAGTGGCACCTTTAGAAATTCTGCTATGATATTTAGTGTGTTAATGGAAGGCGACGTATTATTGTTTTCGACGTTACTGATAAAGCCTTTTGATAGCCCTGTTGCTTCACACATCTGTGCAATCGTAATTTTTTTTCTATTTCTAATTGAACGAATTTTGTTCCCTATATCCAATCTATTCACCCCTATATGTTTTTTTATGTAACTTACGTAAATAGTAGCAAAATCATTGACAGTCTACAAGCTCCTTGTTACCATATAGTGAACTAATATTCTTGTAGAGAAACAAAAGGTGAGGTTTATTTTTTTGTGTAATAGTTTTCTTATATGATTATTATTTTCTTATAAAGAAACTATTTGCTTTGTAACTAGGGTAAGCTGGCCGTAAAAAAGTCTTAAGTAAAAGGTGAAAGTTAGGGGGACAAAAATCAGTTGTGACGAAACAAGATATTAGTTTGTGAAAAGAATAATTTATTATTTTAGGAGGAATTAAAATGAAAAATAAACAAGATATTGGTGCACTATTACTAAGAGTAATTCTCGGGGTTATTTTTATAGGACACGGTGCTGAAAAATTTCAAGGTGGAATTGGAAATATTGCTGGATGGTTCGAAAGCATTGGATTGCCTGGATTCTTGGCTTATATCGTAGCTAGTATTGAGTTGGCTGGTGGAATTGCAATGCTACTTGGTTTGGCCTCACGTATTGTAGGAGGACTATTTGTCTTAGTGCTTTTAGGGGCGATTGTGAAAGTTCAATTCGCTGCAGGTTTTATTGGAGGTTACGCGTATGATCTTGCGTTAGTAGCAATGTCTGCCTATTTCTTACTAAACGGTAGTAAGCGTATTTCTTTAGACTACTATATTACAAAAATAAGAAACAAGTAATTTATTAAATGGGGGTAGACAGCCTAAAGGTTGCAAATAATGAAAAATATGTGGATCATTGCGATAATTATCATTTTGGCTATTGGAGTTGCACTATTTATATTTCTGAACAAGGAAGGACATATAAAAGATTTGAGTATGAAAACTTATACAGGAGTAATGGAACCTAGAATTGGATATGTGGAACTGCAAGTCTCTGATTTAGATCAGTCTTTAACTTTCTATAAGGAATTAATAGGATTTCAAGAATTAGAAAGAGATGAAAAAACAGTAACATTGACAACAGATGGAACTGTCCCGCAGCTTTTATTAAGAGAAGAGCAATCGTTTGTTGAGCGGCCGTTGAGATCAACCGGTCTTTACCACTTTGCGATCCTCGTTCCTACTAGACAGGATTTAGCTTTATCTTTAAAACATTTAATGGAAAGTGGTTATCCTGTACAAGGGGCTGCGGATCATCAATATAGTGAGGCGGTATATCTAGCAGACCCAGATAATAACGGAATTGAAATATATGTAGACAGAGACTCAAATCAGTGGACAAGGGACGGAAATGGTGGTTATGTCGGAGCCACTGACCCGTTAGATGCTGAGAGTTTATTTGCTGAAATTAAAGAGAAGTCATGGAATGGTTTATCTAGCGGAACAAGAATAGGCCACATGCATTTACAGGTATCGGATATTAAGGAGTCAGAAAGATTTTATGTGGAAGCACTTGGACTTGATATTGTTGCCAAAGATACTCATATGCTATTTGTATCCAAAGATGCATACCACCACCACATAGGACTGAACATTTGGTCAGGAAAAGGGTTACCTGCACCACCGGAAAATGCATTAGGATTAAAATATTTTACCCTTCATTTTACTGAAGAAGAGTATAATAGTGCAAAAGAGAATTTAGATCGGTTAGGATTTAATTATAGTGAGGGCAATAAAGAAATATCTGTCAAGGATCCTTCAGGAAACACCATTAAAATTATATTGCAAAACTAAAAGGGTGGTTAAGCGTGTCTAATGTTGGTACCAGTTACTTTCTATATGTTTATTTATTAAATCCTAAGCTACCGGACAAACAACTTTTCAGTTCACTTTCATCTTATGGTCAAGAGATAAAGACAATATGGAAGTACTGCGTTTGAGTAAGAGGGGTTATTCCTGACAAAGAGGGGCTTTTTACTTCCTTAAAGGAAGCAAAAAAGCCGTCCTCTTGCTCTATTTTCTACTATTGTATTTCTAAAATGCGATCTGCTTCACGTCCAAAACCATCGATTTCCAATCGATCCTTGTATACGCGAACAATTGAGTAGGCATTTGTGTTATCGGTTTCGACCATACCTTTGAGGTTTACATAGTGAATTCCGTTTTTCACTCCATAATTGCCTGCATGATTATGCCCATTGAAATATGCAACAACATTTCCGGCTGCTTCTAGTTCTGCTATTACTGCTTCATCATTCCAGACATTGTGGTTATTTTCAGGGTATACAGGCATGTGCGAAAATACCACAACTTTTTCTTGACTTTGTGCCGCTTTTGCC
>JAPSLU010000331.1 GCA_031180405.1 Bacillus sp. (in: firmicutes) | reverse complement strand
ATAAGCAAATCAGTCGCGATCAATTACTGCAAGAATTCCAAAAGTCATGGGAATAGGGACAAGGGGACAGGTCCCTTGTCCCGTTTCTCATTTTGGGACAGTGTACCTGTCCCCTTGTCCCTATAAAATATCAATTTACGACGAAATTCTAATCAATCTATGACATATCCTCCAAAACATCACTACCCTATAATTTTAATTGTAAACAAGAAGCGGTGGAAACAAGCCATCGTAATCAATTAAAAACCTATTAGGAGGACAAGTGATGAACTTTAAGCGTTTTGCCAAACAAGCAACAGTCGTAACACTTAGTACAGCTATTCTATTAGGAGGCGGTGAGTCACTAACTTTTGCAAAAGAAAAAGACTCCCGAGATCACAAAGAGGATTATGGTATTTCGCATATCACACGTTCTGATATGCATAAACTGATTGAACAGCAAGGAGACTCAAGATATACAGTTCCTGAGTTTGACGAATCAAAAATAAAAAATATCCCTTCTGCAAAAGGATATGATGAGTCAGGTAACAAAATTAATTTAGATGTGTGGGATACATGGCCATTGCAAAATGCGGATGGTACAGTTGCAACCTATAATGGCTACCAAATTGTCTTTGGATTAGCAGGTGACCCTGATCGAGGATGGGACACATTCATCTACATGTTTTATAAAAAAGTAGGAGACAATTCGATTGATAGCTGGAAGAACGCAGGAAGAGTCTTTAAAGATTCTGACAAATTCAAATCAGATGAAAAAAACTTAAGAGACCAAGCAGAGGAATGGTCTGGTTCTGCTACATTAACTTCTGACGGAGAAGTTCGCTTATTTTATACAAATCGTCATGGGTGGGATCCAAAAAATGGGTTCTTCGGAAAACAAACATTAACAACTGCTAAAATTAATGTATCTGAGGAAAGTGAAAATACATTAAAAGTAGATGGAGTAGAAGACCATAAGTCGATTTTTGACGGAGATGGGGAAACCTATCAAACTGTTCAACAAGCGTTCGGTGGTGGAAATTATTCAGATAATCATACATTAAGAGACCCTCATTATATTGAAGAAAATGGTCGTAAATACCTTGTCTTTGAAGCCAACACGGGAACGGAAACAGGCTACCAAGGTGAGAACTCATTATTTAATAAAGCTTATTATAGTAATAGTGAAGCATTTTTCCAAAATGAAAAAAGCAATCTATTAAATAGTTCTAAAAAGGATCTAGCAGAAATATCGAATGGAGCACTGGGAATTATTGAAATTAATAATGACTACACACTAAAAAAGGTGATGAAGCCACTTATCGCATCAAATACAGTAACGGATGAAATTGAGCGTCCAAACATCTTTAAAAAGGATGGGAAATGGTATTTATTCACAAGCTCAAGAGGATCGAAAATGACGATTGACGGCATTGACTCTGAAGATATTTACCTATTAGGTTATGTTTCAGACTCGTTAACTGGTCCATACAAACCGTTAAATAAAACAGGACTTGTCTTACATCACGACCTAGATCCATATGATGTAACATGGAGTTATGCTCACTTTGCGATTCCGCAAAAAGACAGTGATGATGTAGTCGTAACAAGCTATATGACAAATAGAGGGTATTTTGAGGAACATCAATCTACCTTTGCACCTAGCTTCCTGTTAAATATTAAAGGCCAAAATACATCTGTTGTAAAAGAAGGTATTCTTGAACAAGGACAAGTAACGATAAAATAAGCTAGTTTGAATAAGAAAATGCCGACGAAAATGGCATTTTCTTTTTCTATATACTGATCTAAATGTGGTGATGAAAGATGTCAAACGATAAAAAACGGTATAAAATGTTAGGCTTCCTCTTTATATGCATTTTGATTGTAATTACATTCTTGGTCTTCATGAATATGAAAGAAGGTATATCTCATCAAAACAATACAAAAGTAAATGAAACTAAATCAATTCGTGCTCACTACCATTTTACCGTACCAGATAAATGGAAAAACGACCCACAAAGACCTATTTATTTTAACGGAAACTACCATTATTACTACCTCTATAATCGTGATTATCCACGTGGAAATGGGACAGAATGGCGGCATGCAACGTCAAAAGATCTTGTGCATTGGCAGGATGAAGGTGTAGCCATTCCAAAATATACCAATAAAAACGGTGATCCGTGGTCAGGCTCCGTGGTCATAGATGTGGAGAATACAGCTGGATTTGGAAAAGGTGCCTTTATTGCGATTGTAACTCAGCCAGGGGAAAAGGGTATCCAGGAACAGTTTTTATGGTACAGCAATGATAATGGTCAGACGTTTGCTCCTTTTGGCGATGAACCCGTCATGCAAAATCCAGGAACACCTGATTTTAGAGATCCAAAAATCATTTGGGACGACCGAGATCATACATGGAAAATGGTTATGGCTGAAGGCTCCAAAATAGGTTTCTACGAATCTAATAACCTTAAAGATTGGCAGTACACAAGCAGCTTTACTTCAGAAGGAATTGGTACGTTAGAGTGTCCAGATCTCTATCAAATGCGTGCAGATGATGGAGCTTTAAAATGGGTGCTTGGTGTCAGTGCAAACGGAAGCTCTACAAACCAGCCAAATACGTATGCTTACTGGATCGGTGATTTCGATGGAAAAGAATTTATTGCTGAACAGGAAGAACCACAATGGTTAGATTATGGCTTTGATTGGTATGGTGGAGTTACGTTTGAAGACGGGATAGAAAAAGATAAACTTAAAAGACGATATGCCTTTGCTTGGATGAATAATTGGGCTTATGCGCATAACACTCCAACATTACAGGAAGATTTTAATGGCATGGATTCAATTGTACGTCAGATTGAATTAAAACACGAAGGTCAAAATCAATATTACCTGGCCTCACAACCAATCGAAGCCTTGAAAAATTTTGCAACATATACTGAATCATTCAAGAATATAAAAGTAAATGGCTCTAAACCTCTCCCATTGCAAGGGGATGTTTACCAATTAGAAGCGGATATCGCGTGGAAAAAACTCAAAAATGTCGGTCTTAGACTACGTGAATCAGCCGATAAGAAAAAACATGTCGATGTCGGGGTTTTCTATGAACCAGAGCAACCATATGTATATGTTAATCGCTCCAATACAGGAACTCCTGATGAAAATCATCAATTTTTAGAAAGTAAATCACCGTTCAACGCAAACAAACAGCAAGTTCACCTAAAAATCCTCGTCGACACATCTAGCATTGAGGTTTTTATTGACGATGGAAAGACAGTGCACTCCCAAGTCATTTTTCCGGAACCCGAGAATCAAGGAATCTCACTCTTTACAGAAGGTGGAGAGGCGGTTTTTACTAACATTAAGGTTACGAATATGAAATCATCTGCCAATTAGCAGACCAATGAGATATTGTTTTGTGCTCTTTTCGTTGAAACCTTAAGTTCACTAAATCGTAATATATAAAAGGGTGGTTGCAGGAAAAATTAATCGAGGTGAAATCATTGAAGATAAATAAAGATAAACATGAGAAGAGTAAAATTGACACTGATGATGCATGGAACAGAACATTTTATGGAAGCCCGACAATTGGAGGATTTATTGTTGTTGGAATAATCGCTCTATACCTCATTTTTAGATAGGGTTCTTTTCGAAAGATTATTGTTTTATGGGTTTCTTGAACAAAAACTAGTTAGGTTGATTGAAACGAAAGGTGTGAGACTCCACTTTAGAAATGCGGAGCGCCTGTTTAGCCTAGGGCAAATAAGGCGCTCTTTAATAGAAGACGTTCTTTGTCTTCAATTCAAGAGGGGCTAGGCATCTTACTTTTTCAAAAAGTAAGACTGCTGGAGCAAGACACGGGAGTAGCGAGACAGGTGAGACCCCGCAGCCGCTTGCGGTGAGGAGGCTCGTAAGCCCCACGGAAAGCGAGCAGCCTGGAGTGGAAATCAACCTGCTCCAATCTTTGTTACATAGCAACAAAATATACAAAACAAACTTAAAAGTCATCTGCTATTTAAGTTCTTTTCCCCAATTTTCTTCCCCCAACAATTCAACTTAAAAAGAATAAAATTTCACCATTCTATACTGAAACCTCTTTCCCTTTCATACGTACTAAAGATAAGGAGAGTGAAGGAAATGGATAATACAAATAAATTCTTAGCCTCATTAAATTATTTCAGTGTGTTATTTGCTCCGTTTTTGTTACCAATTGTAATTTATTTTGTAGTGGACCACCAGGAAGTCAAGCAACATGCAAAAAAAGCAATTGTTTCTCATATCA
Organism: Bacillus sp. (in: firmicutes); assembly: GCA_031180405.1. GTDB lineage: Bacteria > Bacillota > Bacilli > Bacillales > Bacillaceae > Metabacillus. The sequence goes on along the minus strand of JAPSLU010000331.1, from coordinate 306 downwards.
TTCCGTTCTTGTCAATTGTAGGACTCTTTATCACGCTTTTCTTTACAATAGGCTCCAATCCTTCTGATGATACGATTTTCTTTAGTGCCATTATTGGATTTTTGGTTGTGGGCATCATTAATATTATCGTGTTTATTTGGAATATTGTAAAAGGGATCAGAATTTTCACAAAGGAAACCTAAGGGGGAGTTCAAATGAGAGAGCAAAGAAAACGCATTTTAAGATTAGTTGAAGAAGGGAAGCTTTCAGCAGATGAAGCCCTTTCGTTTATTGAAGCATTGGAAAAAGAAGAAATGGTGAAAGAAG
>JAPSLU010000330.1 GCA_031180405.1 Bacillus sp. (in: firmicutes) | reverse complement strand
CTTCCTGCTGCAACGCATAATGTTACAAAATCACCGGCTTGAACAGAAGATAATTTATACTCATCAACGAAGAACATACTCAAAAAGCTTGATAAACCAACAAAACCTCCAAAGGTTACACTATATAAAATACAGAAAAACCAAGTATCTTTATGTGCAAACACCTTAAAGTAGTTTGCGAGTGGTTGTGGTGCAGGTTGTGATGGAGCATCTTTTGCTAAAAAGATAAAAATCACAAATGTAATAAATAGAGGAATTAGAGCCAATCCCATTGTGACATGCCAGCCAAAGTTTTCAGCTATACGTGGACCAAACAAGGTGGCAATTAATGTACCGCTATTTCCTGCACCGGCAATCCCCATTGCAAGTCCCTGAAGATGGGGAGGATACCATCTGCTTGCCATTGGCAGTGCAACAGCAAAACTTGCACCTGAAACACCTAATAAGATTCCAATCATATATAATTCAGGCAGTGTAGTACCTGCGAATAAGCCCCAAAGTAGTGGGATGGATGTAATGGACATACCCAGAATGGCAATCTTTTTCGGTCCGAACCGGTCTGTTAAAATGCCTAAAATGATTCGGAAAAAAGATCCTGCAAGAATTGGAATGGCAACTATCAGTCCTTTTTGAGAGGGGGATAATCCGAAATCCTGTGTTATAAATACTCCCAGTGCCCCCAGTATAACCCAAATCATAAAACTCACATCAAAATATAAAAATGAGGAAAATAAAGTCTTCGGGTGACCGCTTGTTTTTAAATCAGATAGTTTCATTTGTTAAATCTCCTTTCATTTGTCCAAGTAGCTATTTGAGTTATTCTAATTTTCTGTATTGTTGTATGTCGTTATTATATGAGTCATAAAACTAGTAGGAAAGATACTTGTAAGCAAATGTGACATGGAAAATATCTGTGCAAAATGAAAAGGGAAGGAAAAAGAATATATAGTAGAAACAAAGAATTTACGTCAGAATATCTAACAACAATAATTTTCTGAGAACTAATATATGAAATAATGGACTTATTAAAAAGGGTCTGATCATTTAGTAATGATAAATAATTCTATACTTAGTTTTGGTGTCTAGCTCCAGTACCTTGCATCTCTAGGGTTGGTCAATATGGATTGAGTAAGTTCTACCCTGGACTAAACAAGGCACTTGCGCTTTTCCGATAGGGGGTTAACATGAAGCAAAAATTGGTGGTAATCGGTAATGGAATGGCGGGAGTCCGCACTATAGAAGAGATTTTGAAGTGCAATAAAGATCATTATGAAATAACAATTATAGGTAGTGAACCACATCTCAATTATAATCGAATTTTATTGTCCTCGGTTCTTCAAGGAGAGGCTACTTTTCCTGAGATCACAATAAATGACATGGAATGGTATGAAAAGTATCGGATTACGTTATATTCAGGTGAAACAGCAACAAGCATTGATACAACACATAAAATCGTCAGAACGGATAAAGGGAAATCAATTCCATTCGATAAACTGATTTTAGCAACAGGATCTTCACCTTTTGTCCTCCCTATTCCGGGTGTGGAGAAGCTGGGTGTTGTCACGTTCAGAACAATTGAGGACTGCAAAGGTATTCTTGAAGCGTCAAAGCAGGTGAAAAAAGCGGTTGTGATCGGTGGGGGAGTTTTAGGTCTTGAAGCAGCAAGAGGTTTGTTGAATCTAGGACTTGATGTAAAGGTTGTTCATAATACTGAGTATTTGATGCAACGTCAACTTGATGCAAAAGCGTCACTTATGCTTCAAAAACAGTTAGAACAACAAGGGGTTCAATTTCTTTTAGAGAAAGTGACAAAAGAAATTCATGGGACAGATCGAGTGGAGGAGGTTCAGTTCACAGATGGTACAAGGGTAGAAGCTGATCTTGTTGTGATGTCTGTTGGTGTTGTTCCTAATATTAATCTCGCAAAGAAAGCAGGAATCTTAACTAATAGAGGAATTGTCGTAAATAATTATATGGAAACAAGCATCAAAGATATTTATGCAGTAGGTGAGTGTGTTGAACATGAAGGAGTTGTCTACGGCCTAGTAAAACCTCTTTACGAGCAAGGGAAAGTGTTGGCTAAATCAATTTGTCATATACCTGCAGATGGATACAAAGGTTCTGTTTTATCAACGAGCCTAAAAGTTCCTGGAATTGACCTTTTTTCTGTTGGTGAATTTGAAGAAGATGAATCAACAAAAACACTAACCTTACTAAATGAAGTAGAAGATATCTATAAAAAAATTGTCCTTCGGGGAGATATTATCGTTGGCGCGTTATTATATGGAGAAACGAGACATCAATCCAAAATACTGGACATGATTGTGAAGAGAAAGCATGTAAGTGATGAGGAAAAGCAAAGCCTCCTCCTAGCGACAGACAATGGTACATCTGCTGTCAAGTCTATGAAGCTAACTGAATTGATTTGTAATTGTAATGGTGTAACTAAGGGAGTCATAATGGAAGCTGTTCAGCAGCAAGGGTTAACAACTGTAAAAGAGGTCAAACAATGTACGAAAGCATCAAGCTCGTGTGGGGGATGCAAACTGCTTCTAACCGATTTAGTGAACTATATTCATAGTGATGAATGTGACGAAATCATTGAACAGAAATCACTGTGTTCCTGTACGGCTTTAACGGAGGACGAGGTGGTTTTACAAATTCAACAAAAAAATCTGTCATCGTTGCAAGAGGTATTTGTTGAACTAGGCTGGCGCACAATGGATGGCTGCTCTAGTTGTGTACCGGCAATCCGCTATTATTTAGCCATGATATATCCTGAGCATGAAGAGACAAATCAAGCTTTACATTCAAATGAAAGTATGAAGGTTAAGTTACTCAGCGATGGCACATATGCAGTTACTCCAAGACTATTTGGAGGAAAAGTAACATCAGAAGATTTAACTAAAATGGCAATGTTAATGGAAAAGTATCACATAGCAGATGTTGGAATAACATCTGAACACCGTATTCAATTAAGAGGGATTAAAAAGGAACATATTCATGCAATTTGTTCTGAACTAAGATTAAGTCCAATTACGCCCAATACAGTTCGGCATATAAACACGTATTTTAGTGAACAAGAGTGTCAGTGCAATACAGAACAATCTCTTAAGTTATCGATAGAGCTAGAAAAAGAGCTGGAGTTTTTATTAACGCCTCATAAGCTTGTTTTAAGTGTATCAGCATGCAAGCATAAAGAAATCGATATGAGGACAAAAGATATATGCATTGTAGGTGCTGATCGGGGCTGGGAGATTTTTGTGGGAGGAAGTTTATCTCCTACTTCTAAGCAGGGAGAACTTTTCACTGTAGCAACTAATGAGGATATGGCAAAGCGGATGATCTGTGGACTTATTCAATACTACAGAGAAACAGCCAACTATTTAGAGCAATTAGGAGATTGGGTTGAACGTGTAGGAATGATTCATATTCGAGAGATTTTATTTGAGGATTCGTTATGTGAGCAGCTAGTTGAGCGGTTGGAATTAGAGATGAGCTCATATGTTGAGAAGTCGTTATAAATAAAAGATTAATAGAATAAGAGGTGATGTACCTTGACCGATCTGTTATTAAAATATTTCCGGACGAAGCAACAAGAGGTTCAATCCGAGAAAGTATATGATACGCAATGTCCGTTTTGTAGTATGCAATGTAAGATGCAATTAATCGAGCAATCTGTTGTGTCGAGAAAAACATATAAAACGATAGGGAAAGACAATCCAACGACAGAGGGTCGATTATGTATAAAAGGGATGAATGCTCATCAGCATCCTTTTCATCAAGACCGGATTTTGCATCCATTATTAAAAGTAAACGGGGAGTTTGTTCGCATTTCTTGGGAAGATGCCTTGCAGCATATTAAGAAACAATTTGAGGAAATACAAGCGGTCGATGGGCATGAGGCTCTATCTATTTATGGAAGTGCCTCTATTACAAATGAAGAAGCCTATATATTAGGTAAATTTGCAAGAGTCGGGTTGAAGACTCCTTATATTGATTATAATGGGCGTCTATGTATGTCAGCTGCGGCAACTGCGGCAAACCAAACATTTGGCTTAGACCGTGGATTAACAAACTCGCTAAAGGAAGTACCATTTACAAGGGTTATCATATTAGCAGGTACAAATATTGCAGAATGTCAGCCGACCATTATGCCTTATTTTGAAAAAGCAAAGGAAAATGGTGCTTATATCATTGCGATTGATCCGAGGGAAACGCCGACAACACAATTAGCTGATCTTCATTTAAAGGTAAAACCGGGTATGGATGCAGCGTTGGCAAACGGCTTTTTAAAAGTCATTATCGATGAAAATTTAGTTGATGAAACGTTTGTTAAAGAACGGGCAAACGGCTTTGAAGAAGTAAAGGACTATGTAAATTCCCTATCCCTTGATGAGATTTCTGACTTAACTGGTGTTCCTATAGAACAAATACAAACAGCCGCAAGTAAATTTGCTAGTGAGGAATCTGGAATGCTGTTCACAGCGCGGGGTGTTGAACAGCAAATCGATGGAACCGTAGCGGTTAGAAATCTCCTCAATTTTGTTATAGCAACCGGAAAAATTGGAAAACCGTACTCAGGCTATGGGGCGAT
>JAPSLU010000329.1 GCA_031180405.1 Bacillus sp. (in: firmicutes) | reverse complement strand
GAAAACAGCCTAAAAAAAATGAAACAGTTTTTTATGTTAATCGTATATACATATAGTAGGTCCTCTTCTTAGAATTTTTCTCTCGTTTCTAACTGCAAAATTTACCAATCATGCTAAATAGGCAATCCCTTGTGAAAACACGTTAGATTTATAAAGGACTCCAATCCTGTTCGTTGTGAAGACCATTTGAACATAGTATAATGAAAGAAAAAAGTACGTTGCTAACATAATAGAGGTGAAGAATTTGCAAAGAGTAACTAATTGCGTCTTAATGGAAGGAAATAAAGTTCTTCTCCTGCAAAAACCTAGAAGAGGCTGGTGGGTAGCTCCAGGTGGTAAAATGGAGTTGGGAGAATCTGTGAAAGATACGGTGACTCGTGAATACCGTGAAGAAACAGGAATATATATTAAAAACCCACAGCTTAAGGGGATTTTTACCTTCATCATAAAAGATGGAACAGACATTGTTTCCGAATGGATGATGTTTACGTTCTTAGCGACTGATTACCAAGGAACAAATGTATTAAAATCAGAAGAAGGAACAATTAAATGGCATGATAAAGATGTGATCCAAGAGTTACCGATGGCACCAGGTGATCATCACATTTTAGATTATGTCATAAAAGGAACAGGGATGCTCTATGGAACCTTTACATACACACCTGATTTTGAACTGCTTTCCTATCGTCTTGATCCACAATAAGACATGTGAAAATCAGATGTGTGGCATATTTTCTAACAAACTATCATGAACGTTAGATCAAACATGGTAACGTTAAAATGACTAACGATAGCAAGCGAGGAAAGAGAGGAGGATAATAATATGACGTTCGAGCAAAATGAACAACAGCAGACTCCAACACCACAAGAGGTGCAAATGGTGATCATAACAGGTATGTCTGGAGCTGGAAAAACGGTTGCGATCCAAAGCTTTGAGGATTTAGGATATTTCTGTGTGGACAACTTGCCACCAACATTATTACCTAAATTTCTAGAGTTAATGAAGGAATCGGGCTCTAAAATGAGCAAAGTGGCGCTTGTTATGGATCTTCGCGGAAGAGAATTTTTTGACAGCTTGTTTGAAGCACTTGATGATTTAGCAGAAAATGCTTGGCTAACACCACATATTTTATTCTTAGATGCGAAAGATTCAACGCTTGTTACTAGGTATAAGGAGACTAGACGTTCCCATCCATTAGCATCAAAAGGTCTTCCGTTAGAGGGGATCGGTCTTGAGAGGGAACTCCTTGAGGAATTGAAGGGTAGAGCACAGCTTATCTATGATACATCTGATTTAAAGCCTAGAGACCTCAGAGAAAAAATCCTAAAACAGTTCTCTTCAAGTGTACAACATACATTTACCGTTAATGTGACTTCATTTGGATTTAAGTATGGAATCCCTATTGATGCAGACCTTGTCTTTGATGTACGCTTTTTACCTAACCCACATTATATTGATCATATGAGACCGAAAACGGGTTTACAGGAAGAGGTTTCTTCTTATGTTCTAAAGTGGAATGAAACGCAAAAGTTTTTAGAAAAGCTCCAAGATCTGCTTACGTTTATGCTGCCTTACTATAAACGTGAGGGTAAAAGTCAACTTGTTATTGCGATTGGATGTACAGGAGGACAACATCGCTCAGTAACATTAGCTGAATATATTGCCAATTACTATAAAAATGATTACCACACTCAAGTTTCCCATAGAGACATTGAGAAAAGAAAGAATCATTAAGGAATGACGACGAAAGAAAATTTGCCTAAAGTGGTCATCATTGGTGGCGGTACGGGATTATCTGTCCTATTAAGAGGATTAAAGCATTTTCCTGTTGATATTACAGCCATTGTAACTGTTGCCGATGATGGCGGGAGTTCAGGCAGGCTCCGCAATGAATTGAACATTCCTCCTCCTGGTGATATTCGCAATGTACTAGCGGCTTTATCCGATGTTGAGCCACTCGTTGAAGAACTATTTCAACACCGCTTTAATAAAGGAAATAATTTGATTGGTCATTCCTTAGGAAACCTAATCTTAGCAGCAATGACAAATATTACAGGTGATTTTGTTCATGCCATTAGAGAAATGAGTACTGTATTAAATGTGCGTGGGAAAGTGTTACCTGCTGCTAATACGAGTGTTATTTTAAACGCTGAGATGGAAGATGGGACAATTGTGTCAGGCGAATCAAAGATCCCTTTTTCAGGAAAAAAAATAAAGCGGGTTTTTCTAAGTCCAAGCAAGATTGAACCATTGTCTGAAACAATTGATATCATTCGAGAAGCGGATTTAATTATCATTGGTCCTGGTAGCTTGTATACGAGTATTTTACCAAATCTCCTAGTCCCTAAAATAGGGGAAGCTGTTTGCAGCGCAAAGGCAAAAAAGGTTTACATTTGCAATGTGATGACACAGGCAGGGGAAACACTGGATTACTCTGCGAGCGATCACGTAAAAGCTTTGTATGATCATATGCAGAAATCCTTTATCGATACGATCCTCGTCAATGAAGAAGAAATTCCAGAAACTATTAAAGCTCTTTATGAGGAAGAGCTTGCAAAGCCGGTACACTACGATATTGAAAAACTAAAATCATTAGGACTTGAAGTGTTGACAGACAAAATTGTTTGTTATGAAAACAGTGTGATTAGACATGATACAAATAAAGTAGCTAAGCTATTATACGGAATTCTACAACATGAGATGACATGAGTTCCTGAAACAGAATGGGGGTGCAGAGTTGTCATTTGCATCTGAGACAAAAAAAGAATTAACAAACCTAGAATTAAAGCCATGCTGTTTAAAAGCAGAGCTATCAGCACTTATTCGAATGAACGGATCTCTTTCATTTTCAAATCGAATGTTGATTTTAGACATCCAAACGGAAAATGCAGCTATAGCCAGAAGAATTTATACGCTTTTAAAAAGACAATATGAAATATCAGTTGAGTTGCTCGTTCGAAAAAAGATGCGCTTGAAAAAAAACAATGTCTACATTGTACGCCTAGTTGAAAGGGCGAAGGACATTTTAGAAGATCTTGATATTCTTGATGAAGGCTTTACGTTTTTTCGGAGTATTTCTGAAAAATTAGTGAAAAAGAAATGTTGCAAACGCTCTTATATAAGAGGAGCATTTCTTGCAGGTGGATCCGTCAATAATCCGGAAACTTCATCTTATCACCTTGAAATTTTCTCGCTTTATAAGGAACATAATGATTCCCTTTGTGAGTTAATGAATACCTTTGAATTAAATAGCAAAACGTTAGAACGTAAAAAAGGCTTTATTACGTATTTAAAAGAAGCGGAAAAAATAACAGAGTTCTTGAACATTATCGGGGCTCATCAAGCTTTACTTCGATTCGAAGACGTCCGAATTGTTCGTGATATGAGGAATTCAGTCAACCGTTTAGTGAACTGTGAAACAGCCAACCTAAACAAAACAATCGGCGCTGCTCTTAGACAAGTTGAAAATATCCGCTATATTGATAATAAAGTTGGTTTGGATGTTTTACCAGATAAATTGCGGGAAATCGCTAAGCTGAGAGTTGAATATCAAGATGTAACACTTAAAGAACTAGGTGAAATGGTATCAAGCGGTACAATTAGTAAATCAGGCATTAACCATCGCTTACGTAAGCTAGACGAAATAGCTGAACAACTTAGATCAGGCCAGCCGTTATCTATAAAATAAAACTTATAAAGAGAAGAGGAGATTAACATGGTTGAAAAGCAAGTTGAGGTAAATCTTAAAACAGGTTTACAAGCGCGTCCAGCAGCATTATTTGTTCAAGAAGCAAACCGTTTTGCAGCAGATATATTTTTAGAAAAAGATGGCAAAAAAGTAAATGCAAAGAGCATTATGGGCTTAATGAGTTTAGCTGTGAGTACTGGAGTAGTGATTAATCTCATTGCTGAAGGTAGCGATGAGCAAGAAGCTGTTGAAGCACTAGCTAAATTTGTCCAACAAGAAGGCTAATTAAAAGACACACCGAAGAGTAATTGGCGGTGTGTCTTTCTATTTTACAGGTTATGAAAAAAGCTAAAACCAAAAATGGTTTTAGCTTCAATTCGATTATTTACCTAGTGTATTACGATCTAATACTTTGTCAATTAAACCATACTCTAGTGCACGTTCAGCTGTCATGAAGTTATCACGCTCAGTGTCACGCTCGATTACATCTAAAGATTGACCAGTACGATCAGATAGGATTTTGTTTAATTTATCGCGTAAGAAAAGAATACGTTTCGCAGCGATTTCGATTTCAGTTGCTTGACCTTGAGCTCCACCAAGTGGTTGATGAATCATCACTTCGGAGTTAGGAAGTGCATAACGCTTACCTTTGTCTCCTGCAGCAAGTAAGAATGCACCCATTGATGCAGCCATACCAATACAAATTGTTGAAACGCTTGGCTTGATGAATTGCATTGTATCATAGATTGCCATACCAGCCGTAATCGATCCACCTGGGCTATTAATATAGATTGAGATATCTTTTTCTGGATCTTCTGCTTCTAGGAAAAGTAGCTGAGAAACGATAGAGTTTGCCACATTATCATCAATGCCACTGCCAAGCATAATGATACGGTCTTTTAAAAGACGAGAGTA